>JAFAKN010000077.1 GCA_019235415.1 Alphaproteobacteria bacterium
GGTGCCTTCCAGGACCAGGAACACCATGGTGAGCGGCGAGCCGATGATCGCGGCGGCGACCGAGGCCATCCCGACCATCATCAGCACCGAATGCTGCTCGACCAGCTGCGGCACCACCATCGCAGCGCCGTCGGCGAACGCCGCGCCGAGAAGGCAGCCGAGGAACAGGGACGAGCTGAACATGCCGCCGCGGAAGCCGGCGCCGAGCGAAATGGAGGAGGCGAGCCACTTGGCGCAGAGCAGCAGCAGAAGCACCGGCAGGGTGTAGTCGCCGTCGAACACCAGCTGGATGGCGCCGTGGCCGCTGCCCAGGACCTGCGGCACCGGCAGGGCGAGGACGCTCACCAGCATGCCGCCGATCGCCGGCCGGATCCATCCCGGCAGACGCAGCTTGCGCAAGCCCCGCTCGGCCCAGGTCACCGATTGCATGGCGAGGATGCTGAAGCCCGCCGCCACCACGCCCAGCAGGGCAAACAGCACGTACGCCCACTGGCTGAAGGCCAGCACATGGCCGACGCCGAACAAGGGCGGCGGATCGAGCAGCGCGCGCTCGGTCAGCGTGCCGGCCAGCGCCGCCGCCGCGACCGGCGGCAGGGCGCGGATGGCATAGCTGCCGAGGATCAGCTCGTAGCCGTAGAACGCGCCGGCGAGCGGCGCATTGAAGGCGGCGGCGATGGCCGCCGCCGCGCCGGCGCCGACGAAGATGCGCAGGTCCGAGCGGCGCAGCCGGAAATATTGGCCGACCTTGGAGAACACGCCCGAGCCCAGCTGGCTGTAACCCGCCTCCATGCCGATCGCCACCCCCGAGGCGTTGGACAGCAGCGTGTCGAACACCAGCCGCAGGCTGTCGATCAGCGACATCCGGCCGCCGTGCAGCGCATTGGCCTCGATCGGGTCGACGATGTCGCTCGACCGGAAGCGGCGCATGACCAGCGCCGCCAGCCCCAAGGCCAGGCCGCCGATCGCCGGCACCATCAGGATGCGCTGCGTATCGACGCCGATGCCGGTGCTGAGCGTCTCCGGACCGGCGATGTTGAAGGCAAAGCGATGGATGAGATCGACCGAGGTGTGCAGGCCGGCGGTCAGCGCGCCGATCAGCGAGCCGAACACGGCGCACACCAGAATCTGCGTCAGCTCGCTGGAACGCAGGCGACGCTGCATGACGAACAGCCGAAGCGCCCACGCTCCGACCGCGGAACCCTTGCGTACAAAGAGCCGATCGGCGGCGCCTTGAGCGAAGGCGATGAAGCTCAGCATCGCCCCTCCCCTCGGCCATCTTCTAGGCGTTCTTGAGGCATGTCTTGCATGGCGTTCCATACTTCCTCTGCCTCGCTAGGGGGAGAGGCGAGGAGAGGGTAACCCCCTCTCCCAACCTCCCCCTATCGGGTCCCTATCGGGGGAGAGGACTAGGCGGGAGCACAGACCAGCTTGCAAGGTCGAAGCAGGCGCCCTGCCGCAGCGTGTAGTACGCACGGCCGCCGTGCGGCGCGCCGTCGGTGATCGCCACCACGCTCGGCCCGACGACCGTGAACACCTCGCCGCGCACCAGGATCGCCGTGCCCTCGTCGATGCCAATCCCCAGGATGTTCGGATGGAGCGCGACCAGACGGGAAAGATCGGCCTCGCGACCGCGCGTCACGATGTGCTGGTCGATGGCGACGTTCTTGAGGAAACCGAAGCCGCGTTCGTGACCGGGAGCCATCAGCCTGGTATTGCCCGCGGGCGAGCCGCGTACGAGGTACGACGCCTGGATACTGGCGCCCGCCGATGATCCGGCAATAAGGCCCCCGCGATCCAGCAATCCGTACAGCGCCGCCTCGGTCCTGGTCTCGCCATAGGTATCCGCCAGCCGCCATTGTCGGCCGCCGTCGAACCACACGGCGGTCGCACTCAGCAACGGCTCAACGAAGGCTTTACTGTTGGCGACGGCGCGGTCGCGGGTATGCAGCAGCTGGAAGTTGCCCTGCGCGCGGATGAAATCCGGCACCTTGGGATCGTCGAGCTCACGGTCGCTCTGGGCGCTCGGGATCACCACCCAACGCGCCGCCTGCCCGCCCGACCAGTGCTGTGCTG
>JAFAKN010000228.1 GCA_019235415.1 Alphaproteobacteria bacterium
GGCGGCGTGGTCGATCTCGGCCTGGGTGAAGGGCACGAAGCCCCAGTTGTCACTCCAGGCGTCGTTGAAGATGCCGACCAAGGTGCGCACCTCGGCGTCGAACTTCTTGATGTCGGCCGAGCGCACTTTTACGCGGCCGGCCATGCCCGCCCGCTCCATCAGCTTCTTGCCGAGCGTTTCGGGGGCATTCTGGACGTCGTAGTCGTAGGAGAAGACGTCCTTGACCTTGACGTAGCCGCTTCCCTCGACGCGCGCGCCGGCATAAGGCGGATCGTAGGGCGTCAGCAGCACCGAGCGGCTGTCGAAGCCCCAAACCAGCAGGCCGACCTCCTCGTTGACCGACAGGCTGAACGGGCCGGTGATGCGTTTCAGCCCCTTGCCGCGCAGCCAGGTCGCGGCGGCGTCGAGCAGCGCGGCGAAGATCGCCGGATCGTCCTCGGCGGCGAGGCAGCCGAAGTGGCCGGTCGCATCGGCGTAGCGCTCGAGATAGGCGCGATCGACCTGGGCGGTGATGCGCCCGACCACCCGGCCGGCGCGACGCGCCAGGAAGAACTGCACCTCGACGTGACGGAACAGCGGGTTCTTGCGCGGCGAGAACGCATCGCGCCGCTCGGCGTCGAGATGAGGGATGTACCCTTTGTGGCCGGCATAAAGCCGCTTGGGCAAGTCGATAAAGGCCTTTAGGTCGGCCTTGCCGTCGACCGGCGAGACCACGATGTCTGAAGCTGCCATGTCGGCTCAAGCTACCATGGCCAGCGGTTGCTGCGTGTGGAACGTCAGGGTCCCGTCCGGCTCGCAGCCGGCGCCGCCGGTGTTGATGGCACGCATCTCGATCTCGATGCTCCAGCCGCCCCTCCGGGCGTCAGCGCGGAAGCGCAGTAGATGGTAGCGCGCCCGGCCGTACTTGCTGTCGGCGGCAGCCGACGCGGACGCCACGCCGACCACGGGCACGGGACCGGCGGGTCCGGCGATGCGCGCAACCTCGCTGCGATGATTGTGGCCGTGCAGGATGATCTCGCAGCCGACGCGCCGGATCATGGCCTGGAACTGAGTGGCGTCGGTCAGTCGCTTGAAGCGTTTTTCCGTGGTGAGCGGCGGATGATGGATCATCACAATGCGCACCAGGCCCTCGCGCCCGAGCTCGGCCAGCAGCCGCTCGGCGCGCTCGAGCTGCGCTTTGCCCAGCGTGCCCGTGGCGAACAACGGCGGCTTGGGCACGCCGCTCGACAGGCCGACGAGGGCCAACGGCCCGCGCCGCCGCACGATGGGGAAAACGTCGAATCCTGTAGCCGGCGGTGCGCCGTCGCTCGCCATGTAGGCACCCCACAGGCCGAGGCTCTCGGGCCACGCCGTGGCAACATACGTGTCATGGTTGCCCGGGATCAGCGTCACCTCGGACGGCGAGCCGAGCGCCTCGAGCCAGCGCGCGGCGAGCTTGAACTCCGCGCCGAGCGCCACGTTCACGAGATCGCCGGTGAGCGCGATATGGTCGGGCTGCGCCGCCTTGAGGTCGGCCACGACCGCGCTCAGGGCCTGCGGCTGGTGCAAGCGTACCCGATTGCGCCACCAGTTGACGTAGCCCGTCGCACGCTTGTTCAGGAGCTCGAAGAGGCGCGCCTGCGGCATCGGCAGATGGGGGTCCGACAGATGGGCGAGCGTGAACATCGCCCGCTGCCTAGCATTCCCAGGCCCAATTTCTCAACGGCACTGCGTGCAACCCAACCTAGCCCAACTCCTTAACACAATAGTGCAAATTGCGATGTCGCCGGCGCTTTGGACCGCGACTTTTGACCTGCCTCAAACGGTCTGCGCGCACCACCGGTACCCTCGCGTCATTGAGATCGCCGGGAGCCGTTCCATGATCGCCTTCTGCCGCAGGTTCCGTCCCCCGATAGTGCTGGCCCCGATGGCGCTGGTCTTCGCTGCGAGCACGGCCGGGTGGGCTGCCTCCGGCGACCTCGACTCCCATCATTGGGCTCTCGAAGCGGGAACCGCGGACCCGGGCTACGCCGCGACGGAACCGGTCTCCACCAATCTCAACCTCGATGCGGTCGTGCTCGGCTGCGAGGGTGATGGTCGGCATCGCGTGCTGCAGCTTCAGCTGTACACCTCCGACCAGCGTCCCCTACGGCCGCTGCGCGCCGACGCATCGTCCCTGCGGGACGATCCGAAGGCTGAGGTTGCCATCGACGACCAGGTTTTCCCCGTGACCTTGGCCTTTGCCGACAATTACGCCGTGGTGGCAGACGCCGAAGACGGCGCCGTTCTCTCGTTGTCGAACCGGCTGCTGTCCGCCATGCAAAGGGGCGGCACGATGACGCTGCGCTTCGACCTGGTCGCGCCCGCGTCGTTCGACGCCGAGGCCGTGGTCGATCTCCGCTCGACAGGCGCGCAGGAAGCAATCGGCGCGCTGCGCCGTTGCAGCGAGGCGCGACCACGGCCCGAGGTCGGCGCCGGCGTTGTGAGCCCCACCGTGACCCCCTCAGTGACCCATTGAACGCAGGCATCGGCCAGGCTGAGGCCTCGCGAGCGGTACCCGTAGAAAAGGGCTGTCGACACCAACCGCCGAGTGGGCACTCGTAAAGGACTCGCAGCGACGGCCGCCTGTCGTTGCAGGCGTTTGTGCCACATAAAAATCGCCACCATCCATTTGCGGTAGGTGAATGCCAACCTGCCGCGGCGTCTGTTCAAGAAGAGAAAAAGAGCGTCCAGCGAATCCACGGCGAGCGGCCATCTAGCTGCGATGGCATCGAAGGCTTTCTCTGAAACCTCGGTAACCTCGACGTTGTACGGCTGTACTGCCCGATCTCGCGGCAACAAGCTTCGCCGCCTCCTCTCTCGCCCACTTGATGGCGGCATCTTCGATCTCAACCGGAAGCAGGTTGAGCGCGGTAAAATAAGGCACTACCGCCCCGTTCCCCGCAGCCTCCCAGACACGCGTATGGCTGAAATCGCTGATCGACCGGGCCGTGTTTTTTCTGCAAACGAACTCAACGACATCATCGATCAGCTGCCGTAACCGCACAAGTGCCCCAGGGTCAGCTCGAATTACCGCCAGGAAAGGTTCTGGCCGCTGACTAGCGGCCGCTGGCGGCGCGCGCTTTGGCGGGAGGCAGCAGGCCCATCTGGCGGCCGATGCCGGCCATCACCTCGACCATGTGCTCGAGCTGCGCGCGGGTGTGCACGGCGCACAGCGAGCAGCGCAGCAGCGATACGCCGTTGGGCGTGGCGGGCGGCGTCGCGACATTGACGTAGATGCCGGCGTCGAGCATGGCGCGCCAGAAGGCGATGGCGGTCTCGCGGTCGGGCAGGTGCACGCCGACCACCGGGCCGTGCTCGGGGCCGAGCTTGAAGCCCTGGCCGGCCAGGCCGTCGTACAGCGTCGCCACGTTGTCCCACAGCTGCTTGCGCAGCTCGGGCCGCGCCTTCACCACGCGCAGCGCCTGACGCACCGAGGCGACGATCGAGGGCGGCGAGGAGGCGGTGAACATGTAGGAGCGCACCGTCACGCGCAGGATGTCGAAGTCGGGGTCGTCCGACACGCAATAGCCGCCGATCGCGCCCAAGGTCTTGGAGAAGGTGCCGACGATGAAATGGCAGTCGTCGAGCACGCCCGCCGCCTCGCACAGGCCGCGGCCGTGCTCGCCCAGGGCGCCCAGCGAATGCGCCTCGTCGATCAGCACGTAGGCGCCGTAGCGCTTGCAGACCTCGACGAACTCCTTCAGCGGCGCGCTGTCGCCCAGCATCGAGTAGATGCCTTCCAGCACCACCAGCCGGTTGGCCTCGCGATCGCCCTCTTTCCTCTCGCTAATCCGGCGCAGGCGGGCGTCGAGGCTCGAGGGATCGTTGTGCTTGAAGCGGATGACCTCGGCCTGGGTCATCTTGCAGGCGTCGTAGATCGAGGCGTGGCTGTCGGCGTCGATCAGCAGAAAATCGCCCTGCCCCACCAGGCCCGGGATCACGCCGAGATTGGCCTGGTAGCCGGTGGTGAACACCATACAGTGCTTCTTGCCGTAGAACTCGGCGATCTCGTGCTCGAGCGCCATATGCTCGTTGTAGCTGCCGTTGGCGATGCGCGAGCCGGTCGTGCCGGTGCCCTCGGCGCGGATCGCCTCGATCGCCGCGTCCATGCAGGACGGATCGAAGGTCAGGCCGAAATAGTTGTTGGTGCCGACCAGCAGCGTCTTCTTGCCGTCGATGATCGCCTCGGTGGGCGAGAGCACCCGCTCCATCCGGATGTGGAACGGGTCCTGCCCGGTCGTGCGGACCGTGCGATAGGCCTCCAGCAGGCCGGCATGACGATCAAACAAACCCATGACGGGCAGGCCCTAGCGGGCGCGCAGGTCCTGGATGGTATCGGCGAGCTGATCGACGGTGTGGATCTCGGCGATCACGTTCATCGGGATCGAGACGTCGAAGCGATCTTCGAGCTCCATCACCATGTCCATGATGGCGAGTGAATCGATCGTCAGGTCCTTGGCGATCACGGTGGCGCCGTTGATCGGCTTCTCGCCGACTTGATAGGGCGCCAGATGATGGCAAATCTCGCGCACGATCGTGGCACGCGAGACGACACGACCGAGGGCGATCGTATCGAGGACGCCGTCGTTGTCGACGGTCAATTGGTGGGCAGTGCGCAAACGCATCTCTCCGTCCGGGGTGCCGATGTTGTGACAGAAACGGCGATTCTTTGTGAAATGACAATTTGTTACGCAGTATTTCACGGGTTGGGGAGCCAGCCCTGCCGGCGATACCACGCGACCGTGTCCCCGAACCCGACCTCAAGACCATAACGCGGCTGCCAGCCGACCGCTGCCGCCAAGCGCCGATCATGGACCCGCCAGTCGGGGTGAAAAATCTCGTTGATCTTGTCGGAACTGAGGATTTGCGTGGGCCCGCCAAGAACTTGCACGAGGCGATTTAAGTTCGCCACCGCCTGCATCACCGGCCGCGGAATGGAGATCGGCCGGATTTTCCGGCCGAGCGCCTTGGCGGCCGCGCGGGCCATGTCGGCATAAAGGTAGCCGCCCTGCCGGCCGTCATCGACCTCGAAGATCGACGAGTCAGGGGGCTTGTCGACGGCGGTCGCTATGGCCTCCGCCAAGTCGGCGACATGGATCAGGGACAGCCTGGCGCCTTCGACCAAGGGCTGCAGGGCGATGCCGTGCGACGCGGCCCGGAAATAGGCCAAGGTCTCGCGGTCGCCCGGCCCGTAGACGGCAGGGGCCCGTACCGTCAGCCAGGGACCGGAGCGGCCGGATACCACTTCCTCCGCCGCCCGCTTGCTGGCGGCATAGGGCGAAAGCTGCGGCTCGCGGGCCGCCAGCGACGACAGCAGGACCAACCGGCTGTCGGGTGCGATGGCGGAAAGCAGCGCGGTGCCGTCGCGATTGACGGCCATGAAGTCCGAGGGCCGCCGCGCCTTGATCAGGCCCGCGGCGTGCACGACGGCGTCGACGCCATCGACCAGCCGCTTCAGCGCCGCCTCGTCTAAAAGGTCGCCCAGCACCAGTTCGGCCTCGACGCCCGGCAGCGACGGCAGCGGCGACCAGCGCCGCACCAGCAACCGAAGCTTGTAGCCGCGCCGCGCCAGCGCGCTCACCAGCGCCGGCCCGATGAACCCGGTCGCCCCGGTGACCGCGACGATCATCGCTCTTCCCCTCCCCTTCGCGGGTTCCGCGAAGGGGAGGTGGTCGCGCAGCGACCGGCGGGGTCAAGCTCATCGGACCGCGGACCTCCTGGTCCGCCCTCATGAATCATGAGCGGACCAGGAGGTCCGCGCTCCACGATGACCCCTCCGGCGCCTCGCGCGCTTGGCGACAAGCATTCCGCGAAGGGGAGGAGAAAGAGGGGGGTCACGCGGCAGCGGGCTTGGGCGAGTAGAGGCCGGCAAGGTAGTTCGCCTTGGTGCGGGCGCGCGACAGCTTGCCCGAGGAGGTCGTGGGCAGGCCGAGCGACGGCGGCACCAGCGCGACATCGCAATCGACCGCCACGGTCTCGCGCACCGCGCCGGCAACGTCACGCGCCAGCGCCTGGCGCGCCTCCTCGCCCGATACGCGCGCCAGCACCGCGACGACCACGCGTTCGCCGTCAGCAGTCTCGACCGAGAATGCGGCCGCGTCGCCGTTCTTCACCACGCGCCGCGCTTCGACGGCCCATTCGATGTCCTGCGGCCAGATGTTGCGGCCGTTGACGATGATCAGGTCCTTGGCGCGACCGGTGACGACGATCTCGCCGTCCAGCATGTAGCCGAGATCGCCGGTGTCGAGCCAACCGTCGTCGGACAGCACCTCGCGTGTCGCGTCGGGCTCGGCGAAATAGCCGGGCATGATGCTGGGGCCCTTCACGAAGATGCGCCCGACCTCGCGCTCCGCCAGCAACCGCCCGTCGGGACCGCGCACCTCCAGCCGATGGCCGGGCAGCACCCTGCCGCAGAGCACGAAGCGGCGGCTGCGGTGAGCGTCGCCATTGGCTGCCGGCTCGGCGCGCTGACGCTCGGCGAGCGTCACGCGATCGACCCGGTCGGTGCGTGCGCCATGGTCGTGCGGCCCGAAGGTGATGGCGAGGCACACCTCGGCCATGCCGTAGCTCGGGATGAAGGCTCTGGCGTCGAAGCCCGCCGGCGCGAAGGTCTCGGCGAAACGCTCCAGCACGTCGGGCCGGATCATGTCGCCGCCGATGCCGGCATGGCGCCAGCAGGAGAGGTCCAGGTCGGATGCCACCTGGCTCGCCGCGCGCCGCGCCGCGAGGTCGTAGCCGAAGCTCGGGCTGTAGGCGATGGTGCCCCGGTTCCGGGAGATCATGTTGAGCCATTGCGCCGGCCGGCGAGCGAAGTCGCGCGGCGTCAGGTAGTCGATCGACAGCTGCGCCGACAGCGGCGCCATCAGGAAGCCGATCAGTCCCATGTCGTGGTAGAGCGGCAGCCAGCTCGCGGCGCGATCGCCGGCCACGACCTCGAGGCCGGCCGGTCCGGTGATGCCGTCGAGATTGGCCATCAGGGCCGCTTGCGTAATCGGCACGCCATGCGGATGGCGCGTGCTGCCGGACGAGAACTGGATGTAGCAAAGCTCGTCCGGTTGCAGCGGCCGCAAATCGACCGGCTTCTCCGGCAGCGCGTCGAGCGCGCTCATGCCACCATGCAGGCGCACCGTCGTTGAATCGGCGGCGGCCTCGGCGAGGAAGCCCGCGAGTTCGTCGATGCCGAACGCCGCCACGGCGCCCGAGGCGGCGAGCTGGCGGCGCAATTGCTCAAGGTAGGCATCCTTGCCCCCGACGCCGACTGGGATCGACACCGGCGCAGGCAGCAAGCCGGCGTATTGCGCGCCGAAGAACAGATCGAAGAAGCCGGGCCAGGTGTCGGCCGTGATCAGGACTCGCTCGCCGCGTGCCAAGCCCGCACCGATCAGCCGGCGGGCCACGACTTGGGCGCGGCCTTGAAGCTCGCGCCACGGCAGCGTCGAGAGAATCTCGCCCCGGACATTATAAAACGTGATGCCGGTCTCGCCGCCGGCCGCATGATCCAGCATCTCGGTCACCGAGCGGAATGCCGCGCGGTGCCAGGCGAGCCGGGAATTGCGGGTCGGAAGCGGGTTCATGGGAAGCGGGTGTCCTAGCAGAGTGCACTCGCCCGAGACAACTCGCGACCATCCGGCCTTTCCCCCATGCGTCGTTCCTCTCCCCCGTTAGGGCAGGGCAATCGCATATGGCCAATTCCCCGTCATCCCGAGCGGAGCCGCCCGAAGGGCGGCGAAGTCGAGGGACCTGTTTTGTTGATGCAGCAACAAAACAGGTCCCTCCGCTTCGCCTTGCTGCGCAAGGCTCCGGTCGGGATGATGGGATTTGGGCGTTATATGCGAATGCCCTGCCCGGTAGGGGGAGAGGTTGGGAGAGGGGGTGACGCACGTCACAGCCCCCTCTCCTCGCCTCTCCCCCTAGCGGGGGAGAGGAATATGACCGCGGGTACCTGTACCCATGGGACGCGTTGACACACCCGGACGCGGATAAGATAGTGCCGCCTCCCGCTCAACCCCGGTCAGTCCAACTTCCGGAGCCGTGGTCGCTGAGCGGGTATTTCTTTTGATGGAGGGTCCCGTGGTTACGGCTGTGATGCCGACATATGGTCGCAAGGACGTCGTGTTCGAACGCGGAGAAGGCAACTACCTCTACGCGACGGACGGCCGACGTTTCCTCGACTTCACGTCGGGCATTGCCGTGAACGCGCTGGGCCACTGCCATCCCGCCCTGATCAAGGCCTTGGCCGAACAGGGCAGCAAGCTCTGGCACACCTCCAACCTCTATCGCATCGGCAACGGCGAGAAGCTGGCCAAGCGCTTGGCCGAGCTGACCTTCGCCGACACGATGTTCTTCTGCAATTCGGGCGCCGAGGCGATCGAGGGCGGCATCAAGGTCATCCGCAAGTACCAGTACGTGAACGGCCAGCCGCAGCGCTACAAGCTGATCTGCTTCCAGGCGGCGTTCCACGGCCGCCTGCTGAATGCGCTCGCCGCCACCGGCAACGAGAAGTACCTCGAAGGCTTCGGGCCGCCGGCGCCGGGCTACAAGCACGCGCCGCTCAACAACGCCAACGTCGTGCGCGACATGATCGACGACGAGACGGCCGGCATCCTGGTCGAGCCGATCCAGGGCGAGGGCGGCATACGCGAGACGACGCCGGAGTTCCTGAAGGCGCTGCGCGCCATGTGCGACGAATACGGCCTGCTCTTGTTCTACGACGAGATCCACACGGGTTTCGGCCGCACGGGCAAGCTGTTCGCCTACCAGTGGTCGGGCGTGGCGCCCGACGTCATGGCGGTCGCCAAGGGCATGGGCGGCGGCTTTCCGATCGGCGCCTTCATGGCGACCGAGAAGGCGGCGGCCGGCATGGTGCCCGGCACGCACGGCTCGACCTACGGCGGCAATCCGCTCGCGACCGGCGTGGCCAACGCCGTGCTCGACGAGCTCTTGAAGCCCGGCTTCATCGAGGGCGTGCACGAGCGCGGCGAGTACCTCAAGGGGCAGCTGCAGGCTTTGGTGAAGCGTCATCCCAAGGTCTATGCCGAGGCGCGCGGCACCGGCTTCCTGCAGGGCGTGCGCTGCGTGGTGCCGGCCGGCGAGATGGTCGACCGGCTGATCTCGCTCGGCATGCTGGTGCCGATCGCGGGCGAGAACGTGATCCGCATCTTCCCGGCGCTGATCGCCGACAAGACGGTGCTCGACGAGGGCGTCGGCATGCTCGAGAAGGCGGCGCTGTCGTTCGAAGCGGCTCAAGGTGCCAGCAAGGCCGCCGAGTAGCGGCATGCCCGAGTAGCGTCATGACTGCGCCCAGGCATTTCCTCGACCTCGATCAGGTCGATCCGAAGACGCTTCGCCAGATTCTCGATCACGGCAAGGCGATGAAGAAGTCGCGGGCGAACGGCGGCCACGGCCGACCGCTCGCCGGCAAAACGCTCGCCATGATCTTCGAGAAGCCCTCGACACGCACCCGCGTGTCGTTCGAGGTCGGCATGCGCGAGCTGGGTGGCGAGACCATCATGCTCGGCCGCACCGACACCCAGCTCGGCCGCGGCGAGACCATCGCCGACACCGCGCGCGTGCTGTCGCGTTATGTCGACATCATCATGATGCGCACGACCGTCGAGGAGAAGCTTCTCGAGATGGCCAAGCACGCGACGGTGCCGGTGATCAACGGGCTCACCGACAGGACCCATCCCTGCCAGCTGATGGCCGACGTGATGACCTACGAGGAGCATCGCGGGCCGATCCGGGGGTGCGCGATCGCCTGGTCGGGCGACGGCAACAACATGGCGACCAGCTGGATCCACGCCGCCGTCCAGTTCGACTTCGAGCTGCGCGTCGCCTGCCCGCCGGAGCTGAAGCCCCCGGCCGACGTCGTGGCTTGGGCGGAGAAGTCGAAGGGTCAGATCACGATCGGCCATGATCCCGAGACGATCGTGCGCGGCGCCGACTGCGTCGTCACCGATACCTGGGTGTCGATGGGCGACGAAGACCCGCACAGCGCCGGCGCGGCGCGCCGGCACAACCTGCTGCGCGGCTACCAGGTCGACCAACGGCTGATGAAGCAGGCCAAGCCCGACGCCATCTTCATGCACTGCCTGCCGGCGCACCGTGGCGAGGAGGTCACCGCCGAGGTGATCGACGGGCCGCAGTCGGTGGTGTTCGACGAGGCCGAGAACCGCCTGCACGCGCAAAAGAGCATTTTAGCCTGGTGCCTGTCGTGAGCGCCTCGTCGGAAGGCTTCTTCGCTTCCGACCCGCACACGTCCGACCGCGACCAGGTCCTCCCCTTCCAGCTCGATGCGTTGGGTGTGCGTGGCCGCCTCGTGCGGCTCGGCCCGGCGCTCGACGCCGTCATCGAGCGCCACGGCTATCCGCTGGCCGTGGCGCGGCCGCTCGCCGAGGCGATGGTGCTGTGCGCAACGCTCGCCTCGTCACTGAAATACGACGGCATCTTCACCCTGCAGATTTCCGGCGACGGGCCGATTCGTCTCCTGGTCACCGATCTCACGACCGACGGCGCGCTGCGCGGCTATGCGCAGTTCGATTCGTGGAAGCTCGCCATCGCCTTGGGCGGCGGCGCGGGCGAGGCGCCGGAAGGCTATGTGCCAAAGCTGTTCGGCCACGGCCGGCTGTCGTTCACGGTCGACCAGGGCCAGCACACGGAACGCTACCAGGGCATCGTGCCCCTGGAAGGCAGCACGCTGGCCGACTGCGCCCACACGTATTTCCGGCAGTCCGAGCAGCTGCCGACCGGCCTCAAGGTGGCCGCCGAGCGGATCGTCGACGGCGGCACGGCGCATTGGCGGGCCGCCTCGCTGATGGTCCAGCAGATGCCGGAGTTCGACGCCGGCCGCCTCGACGAGGATCGCGAGCAGCGCGAGGACGACTGGCGCAAGGCGGTTATCCTGATGGCCTCGGCGACCGAGGCGGAGATGCTCGACCCGGGGCTTCCCTCCACCACTCTGCTGCATCGCCTGTTCCATGCCGAACAGCCGCGCGTGTTCAACCGACGGGTTCTCGCCGCGCGCTGCCGCTGTAGCCGCGAGCGCATCGACCGCGTGCTGCGCTCGATCAAGCGCCAGGAGCTCGACGACCTGCGTGACGCGAGCGGTCGCGTGGCCGTGAAGTGCGAGTTCTGCTCCACCGAATACGCTTACGACGATCGCGACCTCGACCGGATCTACGCCTCCGCGGCGTGACCGGGTTCGCCGGCGGCCATGCGCAGCCCTGATAGATAAAGCTCGCGGTGTGCGGGATTGCGCAAGATGGCGACGTCTGGAATCACGACGTTGCTGATGCGCTGGAGCCGCCCGACGACCTCTTTCGCGTCGTCAATTCGGCCCATATGAGCGTAGCACGCCGCAAGAAAACGATACGGTTCCGGAAAGCTCGTATCCTCCCGGATCGCCAGTCGAAGCTTTGCCTCGGCCTCATCGAAGCGCCGCCGGAAGAAATGCGCGGAGCCGATGACGAGCAGCGCCATACCGACACGGGTGTGGGGGCTGAGACGCAACGCGGTTTCGGCGTGTGCGATCGCGACGTCCGATTGACCCGACCAGTTCCTGAGAACGCTGCTCATGTACCAGCCGCGGGCGAAGTCCGGGTTGAGCGCCAAGACGCGGTCGACCAGGGCCATCATCGCGCCGATATCTTCCCCAAAGGCCGCCAGGGCCAGGGCTGCGTTGGTGATGGTGACAGGGTCGCCATGGGCGACTTCCAGGGCTCGCCTGGCGTACGCGGTACCTCTGCGGGCGTCGGCGGCGGGATCCTCGCTGTGACTGTCGTAGATCAGCCGCTGGCAGGCCGTCGCGGCCCAGGCGAGCGTCAGCCCGTAGTCAGGATCCAGCGCGACCGCCTGCTGCAAGAGGCGGGCGGCCTCAGGGACGTGCCGCGCCGATGATAAGGCCAACGCATTGGCCCGCAAAAAGAGATCATAGGCGGTCTGATCGGACGCGGGCCGGTTCGCAGAATGCGCCGTCTCGGCGGCTTGCAAAGTGGGCTCGATGACCGCTGCGACCTTCGACGCTACCTTGTCCTGCAGGTCGAAGGCGTCTTCTGGTGTTCCATCGAAGCGATCGGCCCAAAGATGCGCGCCGTTGGTCGCGTCGATGAGCTGCACCGTGATACGCAGGCGATCGCCGGCCTTTCGGATCGAGCCTTCGAGCACGTAGCGCACGCCAAGCTCGCGGCCGACTCGTTTCACATCGATGGCGGGCCCCTTGTAGGCGAAGCTCGAATTGCGCGAGGCGACAAAAAGCCAGCCGATGCGCGAGAGCGCCGTGGTGATCTCCTCCACCATGCCGTCGACGAAATATTCCTGCTGCGGATCGCCGCTCATGTTCTGGAAAGGCAGAACCGCGATCGAAGGGCCACTCGGCCTCGCGGCGAGGGCGGGCGACGGCGTTGCGTGCCCGGACAGTTGTCCGGCAAAGCGGTAGCCCCGACCGGGAATCGTCGCGATAAGCCTCTGGCCGTCGGCGCCGAGTGCTTTGCGAAGCGCCGATATCTGCACCTGAATGTTGTTCTCGTCGACGACGGTGCCGAGCCAGACGCGACGCATCAGATCGTCCTTGGTCACCAATCGACCGGCTGCCTCGACCAGGGCGACCAGGACATCGAATGCGCGACCGCCCAAGGCGATCGGCGCGCCGTCGGCCAGCAGGCGGCGACTCGCGGGCAGGAGGCGCCAGCGGCCGAATACGAACTCCTCCCGGTTTGTCTCTGCCCCCACGATCGAGTCACCGCCGTTTCGGTCGCCGCCGTTTCAGGATTTTTCAGCTTCCTGGCCGCGAACGCCAAGGACTTTCAGGGTCGACCGAAGCGATCAATCTAGGGCTTGTCGTCGCAATTCGCACCCCGTCCACACGGAGGGAAAAGATGTCACTTCGCGTCAACGCGGAAGCCGTGGGGGCGCAGTGACCAACGGAATTGAGAGTAACCTTGGCGTAACGAAGCGGCTACGTCGGGCGGGAACGCTGCTCAATGGCACGTGCCTGTCGACGCCGATCTCGCGACTGGCGATCGCCGTGTTGCTGGGCGCCGGCACCTTGGCGGCGGCGCTTCCGGCGCGTGCCGCGGATATCTTCGTCTCCAACGCATTGCAGCTGAATGACGCAATCGGCGTCCCGGGCGCAACGGTGATCTTCACCACGAACATCACCTTGCACCAAAACCTGCGGACCGTGGAAAACGGCGTCACCATCAAAGGCAACAATTTCACCCTGTCCGGCGACAACCAGTATCGCGGCTTGTTCGTGCCGACCGGCACCGTCGCGATCAACGACCTCAATATCGTCAATGCCAAGGCCCAGGGCGGCACCGGTGGAAACGGCGACGGCGGTCCAGGCGGCGGCGGGGGCGCCGGACTAGGCGGCGCGCTCTTCGTCGGTGCAACCGCCACCGTGACGGTGAGCAACGTCAACATGCAGAACGGCTCGGCGCGCGGCGGCGATGGCGGCGGGACTTCGGGCTCGAGCAACACCAGTGGCGGCGGTGGCGGGTATTGGATCACCGGCGCGAACGGCGGCAATGGCAACTTCTTCGTGAGTGGCGGAGGCGGTACGGGCGGCGGCGGCGACGGCTCCACGAACTCCACTGGTGGCAGTGGCGGGTTTGGTGGCGCCGGCGGCGGTGGCAGCACCGGCGGTGGAAACGGCGGTTTTGGTGGCGGCGGCGGCGGCTCGTCCCAAAACCCACCCAACACGGCGCCCGGTGGCTTTCTGGGCGGCGCCGGTGGCCGCTTGTCGGAAGCGGGCAACACCTTCCATGTCGGCGGCGGCGGAGGCGGTGCCGGACTTGGTGGCGCGGTCTTCGTCCAGGAAGGTGGATCTCTGAGCCTGGCGGGCTCGCTCAGCATTTCCGGGAATTCAGTCGCTGGCGGCAATGGCGGATCTACAGGCTATCTCAGCAATGGCCAGGCCGGCGGGGCTGCCGGATCGGGCATCTTTCTCCAGGGCAATGGATCGCTCACCCTGGCTCCGGCGGCCGGGCAGACGCAAACGATCAGCGACACTATTGCCGACCAGACCGGCGCCGGCGGCACCGGCGCCAATGCCGGCAGCTGGTCGCTGGTGAAGGATGCCGCCGGGACGACCATCCTGACCGGCGCCAACGCCTACACCGGCGGCACTACCGTGAACAGCGGCGTCCTGCAGGGCAACAGTGGGAGCCTGCAGGGCAACATCCTCAACAATGCCTCCGTGGTCTTCGACCAGGCCGGCGACGGCACCTATGCCGGCACCATGTCGGGCACCGGCGCTCTCACCAAGATCGGTGCCGGTACGCTCACCCTCAGCGGAACCAATAGCTTTGCCGGCGGCATAACGGTCGACAGCGGCACTCTCTTGTTCAACTCCGATGCCAACCTGGGTGCGGCGGGCAAGGGCATCCTCCTGAACAACGGCACGATCGGGGTCGCTTCCGGAGATGGCGGGCAGATCATCAATCGGCCGATCACGATCACGAATGCCGGCGCACTCTATGTCTCGCAAAATGTGACGAACCCGGTGACGTGGAGCGGCGTGATCAGCGGGCTCGGCACGCTGATCGTCGACGGTGGTGGCCAGGTGGTCCTTTCCGGGGCCAACACCTACTCGGGCGGCACGAAGGTCAGCGGCGGCAACCTGTTGTTCAGCACCGACGCCAACCTGGGCGCCGCTGGCACCGGAATCACGTTGAACAACGGTATCATCGGCACGACCAAGGACGCGGTCGCGGCTCTCTCGATCAACCGCCCGATCACGCTCACCGGCGGCGGCGAGATCACGGTCGCGCTCAATCCGCTGACCTGGAGCGGCAACATCAGCGGCGACGGCCACCTCACAAAGGCCGGCGCCGGCGTGCTGACGCTCACCGGCACCAACACCTACACCGGCGGCACGATGGTGGCGTTCGGCACGTTGCAGGTCGCCTCCGACGACAAGCTCGGCGCCGCGGGCACGGGCGTCACCCTGGTCAACAACGGCGGCTTGTGGGCGACCAGCTCGTTCACCAGCAATCGCCCGTTCGCGCTGGCAAACCCCGGCGGCACGTTTCAGGTCAGCGATGGTCAGACCCTCACCCTGACCGGGAGCATCGCCGGGGGCACGCTCGGCCTGGTCGGCACGGGCACGCTCGTCCTCGCCGGTACAAGCACCTATAGCGGCATCAATAACTTCGGTGGCACGGTGCAGGGCAATACCGAGACCCTGCGCGGCAATATTTTCTTCGATACCAACGCAGGGAACCCCAACGCGAGATCGGTCACGTTCGACCAGGCGACCGACGGGACCTTCGCCGGCACCATCAGCGGCATCGGCAGCCTGACCAAGATCGGCGCCGGCAAGCTGATCCTGAGCGGCGACAACACCTACAGCGCCGGCACCACCGTGTCGGCCGGCACCTTGCAGGGCACGAGCCGGAGCCTGCAGGGCGACATTCGCGACAACGCCACGGTCATCTTCGACCAGAACTTCGACGGCACTTACTCAGGCAAGATGGACGGCAGCGGCGTGCTCATGAAGAAAGGGACCGGCAGGCTCGATATCACCGGCACCGTCACGGTGCTGGGCGGCCTGACGGTCAATGACGGCCGCCTCGCCGCGAACGGCAATATCGCGAGCGACGTCACGCTCAACGGCGGCATCCTGAGCGGCAGCGGCCACATCAAAGGCAACATCACACAGAATGGCGGCACCATCCGTCCCGGCAACTCGATCGGCAACATCACGGTCGACGGCAACCTCACCGTCAACAACGGCACGTTGGCCTTTGAGATCAGTCCCACCGCCAGCGACCGCATCACCATTGTCGGCGCCGGTCACACGGCGACGCTGATCTCCGGTACCCTCGTCGTTCAGCCGGACCCCGGGACCTACGTCCCCAATACGACCTACATCATCGCCAGCGGACCCAACGGCGGCTACGCCAACTTCAGCGCGGTGACCGGCAGCGTCGGCTTCCTGGTCCCGGCGCTCTCCTTCGACGCCAACAACCTCTATCTCTCGATGGTGCTGGCGCCCAACGCCTTCCGCTCGGCCGGCCAGACCGTGAACCAGCAGGCGGTCGGCGGCGCGCTCGATGCCATCGCCGCCGGCGGCAATGTCGGCGGCCTGGTCACCGCGCTGGCCAACATGCCGACGACGCAGGGTGCGGCGGCCTTCCAGGCAATGAGCGCCGAGCCCTACGCCGATTTCGGCACGGTGAACGTGCAGGCCAACCAGCTGTTCATGAACACGGTCGGCCGCCAGATGTCCGCCGTTCACGGCATCAACCTGGGAGCATCCGGCAGCGTGGCCCTGGCCGCGGCCTGCGACGTCGCCTGCGACGGCGAAGCGCCACCGCCGCGCTTCTCAGGCTGGCTAAGCGGCATCGGCGCCACCGGCACCGTCACCGGCGACAACAATGCCGCAGGCCTCACCTACACACTGGGCGGCACCGCGTTCGGCATCGACTATCGGCTGGACCCGCGTTTCGTGGTGGGCATCGCCGGCGCCTATGCCGGCGGCACGCAATGGGTCAACGGCTTCGCTGGCAACGGCTACACCGATCAGCTGAGCGCCGCGCTCTACGGCTCCTTCGCGCAAGGGCCGGTCTATGTCGATGGGCTCGCCGGCTACGCCAATGCCAACAACCGCACGCAGCGCATCGTCTCCATCCCCGGCCTGCAGACCGGCATCGTCAACGGGCAGACCAACGCCAACACGTTCCTCGGCCAGATCGAATCCGGCTACCAGTTCGCCATCGACAGGCCGCCCAGGACCTCGATCACGCCGTTCGGCCGCCTGCAGGTGAGCTCGGTCAACCAGGCGGGCTTCACCGAAAGCGGCCAGAGCTTCTTCAACCTGGCCGTCGCGCCGCAGACCACGACGTCGGTGCGCACGACCTTCGGCGCCGACTTGGCCGCGAGCTTCGAGCTCGGCGGCAAGCCGCTCGATCTCGGCCTGCGCCTGGGCTGGATGCACGAGTTCGCCAACACGGCCCGGCCGATCACCGCGGGCTTTGCCGCCGCTCCCGGGCCGCAGTTCACCGTGTTCGGCGCCGCGCCGCAGGCCGACAACGCCGTGATCGGCTTCTCGGCCGCCGCGGCGATCAGCGACCGCACTTCGGTGTTCCTGAGCTACGACGGCGAAGTCGGCGGCGGCACCGCCAACCATCAGCTCAGGGCGGGATTCCGACTGATTTTCTAAGGCCGCGCATATGGGCGTGCGCAGTTGGCATGAAGCATGCTCTCTCCTGTGAGAGCCACAGACGAAGAGCGCGATCATGAAACAAGCCGCCCGTCGCATTGCCATGGCCATTCTCTTCGGCCTCGCCTCGAGCGCCGCCTTTGCGCAGACCCAGCTGCGCATCGGCCTGGGCGACGATCCGGATGCCATGGATCCGACGCTGTCGCGCTTCTACACCACGCGAATCGTGTTCGCCGCCCTGTGCGACAAGCTGTTCGACATCGACGAAGAGGGCGGCATCGTCCCGCAGCTCGGGCTCACCCACGAGACGGCGGCGGACGGCAAGGCGGTCACCATCAAGCTGCGGCCCGGCGTGAAGTTCCATGACGGCGAGCCGTTCGATGCCCAGGCGGCCAAGTACAGCCTCGAGCGGCACATGAACATGAAGGGCTCGTTCCGCAAGCCCGAGCTCGCCGCCGTCGACACGGTCGAGGTGGTCGATCCGCTGACCGTGAAGCTCAACCTCAAGCAGCCGTTCTCGCCGCTGCTGGCGCAGCTCACCGACCGTGCCGGCATGATGGTGTCGCCGAAGGCCGCCGAGGCGGCCGGCGACAAGTTCTCCCTGAAGCCGGTCTGCGCCGGCCCTTACAAATTCGTCGAGCGCGTGCCGCAGGATCGCATCGTCGTGGAGCGCTTCCCCGACTACTGGAACAAGGATCACGTCTTCATCGACAAG
>JAFAKN010000241.1 GCA_019235415.1 Alphaproteobacteria bacterium
CATCCCGAGCGTTAGCGAGGGACCTTTCCCTTGCCTTAAAGCTCCCTCGCTGCGCTCGGGATGACACCGGTGACTGCGTCTCACGACGACAGGAAAAGTTCGGCCGCCCCGTAGGGATAGAACTTCGTGATGTCGACGTTCTCGTACGGCAGCGCATCGAGCCGCACGGTGCCGAGGAACGGCGAGGCCGGTTCGACCAGCAGGATCGTCTTGGCAAACCCGCTGTCGTCGAAGCCGCGGCGGAAATGCACCCGCGACTTGATGGCGAACGCCTTGAAGGCCGTGAGGTCGAGACCGAGCGCTGCGAGCGGCTGGGGCTCGATCACCTGAACGAGGTATCGCGAGAGCACCAGCACGTTGCCGCGGCCGAACTTCACGGTGACCCAGAGCTGGCCGTAGCCTTCGACGGCATTCAGCACCGTGCCCTGGATCCGCACCGGACGCCCCGCGGACTCGTCGACCAGCCCGCCCACTTGCATGTCGAACGGATCGCCCGCCTTCACGCCCCTCGCCTTCAGCGCATCGCTTGCGCCAGCGTCGGCGATGGTCGCGATCAGCACGTCCGACAGGTCCTGCTCGATGATCTCCCTGAGAAGCCATGTCGCCGAACCGGAGCGGTCGCTGTGATCGGCGAGCACGACCGGCGCGGCCCCCGTGGCCATCGCCTGCTTCGCGAGACTGACTCCCTGGGGAATGGTGTAGACCCTGGTCGACTTGAGCAACGCCTCACGCCTGCGCCAGGCGGCCGTCGCGAGGTCGTCGGCCGCCTTGCGGGCGAGCGCCGGATCGCCGTTCGTCATGACCTGAAACGTCATCCCGACGTCTGGAACGTCGGCGAAGGGAAAACCGAAGAAGAAGTTGACGTAGAGGTCGGGCTCGCGCGCTTCCCAGGTCAGCGCCCGCTGCACGAGGTCCATCCACGGCGAGGCCCCGGTCCATTGCAGGACCGTGGCCGAGAGGATCGGGACGCGCTGGGTGACCGTTGCGGGCTTGTAGTCGCCGCGGATCGCCCGCACCAGCATGCGCGCCGCCCGCTCGCCCTGCAGGTGACTGTCGTAGTGCGGGAAGTACTTCACCGTGAAGGCCATGTCGGCGTGGCGCAGGAACGCCTCGTCCTCGTTGCCGTGCGGATCGAAGGTGCCGACGAGGAACGCCTTCGATCCGACGACGGCGCGCACCCGGCGCGCGAGCTCCGCCTCGGGCCGCGCCACGCCCCGCACGCCCATCGCGCCGTGCAGGCTGAGATAGACGCCGTCGAACGGGCCTTGCGCCTGCAATTCGGAGAGCATCTTGGCGGCGAAGGTCTCGTAGGCCTCCTCGGTGATCCAACCGGAACCCGTGCCGGTCCTGGGCCACAGCGGCGACTCGATGCCGACCAGCTCGACCCCGTCGTGCTCGCGGGCGACTTTCACGAAGCCGCCCATGTAGGAGCGCGGATCGTGCGCCAGCAGCGCCTCGCCGCTCGCCGGCGAGCCGTCGTAGACGAAGTCCTCGAGCATGGTGTCGTTCTTCAGGAACGTCACCGTCTCGTGGGCGAAGTGCAGGACGGCAATGCGGATCGGCATGCGGCTCATGAGCGGGTTTTTCCTTGCATCGACGGGGCGGCGCGCGAACTCTCGCAGCAAACAACGGGAGGAACCATATGGCAAACCGCGTCATCGACGCCGACGGCCACATCTGCGAGCCGCCCGCCGTGTGGAACGACTACATCGACAAGCGGCATCGCGCCGACGCCATCCGCGTCGAGCGCGATACCGACGGGCGCGACTGGATCTCGATCAACGGCCGCCTGCGGCACAATCTACGCCCCGCGAGCTCCTGCCTGCCGTGGGGCATGGACGATCCGAACAAGGTGCCGTCCTGGGACGACATCCTCCCCGGCTCCTACGACGGCGCTGCGCGCGTGAAAGTCCTGGACGAGGAGGGCATCGAGCGCGCCCTGCTCTATCCGTCGCTCTACCTGATCGCCGGCGACATCGAGGACCCGGCCGTCGCGGCCGCCGCCTGCCACGGTTACAACAGCTGGATCGCCGACATGTGCCGTGACGGCGGTGGCCGATTGGCTGCGGTCGGCATCGTGCCTTTGCAGAGCGCCGAGCTCGCCACGCGCGAGGTCGAGCACATCGCCAAGCTCGGATTGAAGGGCGTCTGCTTCCGGCCCGAGCGGTACAAGGGCCTGGCGCTCTACGACGAGTCGCTAAAGCCGTTCTGGAGCGCCGTGGCCGCCAACGGGCTGTTCGCTGCCGTGCACGGCAGCTTCGGCGCGCTGATGCAGAGCTTCGCCACCGGCCGCTACGACAACCTGTTTTTCAGCCACATGATCTGCCATCCGTTCGAGCAGATGGCGGCCTGCCTCGACATCGTCGCGGGCGGCGTGCTGGAGCGCCATCCCGGGCTGCGGGTGGCCTTCCTCGAATCGGGGCTGGGCTGGCTGGAATACTGGATCGAGCGCATGGACGGCCATTTCGACTCGATGCGCCAGCACGTGCCCTGGCTGAAGCGGCAGCCCAGCGAGCTGTTCCGCGAGCAGTGCTTCATCTCGATCGAATCGGACGAGGCGCACATACTGCCGCGGCTGAAGGAAATGGGCCTCGAGCAATGCGTCTTCTGGGGCGCCGACTATCCCCACTACGATTGCACCTATCCCGGCGCGGTGACCGAGCTGGAAGAGCACCTGGCGCCGCTGCCGCCGGCGCTGGCCGACGGCGTGCGCTGGCGCACCGCCGAACGATTCCTGCGCCTGAGCTGACCGCCTGCGTTGTCAGCGCGCGCGGCGACAGCTCAGCCGCCGAGCTCGCAGTGCTTGTTCATTTCCTTGCAGACCCGCAGCACCGCCTGCACCACGCGTGACGAGGTCGAATCCTCGCCGGGTCCGGCCTGGCCCGCGATCAGAAGTTGCGAGACGTCGTCGCTGAACGGCACGACGTTGAAGGTGGCGGTGCGATCGCCCTCGGCGATCTGCATGCGGCGCTGGCCGGGGTCCTGCATCACCACGCGCACGGCGGGATTGTGACGAGCGAGATCGAGTGCCGTCGCGAACACCTTGTCGGCCGGCGCCTCGATGATCACCGTGGCGAAGTCGTAGCCCGGCCGTCCATTGTCCTGGCTGCCTTCCCGCATGTGCTGGATGCGCCCCAGCGCCTTGCGCGCCAGAAACACCCATTGCGCATCGGCAGTGCCCACCCAGAAGACCATGAAAAGCGGCGCCGCGAGAACTGCGCGGACGAACCGGCGACTGTCGATCATTTTCTCTCCCCGCCGTTGTCGAGCCATCAGACCAATCTCCAGAAAACGGGCAAAACAACTGTCGGCGATGCAGACCATGCTCGTGCGCGTCACAGGACGACAACGACAGCCAACTGCCCGACGCTCAGTGATGGGCCGATCGCCGGCGCCTCCGCAGATCATGCCGTCGATCGCGTCACCCCCCGATGGAGGGTGCGCAATCTATGCTGCTTGCAGAAGGAATTCGACCTTGACGGCATCAAATGGAAATTCGACGCGGCCGCGATCGTCGCGGTCGACGATGCCGGCAGCCGCAAGCGCCGTTATATCGCTATGCACCGCGAAGCGGCACGGCGGGTTGGCCGGGACGTCAAGGCCTGTGTCGCCCAGCGTCTCGTCGAACGAGCGAACCTCAAGAACGACCGTTTTCATCGTTCCATCTCCAGATATCGGCTGCGAAATCCGCGAGCAGTCGCTCCGGTGTCGTGAAGCGATAGGCATGCTCCACGACCGCTTCGTGGCGGTGGTCGCCCTTTCCCTGCTCGTTGTCATATCGCAAGACGCACTCGCCACGCACGACGTAGGCCAAGCGGTCCTTGAACGGGTAATCAGAGGTCGAGATCGCCTACCGCGTCGGGACGGGCCGTTCGCCGGAGTAGTCGTAGAAGCCGCGCTTGACCTTGCGGCCGACCCAGCCGGCTTCGACGTATTTCACCAGCAGCGGGCAGGGACGGTACTTGGAATCGGCCAAACCCTCGTGCAGCACCTGCATGACCGAAAGGCAGGTGTCGAGCCCGATGAAGTCGGCGAGCTCGAGCGGGCCCATCGGATGGTTGGCGCCGAGCTTCATGCCGGTGTCGATCGCCTCGACGTTGCCCACGCCCTCGTACAGCGCGTAGACCGCCTCGTTGATCATCGGCAGCAGGATGCGGTTGACGATGAAGGCCGGGAAGTCC
>JAFAKN010000442.1 GCA_019235415.1 Alphaproteobacteria bacterium
TCGATGACGCGTTCCTGCTCGGTCGGCGACATGAGCGCGACGGGAATCGCGTGCCAGCCCATCTCGCGCGCCACCAGGACGCCCAATCCGACGATCGCATCCACACGGCCGAGCACGATGGCCGCCGGCGCCCGCCCCTCGCGCAGCAGTTCCAGCAGCACGGCGCTCGACGACGACGAGCCGACCGGCTCGGCGATCATCAGCACGCGGTCCTGCACGCTTTCCCCGAAATGCGGCAGCGCCGGATCGGTCAGCAGGCCGGTGAACGGGTCGACGCCGCCCCACAACGACAGCCGCGGCAGCTTGAGCACGCGGCCCTGAGCCCGACCGGGCAGCAGTGGCGTCATCGCCACAAGCCTTCGTCGCGCACCAGGCGGCCCGCGACCGCCGTCGCCACGCAGTCGCCCAGCGAGCCGTAAAGCACGTCGCGCCCGGTGTTGGGCCGCACATAGTGGGCGAACTTGCCGGAATTGGTGAGCAGCAGCCCGCCGCTCGGCGGCAGGATCGGCGTCACGACGATGCAGGTGTCGGCGACGACGGTGAGGCCGCTGTCGGCCAGGACCGGCGCCAGGCCTTCGGCCTGCAGTGCATCCAGGGTATGGCGGCCGGTGCAGACGTAGAACGGAATCGCCGGCTTTCTGCCGGCCAGCAGGCCGAACAGCCTGCGGAACTCCTTTAGCGAGAAGTGCGGGCTGCCGACGGCGACGGCATCGACGGCTTCGCCAACCCGTACGACGGTCGTGGAAAGCCGGTCGCGCGCCTCGTGCAGCATCGCCGGCACAAGCGAGAGCGAGTCGTGGCCCGGCATGACGGCCGGATCCTCGGGCGTGACGCCTTCGATGTGGAACAGGCCGACGGCGCCGGTCGAGGCGGCAGCAGCGCCCATCGCCTTCAGCCGATCCTCCTCGATCGCCGCGGCCGGCAGGCCCATGAACACCGCCACTCGTGCGCCAGCCACCATGCCGAGCCAGGCGCCGAGCACCGGCCAAAAGGCCTCTTCGCGCACCAGCGCCGCGTCGAGCGCCGAGCAGTCGACCGCGAGCGCCGCTCGGCGGTTGGCGGCGAGATGCAGACCCGTCTCGGGTGCGCGGGCGCACAAGGCGGCACAGATGTCTAAAAAGTCGCCATAACGCTCGGTGCGCGCGCCCAGCACCGAATTGCAGAACACCACCGCATTGCTTTCACCCCAGGCGACGTGCTGGCCGAGCGCCGGGCGGTGACCGGCCTGGTAGGGCGCGCAGGTCCACGTGGCCAGGCAACCGAGCGCGCGGTAGGCGTCCATCATGCGTCGCGCCATCGCCTCGCGCGGCGGCTCCAGCCGAACGCGGCCGGCATGCAGAAGGTCGAGCGCCCCGACATTCAGCGTCGTCGGCACCGCGACGGCGCCGCCCTCGGCGACCAGCCGCTCCGCGAACAGGGTGCCGGAATCGCCGTGATAAAGGCAGCCGTCGATATGCGCCGAAGCGATCGGCACCAGGCGGTTCGCCCCCAGCATGCGCGCCGTGTCGGCGACGATGCGCAAGGCCATCGCGCGTGCGGGTCCGGCGGCGCCCTCGGCCATCGCGCGCTCGGTTGCGCTGAGTTGCAGCATGCGTCGATTATGGCATGGTGCCCGCCGCCAAACGGGAGAATCTGCCGACATGTCAGGAGCGTTGGACGGCTTGCTGGTGGTGAGCGTGGAGCAGGCCGTGGCCGCGCCCTACTGCTCCGCTCGCCTGGCGGATGGCGGTGCCCGGGTCATCAAGATCGAGCGGCCGGAGGGCGACTTTGCGCGCGCCTACGACGGCTACGTGCGCGGACAGTCCAGCTACTTCCTGTGGCTGAACCGCGCCAAGCAGTCCCTCACCTTGGACTTCAAGCTCGAGGACGATCTCGCGCTCCTGCACCGCCTGATCGCCAGGGCCGATGTCCTGATCCAGAACCTCGCACCCGGCGCCGCCGAGCGCGCCGGGTTCGGCTCGGCCGCGATGCGCGCTCGGCACCCGCGGCTGATCACCGTCGACATCTCGGGCTACGGCGACTTCGGCCCCTACAAGGACCGCCGCGCCTACGACCTTCTGGTGCAGGCCGAGAGCGGACTGGCGTCGATCACCGGCACGCAGGAGGCGCCGGGCCGGGTCGGCATCTCGGCCACCGACATCGGCACCGGCATGTACGCCCACGCCGCGGTGCTCGAGGCGCTGCTGGCTCGGCAGAGGACCGGCGAAGGCCGCGCCATCGGCGTGTCGCTGTTCTCGTCGATGGCCGAATGGATGACGGTGCCGGTGCTGGCGCACGACTACGCCAGCTACCAATGGCCGCGGCTGGGGCTCACGCATCCCTTCATCGCGCCCTACGGCGTCTACCAGACGGCCGATAGGGTGCCGGTGCTGGTCTCGATCCAGAACGACCGCGAGTTCGCGCGGCTGTGCCACGGCGTGCTCGACCGGCCGGGACTGGAGAAGGACCCGCTCTACGCCACCAACAAGGTGCGCAACGAGCGGCGCGACGACACCAACGCCATCGTCCAGAAGAGCTTCGGCAGCCAGAGCTTCGCCGACCTGGCGGCGCGGCTAGACGCGGCGCAGATCGCCTGGGCGCGCGTGAGCTCGATCGCCGATCTCTCGGTCCATCCGCAGCTACGCCGCATGACCTTCACGACGACTACGGGCGAGGTCGCGACGCCGGCGCTGGCGGCCTCGTGGCCCGGCCAACCGCAGCGGCTGGGCGAGGTGCCGACGGCAGGACAACACAGCGCGGAGATCCGGCGCGAGTTCGCCGCCTGATGGCCTGCCTGCGCGAAGCCGGAGCTTCGCTTCGGCGGAGGCAGGCGGCACGCCTGCTGATCGCGATCAGGCTTTCGGGATACGGGGCGGCTTACTTCTTCGCCTCGGGCGCCTTCATGAGCTACTGGCCGGTGTGGCTGCGCGAACGCGGCGTGCAGGACGCCGAAATCGGCACCCTGTACATGAGCCGCCAGCTGGTGAGCGTGGCTTCGACCCTCTTGATCGGTGTCGTGGCGCACCGGCTGGGCAACGTGCGGGGCGTGATCCTGGCGCTGGCCGCGGCCGCCGCCCTGCTGATGACAGGATACCAGTTCGCCTACACTTTCACCGCGATCCTGGCGGTCGGCCTGGTGTGGGGCAGCGTGTGGTCGCCGAGCATGGCGTTGTACGACGGTGTGTTGGTGAACGAGACCCGGGCCCGCGGTTTCAACTACGGCAACCTGCGCGTCTGGAGCTCGGTGGCGTTCATCCTGGGCACCGTGCTGTGCGGCTTTGCCGTCGATCGCAACGGCCCTGCCTGGGTTCTCTATGTCGCCTTGTCCGGCATCGTCCTGCTCGTACCCTTCGGGTTGCTGCTGCCCAAGGCCGAGCCGCAGCACAAGCACGATGGCCGCCACGCGCCGTTCGGCGTGCTCGATCTGCTGACCTCGCGACCCTTCCTGCTGTTCATGGTGGCGACCGGCTTCTGCCAGGCAAGCCATGCCGTGCTCTATAGCTTCGGCACCCTGACCTGGCGCGCCGCCGGGCTCAGCGACCTGACGATCAGCTTCCTGTGGGGCGGGAGCGTGGCGGTCGAGATCCTGCTGATGCTGGTGAGCGGCCGGCTGATCCAGCGGCTGGGCGTCTGCGGCATGATTGCCTTCGCGCTCGGCTGCGCCATGGTGCGCTGGCTCGGCATGGCCTTCACGACGGCGCTGCCGGCGCTCGTCATCCTCCAGGCGCTGCACGCCGGCAGCTTCGCCGCCTGCCATCTCGGCGCCATGGCGTTCATCCAGCGCGCCCTGCCGCCCAGCGGCGTGTCGCTGGGCCAGAGCGTCTACTACGCCATCGGCACCGGCGCGGCGCAGGCCGTGATCTTTCAGCTCGCGGGCCTGCTCTACGCGGCGCACGGCCAGCGGGCGTTCCTCGGCATGTTCGTGGTGGCGGCGATCGGCATGGCGGCGATTGCAACGCTGGCGCGGCGTTGGAAAGGAGACATGGTCGTTGGCCAGCCGGCGTGAGTTGGCGAACCGATCACACCAGCGCGTTGCGGGCGATCATCTTCTTGTAGAACGAGGCACTGAGCTTGGGCGTGCGCTTCTGCGTCTTGTAGTCGACGTAGTGCAGGCCGAAGCGGATCGAGTAGCCTTCGCTCCATTCGAAATTGTCCAAAAGGCTCCACAGGAAGTAGCCGCGCACCGGCACGCCCTCGGCGATCGCGCGGCGCAGCTGGTCGAGGTACTCGCGCAGGAACATCACGCGG
>JAFAKN010000456.1 GCA_019235415.1 Alphaproteobacteria bacterium
TCGGACCCGGGGGCAGTACCCGGCGCCTCCACCAATCACCTCCGCCTCGCGGCGGAGTCGACGGGGGCGAACCAGGATCGACGAGCGTGGTAAAGGCGCGGTTTTTGCCCGGTATGGTTCCGCCGTGACGGGCCATTCACAAGTGCCAACGATAACGACGTTGCACTCGCTGCTGCCGCCTAAACAGCGGACGTAAGCGCGGTTCGGGAGGGCACCGGGCAACAGAAGCCCTCCCACTTGCTTCCCCGCTTCTCTTGTTGGAAGTGTTCTTATGCGGCTTCGCGCGATTGACTCTCGCAGGGGCCGGGCCGATGCTTTATCCGTATTCCGACAGACCATGAACGATCGCTTCCACTACGACGCTCTCGTTGACGATGCGCTGCGCAGCGTGGTTCGCCGCGTGCTGACGCAGGTCGCCGACAAAGGCCTGCCCGGTTCGCACCATTTCTATATCTCGTTCCGCAGCAACGATCCCGGCGTGGCGCTGCCCGAGTACCTGCGCGCCAAGTACCCGGAAGAGATGACCATCGTCCTGCAGCACCAGTACTGGGACCTCATCGTCAAGCCCGAGTCGTTCGAGGTGACGGTGAGCTTCAACAAGCAGCAGGAGCGCATCAAAGTGCCGTTTGCAGCGTTGTCGGCGTTCGTCGACCCGTCGGTGCGCTTCGGCCTGCAGTTCGACCGCAAGGACAAGGACAAGGCGCCGGAGAAAGCCGAGACCGCCCAACAACCGACGCCGCTTCCCGCGCCGGAAAAGCGCCCGCCGCTTAGCGGTCCGGCGCCAGCCGATGCCAAGTCCGACATGCACAAGTCCGACATGCACAAGGCCGACACGCACAAGTCCGACGTGCAGACGACCGACGAAGCAAAGCCGGCGGACGGCAAACCGGAAGATCCCGCGTCGAAGATCGTCAAGCTCGATCAGTTTCGCAAGAAGTAGCTGGACGCAAGGGGCCGGCTGCGGCAGGGATGCCGGCCGTTGAGGCCGGCGCCCAGGAGATTGCATGCCCGAGTTCCAGTTCCAGGAGATGTTTCCCAGCGGCAGCGACGCCACGCCCTACCGCAAGCTCTCTTCCGACCATGTCGGCACGACGAAATTCAACGGGCGCGACGTGCTCACGGTGGGACCCGAGGCGCTGACGCTTCTCACCGCGCAGGCCTTCCACGACATCTCGCACCTGCTGCGACCTGGGCACCTTGCACAGCTGCGCACCATCCTCGATGACCCCGAGGCCTCGTCGAACGACAAGTACGTGGCACTGGAGCTCTTGAAGAATGCCAACATCGCCGCGGGCGGCGTCCTGCCGATGTGCCAGGACACCGGCACCGCGATCGTCATGGGCAAGAAGGGTCAGGCGGTGTGGACCGGCGGCGGCGACGAGGCGGCGATCGCACGCGGCGTCTACAAGACCTACACCGAGACCAACCTGCGCTACTCGCAGGTCTCTCCGGTCTCGATGTTCAAGGAAGTGCAGACCGGCACCAACCTGCCGGCGCAGATCGACATCTATGCCACCGACGGCGACGCCTACAAGTTCCTGTTCATCGCCAAGGGCGGCGGCTCGGCCAACAAGAGCTACCTCTACCAGCAGACGCCGGCAGTGCTGAACGAGGCGGCGCTCTTGAAATTCGTCGACACCCAGATCCGCACGCTGGGCACCGCCGCCTGCCCGCCCTACCACCTCGCGATCGTGGTCGGCGGCACCTCGGCCGAGATGAACCTCAAGACGGTGAAGCTCGCCTCGACGCGCTACCTCGACGACCTGCCGGGCGAAGGCAACGACAAGGGGGTGGCGATCCGCGACCGCGCCATGGAGCAGAAGGTGCTGGCGCTCACGCGCCAGATGGGCATCGGTGCCCAGTTCGGCGGCAAGTACTTCTGCCACGACGTGCGCGTGATCCGGCTGGCCCGCCACGGCGCCTCGGTGCCGATCGGGCTCGGCGTCAGCTGCTCGGCCGACCGCCAGGCGCTGGGCAAGATCACCCGCGACGGCATCTTCCTCGAGCAGCTCGAGACCAACCCGGCGCACTACCTGCCCGAGGTCGAGCCGCAGCAGCTGTCGGGCGAGGTGGTGTCGGTCGACCTCGACAAGGGCATGGCGCACACGCTCTCGGTGCTGACCAAGTTCCCGGTCAAGACGCGCGTCAACCTCACCGGTACCCTGATCGTTGCGCGCGATTCGGCGCACGCCAAGCTCAAGGAGCGGCTCGATCGCGGCGAGGGCCTGCCCGATTATTTCAAGCAGTTCCCGGTCTACTATGCCGGCCCCGCGAAGACGCCGCAGGGCATGCCGTCGGGCTCGTTCGGCCCGACCACGGCCGGCCGCATGGATTCCTATGTCGACTTGTTCCAGGCCAGCGGCGGCTCGCTGGTGATGCTGGCCAAGGGCAATCGCAGCAAGCAGGTCGTCGACGCCTGCAAGAAGCACAAAGGCTTCTATCTCGGCTCGATCGGCGGCCCGGCGGCGATCCTCGCCAAGAACTGCATCCGCAAGGTCGAGGTGCTGGAATATCCCGAGCTCGGGATGGAGGCGATCTGGCGCATCGCGGTCGAGAACTTCCCGGCCTTCATCGTCACCGACGACAAGGGCAACGACTTCTTCAGCGAGCTCAAGATTTAGCGGAAAACCAACGAGGCATGCAGTGCGCATGCTTCGTGGAAAGTAGTAGCCACAGATGAACACGGATGCTTGATGCGAACGATTTGCGTGCATCGTGTGCGGCATAGACCATGAACTTCGCTAAGCCGCACCTCGACCTCGGCCTGTTCTCGACCCGGCGCGACGAGCAGCTCGACTTCTGGCAACGGGTCGTGGGTCTGCCGTACGACCACATGGGCAAGCTGGGCGGCGGCATGCAGCAGCATCGCCATCGCATGAACGGCTCGATCCTGAAGATGAACCATTCGCGCAGTCCGTTGCCCGACCTGCCGCCGTCCGGCATCGTCGGGCTGGAGATCGCGCGCGAGGGACTGGCCGAAGCGAAGGCGCTGGCCGATCCGGACGGCAACAAGGTGCGGTTGGTGCCCAAGGGGCAGGACGGCGTCGCGGGCATCGCCATCCTGCTCAAGGTCAACGATCCGGCAGAGCACGATCGCTTCTGGATCGATGCCATGCAGTTCGAGCGGGCCGGCGAAGGCCGCTATCGTTGCGGCGATTCTCTGATCGTCGTGTCCGAGCGCGGACGGGTCGAACGCGCCGAGGCATCGCAATGGCGCGGACCGGGCTACCGCTACATGACGGTGCAGGTCTGGGACTGCATCGCCGAGTACGCGGGCATCCTGGCGCGCGGCGGCAGCTCGGGCGGCGAGCCGCGGGTGCTGGGCGAGACGGTGCGCTATGCCTTCGTCTGCGATCCCGACGGCAACCACATCGAGATCAGCCAACGCGCGTCGCTGACCGGCGGAACGCTATGACCTGATTGGAGCGCGGATCACCGCATTTTGCCATCCCGAGCGGAGCGCTTTGTCATCCCGAGCAGAGCGAGGGACCTTGCTGGGCGCAGACACCACACGTTGCGCGAACGTTGAGAGCGCTGACCAGGGCGACCACGGCAGCTCATGGTCTTCCGGACCGCGAGCCTCCGGCCCGCTCTTCTTCATGAGCGCGCGGGACGCGCGCGATCCGGAAGACGATGACTGGACCTGGAGGTCCACGGTCAGGCGAGCGGGCTACTTCTTCATTCCCGGCGGCTTGGACACCGGGCGCTTGCCGCGGCGCAGGCGGTCGGCTTCGGCGGCGGCCAGCGCCGCCTTGCGCGCCGCCTCCTCGGCTGCGATCCGCGCCTGCTCGGCGCGGAGTGCGTCGCGCTCGGCCCGCAACCGGTCGCGCTCTTCCTGGCGGGCCTTGCGCAGCTCGGCCTCGCGCTCCTCGCGCTCCCGCGCCTTCACGGCCCGTGCCGCCTGGCGCGCGGCAAACTCGGGATCGTTCCCGGGGTCCTTCTGGCGCGCCTTCTCGAGAAGCGCCTGCTTGGCTTTGGCGGCCGTCTCGAGCCGCTCTGAAAATGACTGATCGCGAGTGTTCACTGCACCTTCCCTATTCGGCCGCGGCCGCGGCCTGCTTCTTGGCGCGCTTGCGGTCCTCGGGATTGAGGTAACGCTTGCGCAGCCGAATCGATTTCGGCGTCACTTCCACCAGCTCGTCGTCCTCGATGTAGGCGATCGCCTGCTCGAGCGACATCTTGCGCGGCGGGGTCAGCCGCACCGCCTCGTCCTTGCCGGCGGCGCGGATGTTCGTAAGCTGTTTTCCTTTCAGGACGTTGACATCGAGGTCGGTGCCGCGGCTGTGCTCGCCGACCAGCATGCCGGCATAGACCGCCGTTCCCGGCTCGATGAACATCGGCCCACGCTCCTCGAGGTTCCACAGCGCATAAGCCACCGCCGCCCCCTCGGCATTGGCGATCAGCGCCCCGTTGCGCCGGCCGGGGATCGGTCCGCGGTATGGCCCGTACGAATGGAACAGCCGGTTCATCACCCCGGTTCCGCGCGTGTCGGTCAGGAATTCGCCGTGGTAGCCGATCAAGCCGCGCGACGGCGCGTGGAACACCAGCCGCGTCTTGCCGGCGCCCGAGGGCCGCATGTCCTGCAGCTCGCCCTTGCGCTGGGAGATCTGCTCGACCACGGCGCCGGTGTAGGCGTCGTCGACGTCGATCACGACCTCCTCGACCGGCTCCAGCCGCTGGCCGGTCCGGGGATCGCTCTGGAACAGCACGCGCGGGCGGCCGACCGCGAGCTCGAAGCCCTCTCGGCGCATGGTCTCGATCAGCACGCCGAGCTGCAGCTCGCCGCGGCCGGCGACTTCGTACGAGTCCGTGCTGTCGGTGTCGCGCACGCGGATCGCCACATTGCCCTCGGCCTCTCGCATCAGGCGGGCGCGGATCATGCGCGTCGTCACCTTGTCGCCCTCGCGGCCGGCGAGCGGCGAGTCGTTGACCGAGAAGGTCATGGCGAGCGTCGGCGGATCGACCGGCTGGGCCGGCAGTGCCCATTCGACGGCGGGATCGCAGATCGTGTCGGCCACGGTCGCGCTCTTGAAGCCCGCCAGCGCCACGATGTCGCCTGCCTCGGCTCCGTCGATCGCCTGGCGCTCCAGGCCGCGGAAGGCCAGCACCTTGGTGACGCGGGCCTGCTCGATCTCGCTGCCGTCGCGGCTCAGCGCCTTCAGGACGACGTTGGGCCTGAGCGTGCCGGACTGGATGCGGCCGGTGAGGATGCGACCGAGGAAGGCGTCGGATTCCAGCGTGGTCACCAGCATGCGCAGCGGCTTGTCGGCCTCGATGGCGGGCGGTGGCACGTGGCGCAGGATGAGGTCGAAGAGCGGCGCCATGTCGCTGCGCTCGCCTTCCAGGGCGGACGCCGCCCAGCCCTGCTTGGCCGAGGCGAACAGGGTGGGAAAGTCGAGCTGCCGCTCGCTGGCGTCGAGCGCTGCGAACAGGTCGAAGATCTCGTCGTGCACCTGATGCGGCCGGGCGTCGGCCCGGTCGACCTTGTTGATCAGCACGATCGGCCGCAGGCCGAGCCGCAGCGCCTTGCCCAGCACGAACTTGGTCTGCGGCAAGGGCCCTTCGGCGGCATCGACCAGCAGCACCACGCCGTCGACCATCGACAGGATGCGCTCGACCTCGCCGCCGAAGTCGGCGTGGCCGGGCGTGTCGACGATGTTGATGCGCACGTCCTTCCACACCACCGAGGTCGCCTTGGCGAGGATGGTGATGCCGCGCTCGCGTTCGAGGTCGTTGG
>JAFAKN010000562.1 GCA_019235415.1 Alphaproteobacteria bacterium
GCTGCTGAAGCGCGATTGTTCCAGGGGCGACTTCTCCAATCCCAATGGTTCAGCATCGGGCTCACATTTTCGTTGAGGGCTACGACCTCGCATTTTCGTTGAGGGCTACGACATCGCGTGAAATGATCCCTGCCGCTCGCTCGAAGAACGGAGACAACTGTGTGGCGTCTGGGATTGATGTTGACCTGCTTTGCGGCCGCTTCGGCCGCTGCCCAGACGTCCTACGCTGACCTCAAGGGCACGTGGTCCGGAAATCCGCCGGCTGTCATGTACGGCAAGAACGAGCACCACCCGGTGGGACCGGGCAACGAGACGCCTCGAGTCGACCAGGCCGAATTCTTTTTCGTCATCACCGGCCAGGATGGCGCGAACGTCTGGGGATACAGCTACTCAAACAAGGCCAAGACCAACGAGCCGTTCGCCTGGTCGATCGCCGGCGACCGCCGGACCCTGATCGGCGCCGATATCGACGGCTATTTTCACATTACGCTCCAGTCGGTCGACCAGATGGACCTCTGCTACGCACAAAATCGGCTCGGTCCAAGCGGCATGATCCTGAGCGTGTGCGGCCCCTTCAAGCGCGAGAAGAAATAGGTATCCATGAGAGATGATCCAGGACTACTTGAAGTGATAGCTGAGGCTTAGCCAGCCTTTGCTGCCCTGGAACGCGTTTGGAGCATAGACATCCGTGGTGAACATCAACTGCACGGAGAGATTGCCAAACTGCGTGCTCACCGTGCCGCCAACTGCCAGCTGCTGGCCGGGCAACGCGGTCTGACCGGCCAGCACGCTCGTGCCGTAATTGGCATCGGCGGTCACCTGCTTCAGCCAGTATCCGACCGGGCCGACATTCACGCCGCCGAACATCTTCATCAGGGTCGCATTGAGCACGATCACATCGCCGGAATAGTAGTTGGTCGTGGGGTTGATTGTGTTGGTGTCGTAGAAGCCCTGCATCGAGGCGGTCCACCCGTCCTTGTAGTAGCTGAAGGCGGCCGTCGGCTCGAAGGTCCAGTAGGGAGCGCCGATATTCACCGGTGAGGTCGACGACCATTGGCCAATGGGAAAGTAGACGCCGAAACCAGCGCTCGCATAGAAGCCCTCGCCAAGCGTCCACGACAGGTCGACGAACTGAAGCTTCGGATTGCCCATCCCGGTCTCGAAGAAAGTGCCTCGGGCCGGCTTGGCGACCGGCGCGTCGCGCACCAGCGTCGAGGTGGCGAAGGGAAGGACGGTAAAGATCTTGTAATCCGCCGCCAGCACCTTCCAGTCGGGTACCCAGGTCAGCAGGACGAGCTCGGCCGTGCTGTACTGGCGCAGCCCCGTCGGGGCGGAATCGGGCCCGAGCGCGGTGGCGTCGTTGTACGTGGTGCGACTGGCCAACCGAAAGCCGGGCGTGAGCGGCACGGCATTGGCTTGGCCAAGCGTGATGCCGGGTGTGACGACCTGCCCGACTCCGGGCTCGCGCGCGTCTGCGCTTACAGCGCAGGCCGTTGTCGCCAGCAGGGCATAGACTGCCCTGGCACCTGTGGAATTGTGCATTCGCCTCCCCCTGAGCTCATCCGCGAAGCGGCCCCCGAGCTTGTTAGCAAAGTGTACGGCAGCAACCCAGAGGTTGGAACGGACCTCACCTCCGGGTTTGACTTTCCATTTTCGCCACCTGAGCATAAGCGAGGCATTGGAGAGACGACAAATGACTCGGAAGGCCGGAGTGCTTGCCTTGGCTGCGAGCCTCGTTTTGCCGGCGCTGGTGTTCGCTCAGACGCCAACGCCGTTCGACATGAAGGGAATCTGGCAAGGCAACAACGAAGGGCTCGTTGACGGCCCGGCGACCCACCACCCCAAGGAAGTCACCTCGAGGCCCGCAGGGAAATTCCACATCGACAGTCAGACCTTCACCTACACGATCGACGGGCAGGACGGTCGATTCTTCTGGGGCACGATGTCCAGCCAGTTCGTGAACAACATCCGCATGCTCGGCACCGTGTCCAACGACGGGAAGTGGGTCTACATGGTGACCAAGGAAGGATACATCGACGCCCAGGTCGTCGATCACGACACCATTGACGCGTGTTATCGGCACGTCAATGCGGAGTCGGCGGTGGTGGGCTGCAACCTGATGAGGCGGCAGAAGTAGCCGAACGCGCGCTCACTGTGGGTGCTCGGCCTCGCCTGAGAAAGTGGCGCGCCCGGCTGGATTCGAACCAGCGACCTACCGCTTAGAAGGCGGTTGCTCTAGTCCAGCTGAGCTACGGGCGCCCGTCGATGCAAGACGCCGCCCTCATATCACAGGCGGCCGCCGGCCAGCGAGGGGGCTCCTGCGAACGGTCAGGGCGGCGGCTCGACGACGGCGAACAGGTCGCGCTCGCCCAAGTCGGCGGTGCGGCGGCGCTCGAGCTCCTGGTTGTAGCGGCGCAGCGCGTATTGCTCGGTGAGATAGCCGATCACGGAGCGGTCGCTGCCCGAGGCCACGACCGGCAGCGTCTCCACCTCGCGCTCCTCGAAGCGGGCCAGCGCGGTGCGCACGTTCTCGAACGGCAGCACGAAGAGGTCGGGATGCACCGCGAAGTCACGGGCGACGCGGCGGTCCGGCGCCTCGCCCGCCGCGGCTTCGTGCGCGCCCGCGAGGTCGAGGGTGCCGAGGAACGTGCCGGTATCCGACACCACGAACACAGTCTTGCCGCTGCCCGGCGGATACTTCGCGAGGATCTCGGCCAGCGGCGCGCTCTCGGCGACCAGCTTGGGATCGGCGCGCATCAGGCGGCGCGCCGTGAGATCGGCCAGCCAACCGACGTCGTGGGCGCCGCGAATGCCGATGCCGCGCTGATGGAAGCGCCAGGTCGAGAACGAGTAGCCGAAGGTGAGCCGCACCAGGGTCGAGGCAATCACCACGCCCACCAGCACGGCGACGGTGACCGGGAAGTTGCCGGTGCCTTCCAGGACCAGGAACACCATGGTGAGCGGCGAGCCGATGATCGCGGCGGCGACCGAGGCCATCCCGACCATCATCAGCACCGAATGCTGCTCGACCAGCTGCGGCACCACCATCGCAGCGCCGTCGGCGAACGCCGCGCC
>JAFAKN010000039.1 GCA_019235415.1 Alphaproteobacteria bacterium
CACCTGCTGGCGCAGAAGCCGCGGGAGGAGGCGGGCGGCGTGAAGCTGCGGCTGGTTTCGTCGCAGGAGTTCCCGATCTCGTCCAGCATGACGGGTGCGCTGATGGACATCGCCCCGGGCGGATTGCGGACGCTGCACTGGCATCCCAATGCCGACGAATGGCAGTACTGGATCAAGGGCAAGGGCCGCCTCGGGATCTTCGACACCGGCCCCCACGTCGCCACGTTCGACTTCAACCCTGGCGATATCGGCTACGTGAAGCGCAACCTCGGTCACTACATCCTCAACACCGGCGACACCGACCTCGAGTTCCTCGCCGTGTTCCGCGCACCTCAGTACCAGAGCGTCTCGTTGTCGGACTGGCTGACGCACACGCCACCCGAAATGGTCGCCCAGACGCTGAACGTCGATCCGGCGGTCATCGCAAGATGGCCCAAGAACGCCCCCGGCATCATGCCCGAGTGACCGCGGAGCGTTGCCATGAACACCGTGACTTCCACGGCACTCGCCGCACCCGCCCTCGCGCCCCGCGTACAACCGCGCCTGTTCACCTGGCGCCGCTTTGCCGGCACCGCCGGGCCGGGCCTGTTGATCGCCGTCGGTTACATCGACCCCGGCAACTGGGCCACCGACCTGAGCGGCGGCGCCCGCTATGGCTATGCGCTCCTGTCGATGGTCTTCGTCGCCAACTTCATCGCCATGGTCGTGCAGGCGCTCTGCGTGCGGCTCGCCATCGCCACCGGCAAGAGCTTGGCGGAGTATTCCCGCGAAGCGTATGCGCGGCCTGTCGTCTTGATGCTCTGGCTGTCGGCCGAGCTTGCCATGGTGATGACCGACCTCGCCGAGCTGGTCGGGGGCGCCATCGCCCTGAAGCTTCTGTTCGGCATCGGCCTGGTTCCCGGAGTCGTGCTCACCAGCACCGGCACCTTCGTGATGCTCATGCTGGGCCGCAACGATTGGCGCTGGTTGCGCAACCTGGTCGGCGGCCTGGTGGTGACCGTCGCCGCGAGCTTCGTATCGCTGCTATGGCTCGCCCAGCCGGATTGGACGGACGTCGCCCTGGGCCTGATCCCGACCCCGCAGCTGCTCGCCGATCCCACCATGCTGTTCCTGGCGCTGGGCATCGTCGGTGCGACGGTGATGCCGCACAATCTCTACCTGCACAGCGGCCTGCTGGCATCGACCGGCCGCGCGCTGCCCCGCACGGCCAAGGCGGAGGCGATCAAGGCCAATGTGCGCGATTCCAACACGTCGCTCGGCTTCGCGCTGCTGATCAACGCCGCCATCCTGGTCGCCGCGGGCGCGGTGTTCCACAGCCACGGCCTCACCGAGATCGCCGATCTCAGCGCCGCCGCGCAGCTGCTCGATCCGGTGCTGGGCACTGAGGTCGCCGCCTTGCTGTTTGCCGTCGGCCTGCTCGCCGCGGGGCAAAGCTCGACCATCACCGGCACGCTCGCCGGCCAGATGGTGATGGAAGGCTTTCTGCAGATCCGCCTGTCGGCGCCGGTTCGCCGGCTGGTCACGCGGCTCGCGGCTCTCGGGCCGGCGCTCGGCTACTTCCTGGTCGTGGGCGAGGGTGACACCTCGCGCCTGCTCATCTTGAGCCAGGTGGTGCTGAGCCTCCAGTTGCCCTTCGCGGTGATCCCGCTTCTCCGCTGCGTCGGCCACCGCGAGGTCATGGGCGAGTTCGCGCTCGGCCGCGGCGCGCGGCTCGGCTGCTGGAGCCTCGCCCTCTTCGTCGTGCTGCTGAACGTCGCCCTGATCGCCGAGATGCTCGGCTGACCGGGGTGGCCCGCTACATCAGGCTGCGCCGATAGGCCGTCGGCGTCAGGCCGGTCACCCTGTGGAAGGCCGCGGTGAACGAGCTGGTCTCGCTGAAGCCGACCGCCCATCCGACTTGGGTCACCGACGAGACCGGCCCCGCCAGCAAGGCCTTGGCATGCTCGATGCGCCGGCTGGTGTGATAGCGATGCGGCGGCATGCCGAACGTTTGCTTGAACGCCCGGCAGAAATAGTACGGGCTGAGCCGCACCAGTTTCGCCAGTGTGCCGACCGCGATCGGCTCGGCCAAATGCTCCGCGATGTAGCTGGCGACCGTGCGCTGCTGCCAGGCCGCGAGCCCGCCGCGCACGCGGGTTTCCACCGCCGCCGTCCCGGCATTGAACCGCACCAGCTCATGGGCCAGCACGATGCTCAGCGCTTCGAAATAGGGGTCGCTGGCGTCGCGCACTTGCTCGATCAGCCGCATGAGCTTGAGCGCGGTGTCGGACAAGGCGGCGTCCTCGAAGAAGACCCGCGGCGCGAGGGCCGGCGCGACGACGCGGGCCGGCGGCAGGGGCATCCACGCGGGATCGAAGTAGAAATAGACCAGGCGCGTCAGCACACGCGGTTCCTGCCATTCGCGATATTCGTGACCCGCCGGTACGAAGACGAGCTTGCGCCGCACGTCGCGCAGTCGCGAGCGCGGCAAGCCTTCGACGAAAGTGTCGCCGTCGCTGCGTACGCCGCGATCGCAGACAGTCAACAAATGGATCGGCGCTCGGAACCGAAACTCCAGCTTCTCGCGCCGCGTGGCCTGCACGATCTCGGCGGCGATGCCCGCGCCGCTCACGCTGCGGCGCTTCACGACGTCGGCGGGATGGATCTCCACAACCGGACGCGCCGTGCTGCCGACCGGCGGCGGCCTTGTACCATTCGAAATCAACGCGCCGGACATGGCCGCGGGCGTGGATGAGTTGTTCACCAGCATGGTTCCCCCTCTTGTCGTCAATCCGGAAAGAGATTGCGACGCCGGGCGAAGCCTGTCGCTAAATCGCGTCGAGATGACTGGTGTCGTTGATGCGCTCGACCCGGGCCCCTTCTCGATCGACATCGATTTCGTTCAAGCAGCAGGGGCTTTGCGCGACGCGCCAGTAGGCCGACTGGGGCTGATCGAGCACTTGCATCAGGATGACGCGGTTGACGCTGTCGTGGCCGACCAGCACCACAGTGTCCGCCGGATGGCGTTCCAGCACCAGGCGCACCACGTCGGCAGCGCGTGCAACAAGGTCCTGCAGCGACTCGCCGTCGGGAAAACGCACGCGCCCCGGCGCCGATTTCCACAGCCGATAGGCCTCCGGCGATTCGCGCCTGACCTCTTCGTGGGTACGCATCTGCCAAGCGCCGTAGTCGATATCCATCAAGCCGTCGAGCGGCAGCGTCCGGATGCCGGCGGCGTTGGCGACGATGGTTCCGGTAACGACGCAGCGCTGCAGCGCACTGGTATAGACCATGACCGGACGCCAGGTGCCGGCAATGCGCCTTGCGAGGGCTTCCGCCTCGCTGACGCCCTGTTTGGTGAGGGCAAGCTCGGCGCGGCCGCGAAACCGTTCGGGGTGGATGCCCTCCACATGGCCATGGCGCGTCAGCAGGATCTTGGTCATGGCCCAGCCTAACAGACCGTAGCAGATACCGCGCAACGCTCCTGGCCTTGGCTCGTCGACCGGCGCCTTCAACGTTGCCGGCCAGGTGTCCGGGGCAGCGCTGATCGGCAAGACGGTCAAAAGCGCCGCCAACGAGTCGATCGGCAAGATCAGCGACTATTATCTCGACGCGTCGGGCGCGGTGAAGCTGGTCGTCGTCTCGGTCGGCGGCTTCCTCGGCGTCGGAAGCAAGGAAGTCGGCGTGCCATGGACCGATCTCAAGTTCGGCCGCGACGGCAACAGCATCCGTGTCCTCACAAACTGGACCAAGGACTCACTGAAAAGCGATGCCCGACTACAATGATGAGCGCCGCATCTCCACGGGCGGCCCGCGTTCGGACGACTGACCACCTTCAAGCCGGCGACGTTTCGCGGCGCGCGCGTCATCCTGAGCGCAGCGAAGGATCTCATAGGATCGCTAACGGAGTGGCGGTTGCACCGCCTTGAGGTCCTTCGCTAGGCTCAGGACGGCAGGCTGTCGCGACGTGCCGTCGCGCCCTCTTCCCCCTTGAGCTGTTGCCCCCGCTCCGATAGCGCGATCTCGCCGCCGAACAGGCGCGCATAAACCGCCTCGGCAACGCCGTAAGAGCCATTGGCATGCTCGCAGAGGCCTTCGCGGTCGCAGATCGTGATCTGGTTGCGCGCCGACCGGATCAGTCCCTTGGCTTCCAGCGCGTGAAGCGCCAGCGTGATGCCGGCCCGGCGCACGCCCAGGGTCTCGGCCACGTAGTCGTGGGTCGTGTTCAGCCGGTCGGCCTGGAAGCGGTCGTGGCTCATCAGCAACCAGCGCGCCAGGCGTTCATCGAGCTTGGCGCGGCCGTGGGAAAGCGCCGTCTGACTCGCCTGCGCGATGAAGGCGTGCACGTAGCGCAAGAGGTGTTGATAAAGCGTGGTGCTCTCGCGCATCGCCTCGACGATGCTCTCGGCCGCGACACGCCAGCCGCCGCCGGCGATCCGGACCCCGACCTCGTTCACCGCGCGATTGTCGCCCAGCACCAAGCCCAAGCCACTCATGCCCTCGTAGCCGATCAAGGCCACCTCGATGCGCCGGTTGTGGCCCGGCGCCTGCGCCATGACCGACATACAACCCGACTCGGGAAAATAGGCATGCGTGATCGGTTTGCCGGCCGCTTCGACCGACTGCCGCAGCGACAGCGGCGTGAATTCCACGAGCGGCCGCATGACCTCGCGGTCCTCCTCGCATAGCGCCGCCAGCAGGCGGTTGCGGAACGCCGCAGCCATCGATCGTCCCTCGTGGGTGAATGCGGTGACAGTGCAACGTTGGAGGAAATCCAGAGTTGCCGCCGTCGCCTGCGACACGACGGTCCTGTCCGCATCGGTACAGGATTGGTCTTCTCCCCAAGCTGCGCTTGCGACGAGAGCTCACGCCACCAGCGCCTTCAGCAGCCGCGATGGCGCCGCCTCGACCTGCAGCTGATCGAAGGTACAGTCTCGCGGTCGCTTATCGGGCCGCCATCGCAGAAATTTGGTGCCGTGGCGGAAGCGACCGCCGCTGACATGGTCATACTGCACCTCGGCCACGAGCTTGGGCTTGAGCGGCTCCCATTTGCTGCTGCGCTCGGTCGACCAGCGGCTGGGAGCCCCGGGCGCATTGCCTTCGAATCCCGGACCGCCGCGCAATCCTTCCAGCCGCCGCGTCAGGGCCAACCGATCGACGTCGGCAAAGCCCGACGTGAAGCCGACATGGTCGAGCTGACCCTGGTTGTTGTACAGCCCGAGCAGCAGCGATCCGACGAATCGGCTCCCCGTGCCGTAGCGAAACCCGCCGACGACGCAATCGGCGGTCCGCAGGCACTTGATCTTGAGCATGGCGCGTTCGCCCGCGCGGTAGGGTTCGTCGAGCCGTTTGGCGACGACGCCGTCGAGCGCCCCGCCGCCCGCTTTCGCCAACCACTTCTGTGCCTCGGCGCGACTCACGGTCGCCGGCGACAGGCGCAAGACGGCATTTGCTCCCAGTCCGGCGAAGAACTGCTCGAGCCGATGGCGTCGCTCGACAAGCGGCTGCTTGGCGAGGTCCTCCCCGCTGGTGCGCAAGAGGTCGAACACCATCAGCAACGCCGGCGCGTCCGCCGCGAGCATCGCGACCCGCTTGGCCGACGGATGGAGTCTCAGCTGCAGAGCGTCGAACGAGAGCTTGCCCTCGACGGGGATGATGAGCTCGCTGTCCAGCATGAAGCGCGTGGGCGCAAGCGCCGACAGCCGCTCGGCGACGTCGGGAAAGTAGCGCGTGAGGCTCTTGCCGGAGCGCGCCGTGAGCTCGATGCGCGCGCCGTCCCTGGCGGCAAGGCAGCGAAAACCGTCCCACTTCGGCTCGTACTGCCAGCCCTTGCCGCGCGGCAGCTCGTCGACCTGCCGGGCTTCCATCGAGATCGCCGACGCCATGTCCAGCTCGCGCGTCAGGTTTTCAACCGCCGGCAGACGGCCGGCATGGCGTACCACAATCCCGCGAGTATGGCGGCGACGATGACGGCGACGGCGCCGGCCATGGCGCGATTCTCCAGGATGATCCGCGCCACCAAGTAGGTGTCGATCGAGAAGGCGGTGATCAGCGGCACCAGGGCGATCGCCAGCAAAGTCGAGGACAGGTCGATGAACCGGCGCGTCACGCGGCCGCGCTCGACTTGCCGATGGTAGGCCGCCGGCGCCATGAGCAGGCCCATCGCAACCGCCAGCAGCACGAATGCCGCGAGGAACACCAACTGCTCTGCCGACGTGAGCACGGTGAAGCGGGCGTTGGTCACCGCCACCAGCTGGAAGCCCAGGATCGCCTGCACCCCGGGCAGCAGCATGCGCGCCTCGTCCGTCGTGTGGGTCGCGGCCTCCTCGAGGGTCTCGAGATGCTTCTGCATTTCTAGTGCTTGGCCTTGAACGCCTTGGCGCCGGCTTTTACGAGCTTGGCGGCCCGGTTGGGACCGCAGCGGCCGACGAAGCGCAGCTCCTTGCCATTCATGCCGGCATAGTGGCTGAAGAAGGCCTCGATCTCCGGCAGCAGGTGCGGCCGCAGGTCACTCAAGCGCTTGATGTCCTCGTGGGTGTGGGCGTGCGTCGCCACCGCCAGCAACCGGTCGTTGCGCTGCCACGGCTGGCCGTCCTGCTTCTGCTCGACCTCCAGCGCGCCGATCAGCCGCGCAGTCGCGACGCATCCCGGCGGCAGCGGCTCGTCGAGGAACAACAGCACGTCGAGCGGATCGCCGTCGTCGCCCACGGTCGAGGGGAAGAAGCCGAAATCGTACGGAAACACCAAGCCTTCCGCCAGGATCGCGCCCAGGCGGATCGCCATGCATCCGGGATCGTACTTGTATTTGTTGCGGCTGCCCTTGGGGGTCTCGAGGACCACGGTGTAGTCGCCCGTCTCCTCGTCGACCAGCGGGAGCCGATCGAGACCGGTCGCTGTACGTGCCATTGGCGGTAATCCTCAGTGCCGAGGGCAACGCATCCGCATCGGTGGCGTTGCACAGAACCGTAACACTGTTGTCATTCAACGCTCAGCTGCGTTGCTATCACCGTGAGCGAAGCAAAGGATCCCTAAAAGGTCACAGGAAAGATCCCTCGCTTCGCTCGGGATGACAGTGGAGGACTCCCCTCGATCCCGGGGCAATCGCCAAAATCCCGTCATGACGGGGAAATTCGCCATATGCGGCTGCCCTGCCTCCGATCCGAAGGCGGATCAAGCCGCGCGCCTCGCCCGCTTTTTCGCAGCCGGCTTTCGCCGCGCGTGCGCTTCCAGGAAGCGGTCGGCCTTGTCGCGCGAGGGGCCGGCGCTGCCCTTGAGGCTGCGCTGCAGCGCCTCCATGAGGTCGACCACCTTCTCCTCGGGCTCGGGCTCCTCGCCGGTGACGATGTCCTCGCCTTTGGCCTTGCGTTCGATCAGCTCGCGCAACGCGTCCTCGTAGCGGTCCTTGAACTGGCTCGGGTCGAACGCGGCCTCCTGCTGCTCGATGATCTTTTCCGCGATCTCCAGCATGCGCGGATCGGGCCTCGGCACGGTGTGGCCGAAGATCTCGGCGCTGGAGCGGATCTCGTCATGCGTGCGCAACGTCGTCAGCAGCATGCCATGCTCGCGCGGCTCCAGGGCGCACATCCGCTCGCGCTGGTGCAACACCAGGCGCCCGAGCGCCACCCGGCTCTGCTCCTGCATGGCGGCGCGGATCACGGCGTAAGCCTCGATGCCGGTCCGCCCCGACGGCGCGAGATAGTAGGGCTGGTCCCAGTAGATGCGATCGATCGCGGCGGCATCGACGAACTCGGCGATGTCGATGGTGCGCGTCGATTCGAGCTTTACCGCGTCGAGTTCGTCCTTGTCGAACAGCACGTACTTGTTCTTGGCGATCTCGAAGCCGCGCACCAGTTCGGAGCGCTCGACCGGCTTGCCGGTGCCGGCATCCACCGTCTGCATGCGGATGCGGTTGTGGGTCTTGGGATTGATCATGTGGAAGTGCACCTCGGCGGTGCTCTCCGTCGCGGTGTAGAGCGCGACCGGGCAGGTCACCAGCGAGAGACGCAGATGGCCTTCCCAGGTCGGCCGGACGGCCTTCTGGCGCGGATCGCGGTGGCCTTTCGACTCGGACTCTCGCGGCTTCGCCATGGAATACCCTCAGGATTTCGATTTGATCAGGCGCTCGATCGCCGAGCGCAACGGCACCGCCGCCTTGTCGTAGTCGGCCCACGGCCTGCTCCTTTTCAAGAGCGCCGGCGCACTGCGCAG
>JAFAKN010000070.1 GCA_019235415.1 Alphaproteobacteria bacterium
TTTTTGCGTGATCGAATCGTTCAGCCCGCGCAGCAGGTCGATCCGCTCGCTTGCCGAGAGCGGCGGCCGCCTGCTGCGATAGTCGTAGATGCCGGCGCCGGGCGGCGTCTGCGGTAACGTCGCCGCCTGCACCCCTACAGCGCGCTCGTACAGCGCCGCATTGCCGCGTGCTTCGGCGAGCGCCGCCGCAATGGCGCTGTCGTTGTCGCCCGGCACCGAAGCGAAGCCGAAGGCGCCGCTGCGATAGCAGCGCGCCGAGACACCGCCCTCGTGCGCCTCGGTGTTCTGCAGCAGCGTCCCTTTGCGCATGGTGAGGCGCACGCTGTGATTGGCGTGCCAGCGCAGCTCGCCATAACCGTCGAGACTCTTCGCGTGCCGTTCCAGGCGACCGAGCATGCTGCCTCCGGGGGGATCGGGGCCATGAAGCTCGCGCGGCTGTGTTCCGTCAACCCGGCTCGGTGTACCTGCAGACCATCTCCCGCAATCGTTTCACGAAGGTTGCGGCACCCGGCTTTACGTCCAGGCGACCAGCTCGTCCAGGGCGGGGAGCTTGGCCGGAGTTCTCGCCTCGGTCGCGACTGAGGTCCGTTTGGGCGGGAAGGAGGCCGCGAGCCTCTTGCGTGCTGTATCGATCATTTCCTCGCCGTCGGCCTGATGCAGGTCGGGCGACCAGATCACGGTACGGCGGAAGAACTCGAACGCTTCGTTGGCCTCTTTCTCCTTGCCCTCGACCGTCGCCTTTTCCAGCCGGGCATAGGCGTCGCGGATGCTCGGAATGCGGGCGAAGTTCTTCTTCTTGCCGAAAGCCTCGATCCGCAGGACGAAGTACGGCACGTCGCCCGTCGCTCGTCCTCTCTGATCGATCAGCTCCCAGTTCTTCGAAAGCCTGCAGTTCTCCAGGTCGAGTCGCGACTGAGGCGCCCGAGCCACACAGTAGTATCCGGTTCGCGGCACCGAGATTCCCTTGAAGAGTCCGATCTCGCAGCCGCCCTGGGATCTGAGCAGGCTCAGTCCCTTCTCGATCGGTCCGACGAATTTCTTGGCTTGTTCGACGTAGGCGACGCCGGCCGCCGAGGCGAACGACGTCAAGACATCGACCACGCCGGTGAGCAGGTTGGTCGATTCGAGCGATAGCAGAGCAAGGCGCAGGTCGATCGGCCCACCGCTATAGGGCACCCGCTCGCAGATCGGAACCGACTGCACGATCACCTTCGCGAGCTTCGGTTTCTCGACGCCCTTCAGCGCCTCGGGCGAGACGATGACCGTGATGGTTTCCTGACGCGTCTCGAGATCGCACCCGACGGTGCCGCTCAACACGCCATAGAACTTGGTGAGGCCTTCGCGAACGTTGACCAGGCGCATGCATTCGAGAGTGATCGTGAAGTAGTCCTTGCCCTCCTCGATCTCCTTGGGCTGCCCGTCATCGTCGCCCTCGCGGCCGGCGAGATAGGCCGCGACATAGTTCTGCGTGGGATCTTCCCAGAGCTTCTTCAGCCATTCCCACATGGTTGGGTTCCTCTCTAGGTCAACTGGAAATCGTCGCGCACGCTGTCCGACCAGATCCATGCCGAGCAGGTCGGACTGGCGAACGCGCTGGAATTGTAGAAGGCGAAGCCGACGACCTGGTCGTTGGCGTCGATCAGGGCCGAACCCGAATCGCCCTGCTTCAGGATCTGTTGCGTGAAGACGCGGTTCTGCAGCCACGGTTCGATGGTCAGCAGGTCATCGACCCACCCGCTGACCGACGCTTGGGTGAGGCCGCTGACGAAGCCATGGAACGCGTGCGTGAGCGTCGTGTCCGGCGTGACGCCGGACAGGAAGCGGCGCCCGGCCGGCGAAGCGATGGTTGGGACCTTGTTGAGCTGAAGGAATGCGGCATCGAGCACGGCGTTGGTCTGGATGCCCTTCACGGAGTCGATCACCGTGCCGCCGTCCTCCACGTCGTACGCGGCGCCGGCGACGGTGCCGTGGGCCGCCGTCGTCAGCCCTGGACCGTGCAGCGTGGAGTTGGAATAGACTCCCATGGAGAAGTTGGTCGCGCCGCTGCCGTCCTTGACGAGGAAGGGCGGTGTCGGGCGTTCGGCCGTGTACTGGGTCTCCAGGGATACGCCGGCGACGACCAGCTGCAGTCCCTGCGCGAGGGAAAACTCCGTCACGACCTCGGGCCCCGTCGCCTGGGCCAGCGCCGGGCCGTAGCCGGGGGCGCGGCCGACCCTGTCGATCCATCGCCTATGGGCGGTGGTAAGATCGTCGAATGCCGTCGGCAGCACCGTTGCCGCCGGCGAAAATTGCGGCGGCAGGCTGGGATCGAGTGCCAGCAGGACGAAACGGGTCACGCCGCCTTCGCGAAGCGGTGTCACGACGAAGTCGCCCAGTCGCCAGATCGCCGGCGTCGCCCCCAGACGCATCGCGGCCTCGCGATAGGCGCGGGTGCCTCGCAGGATGCTCCATGCCACGGTGGCGACGGTGCCGTCGGCGTAGCCCGCCGTGCTCTCGGGTGAGCGCGGGCCGGATACGAGGCGTTGGCGGACATACTCGGTGACGCGTGCGCTCGCCGCCCCACCTTGCGAGGCCGGTGAAACGCCGCGCGGCGGCGACATTTGTCGTGCCAGATCAGTCAGGCTCATGCCGTCTCCCGCTCGGCAGCAACGGCGTTCGCGCTACTCGCTATAGTTGCACCGTGGTCGGAAACTCGCAAGCATATTCGAAAAGTGGGCAGGCGTTCGCTGC
>JAFAKN010000110.1 GCA_019235415.1 Alphaproteobacteria bacterium
CCCCGACTTCCAGGTCGAGAACGGCGTGGCGGAGGCCTACGGCAGCTTCACGATCAACGCCGCAGGCGACTGGACCTACGACCTCGACAACAACAATGCCGCCGTCGATGCGCTGAACACCGGCGGCGCGCTGCACGACGTGTTCAACGTCGCGACCGCCGATGGCACGACGCAGCAGATCGACATAACAATCAACGGCACCGACCATACCGGTATCGACCTCGCGCACCTGTCGCCCTCGCAAGGGTTCGTGATCCGTGGCGCCGGCGTGGGCTCCGCTACCGGCTTCAGCGTCGCCTCGGCAGGCGACGTCACCGGCGACGGCATCGATGACCTCATCATCGGCGCGCCCCGCACCGAGCAGGGCATTCCACTCAATCGGAGCAGCGAGCCGGGCGACGCTTACGTGCTGTTCGGCAGCCGGCATGGTTTTGGATCAATCGACGCGAGCGGCCAGGCCGTGGTCGATCTCGCCACCCTGACCCCAAGCCAGGGCTTTGTCCTGCAAGGTGTCGGGCCGGGTGACCTCACGGGCTGGAGCGTCGCGTCGGCCGGCGACGTCAACCACGACGGCTTCGGCGACCTGATCCTGGGCGATCCCACGGCGGGCGACCACAATGCCGGCGCGGCTTATGTCGTGTTCGGCAAGTCGTCCGGGTTCGGTACGCTCGACAGCGCCGGACGCGCGGTCGTCGACCTTGGTCACCTCGGCCCGTCGGACGGATTCGTGATCAAAGGAGCGGCGGCCGGCAACCTCGCCGGCTGGAGCGTTTCGTCGGCCGGCGACCTGACCGGCGACGGCTTCTCCGACATGATTGTCGGTGCACCCTACGGCAGCGCCAGCGGCGGCTTTTCCGGTCAAGTCTATGTCATCTACGGCAAGGCCTCGGGCTTCGGCACCGTCGATTCCTCGGGGGAAGCCGTGATCGATCTCGCCAGTCTCTCGCCCAGTGACGGGTTTGCCATCGAGGGGGCCCTACCCGGCGACCAGCTTGGCTGGAGCGTCTCGTCGGCGGGCGATGTCAACGGCGACGGCCTCTCCGGCCTGATCGTGAGCGCGCCTTACGGCTCGCAGGCCGGCACCTACGCGGGCGATGCGTACGTGATCTTCGGCAACCGATCGGGGTTCGGCACCGTCGACGCCAACGGCCACGCCGTCCTCGACGTTTCGAAGCTCGCGAACCTCAGCCCCTCGCAAGGTTTCGTAATCCACGGCGACGCATCGTGGGGTTTCGCCGGATGGAGCGTGTCCTCGGCCGGTGATGTCAACGGCGACCACATCGACGATCTGATCGTCGGTGCGCCGTACGGCGGCGCCAACGGCGCTGGCGAGGCGTTCGTGATCTACGGCTCGTCACACGGGTTCGGTACGCTCGACGCGACCGGCCGAGCGGTTGTCGACCTGTCGAACGACGGGGCGGCGCTGACGCGCGACAAGGGATTGGTGATCACCGACTCCGATGCCCACGACCTCGCCGGCATTACCGTCTCGAGCGCCGGCGACGTGAACGGCGACGGCTATGACGACCTGTTGATCGGGTTGCCTGCCGCCTCAGGAGATGCGGCAGGGTCCGGCAAGACCTACGTGATCTACGGCAGCGCCCACGGGCCCGGCACAATCGACAGCGAAGGCCGCGCCGTGGTCGATCTCTCGCACCTCGATCCGACGGAGGGCTACCTGGTCCAGGGTGTCGGTGCGGGCGACCGGTCGGGCTTCAGCGTCGCCGGGGTCGGCGACATAACCGGCAACGGCGCGTCGGCCTTTGTCGTGGGTGCGCCGCAGGACAGTTCCGGCAGCACCGGCGCCGGCCAAGCGTACGTCGTGTATGGCAGCAGCCCGTCAGAAGGACTGGGATCGAGGCGAGTTTCTCGCGTCGGCAACGGTTACACAATCGATGATGGCAGCGGACAGTCGACGGGGCAGACGATCAAGTTTGCCGATGCGGATGTGCAAGTCGGGCAATTCGGGTCCTGGGTGCCGATAGCCGCCGAGCAAACGAACAATGGATACCAGATCGCGTGGAAGGAGGGCGACGCGAACCAGTATTCGGTCTGGACGACCGACGGCAACGCCAACATGGACGCCAACACTATCGGCCCGGTGAGCGGTTCGAGCTATGCCCTCGAAGCAGTCGAAGCAAGCTTCCACCAGGACCTCAACGGCGATGGCGTGACAGGTGTCGCGTCGACCCTTATCGAAGCCAACGGAAGCAGCGCGCTCTACCAGGTTGCAAACGAATACGCGTTCGACACGGTGCAAGGGCCGAAGCTCGAGTTCGGGGCCGCTGCGGTGACGGTGGGCCAGTTCGGCGATTGGACGCCGGTTGCCGCCGAGCGGACGGCCAACGGGTATGAGATCTCCTGGAAGGACGCCGTCACCAACCAGTACTCGATCTGGAGCGCCGGTCGTTCCGGCGACATGCTTGCCAACGACGTCACGCCGGCCGCCGGCGGCAGCTACGCGGTGGAAGCCGCGGAGACGCTGTTCCAGCAGGATCTCAATGGCGACGGGACGATCGGCGTCACCTCCAGGCTGATCGACTCGAACGGCACGACGAGTCTCTTCCAGGTCGCCGACCGATTCGCGTTCGACAGCGTGGACGGTCCGCAGGTCAAGTTCGGGGGCGCTGCCGTGACGGTAGGCGAGTTCGGCGACTGGACGCCGGTTGCGGCGGCACAGACCGCCAACGGGTACGAGCTCGCCTGGAAGGATGCCGTCACGAACCAGTACTCGGTCTGGAGCACCGACCGTTCCGGCGACATGCTTGCCAACGACCTCACGCCGGTGTCGGGCGACAGCACCGCACTGCAGTCGGCCGAGACCCTCTTTCACCAGGATCTCAACGGAGACGGCACCGTCGGCATTCCGACTTCGTCAAGCAGTAGCGGGGGTCTCCAATTGGCCGAATCCGGCGTGCTCGTGAGCTATGCTGCATCGACCTTTGCGAGCGCGGGCGTGGACAACTCGGGGAGCGTCGTTCAAATCAACGCAGCCGACCAGACGGACCTGACCAAGCCGCACGCCTGACAAGAAGATCCCGTCCTGCGGCCCAAGCGCCACAGGACGGGCGAGGTTTTGGGAGGAGACGCCCAAACGAGCCGCCGGAGCAGGTGTCGCCGTTCAATACTCCGGCCTAGGAAGCTCGTTTCGCCAATGGACGTCGCGCTGTTCTTAGAAGCCTGCCCGTGCCGTCGCATTGATTGGGATCACTTCCCACGCCCTTTTCTATTTGATCCAGCCATGGCCTGAGTTGCTGGTGAAGTCGAACTGCACGACGAGGTCGTTGAAGTCGCGATCGCCGCCGCCGAAAGTGTCCTCCCAGCCCCAGGTGTTCATGGCGTAGTTCCACAGATGGCCGACATTCTGGCCGCCGACCTGCTCGTTGGCCTGGGCAAAGGCCCAGAAGGTGTTGCCGTGGGTGTTGTTGGTGAACTCCATGGCGATGATGTCGCCGGCGTTGACGTGCTCGAGCATGGCCTGCTCGTAGTTGCCGTCGCCCGGGCCGGCCAGCCAGTTGCCGCCGGAGCCCAACTGATAGAAGCGGGAGGCGGCTGCGGCCGCGTAGCCCGCGTCGCCGGGATGGAATGTGCCGATGTCGCCGGTGAGGTCGTCGACGCGGTAGAAGGCGACGCTGACATTGTCGACGCCGCCGCCGCGCACGCGCAGGATGGCCTGCTGGTTGTTGAGGCCGTCGGCGGTCTCGGCGATGGCGACGGGCAGGGCGAGCCGTACATCGCCGGCCGAGGTTTGGAAGTCCGCGAAGCCCGCGGCGCTGGTGAGCAGCGGGGCGACGCCGCCGGCGGAGGCGCCGTTCATGAAGATCGACAGCGGATCGTCGGCGCCGACGTCGAGCTGGCCGAGCGCGCCCTGGGATTGCTGGTCGAACAGGCGCACCAGATCGTCGTCGAAGTAGGACTGCTCGACTTGGCCGGCGAACCGCGAGGTCCAGGCATACTGACCCGAGGCGCCGCTGGTCATCTTAAGCGACTTCGCCCCGGCGGTGAGGCTGACGTTGGCGCTGCCGGCCGGCAGGGTGATCTGCACCAGGAGACTCTCGCGGGCACCGCTCTGCCAGGCGCCGCTGGCGGTCTGGGTGACGACGCTGGGCTCGTTGGCGAAGAACATCTGAGCCTGCGCCAGCGCGGTCATGGTGCGTGCCAGCACCAAGCCGTTGGGTGACCCCAAGCCGGTCGTCAGGTCGTAGCCGGGCGTTGCGGAATAACCGAAGCCGGTCGGCCCGACGCTCACGCCTTTGCCGCTGTTATTGATCGTCGTGTAGCTGCCACCCAGAATGAAGGACGAGATGTTGTTGCCGAGCTGGACGTCGTTGAACGAGGCCGGGTCGACCGCCGAGGCGGTGTACAAGAGGTCGTTCATATAGCCGAGATTGGGCAGGCCCTGGTCGTTGAAGATCGCGTTGAGCTGAACCGCCAGCGACGCCCACAACGGCGATGCGGCGCTGGTGCCGCCGCTCTGCGAGGCAGCCAACATATTGCCGCTGGGTACCCGATAGTTGAGGTTGCCGCCCGCATCGGCGGAAACGTCAGGCACGCCGCGTCCCGTGGTTGGCGGATAGCCGTCCGATGTCGTCGGGTTCAGGCCGTACTCGGTCTGGTACAGCGGCGCGGGCTGGGTCACGTCGACGCCACCGGCGCCCGCCGAGTTGACCAGATAGCTGGCGAGGAACGGGCCCCCCGGCAAGCTGGTGATCTGGTTGCCCGAGACGTAGTAGGTGTTCCACACGGCTTCGGTGAAGTATCCGCCCGCCGCCGCATCGGCGGGCAGCACGGTCAATCCGGCCGACACCAGCTGCCAGATGGCCTGCAGGTTGCCCGCCAGGGCCGGGGCGAACAAGGAGCCAAGCGAGGGATCGTTCTGGGCGGCGGACACCGTCGACAGCGACGTTCCCCCGACCATCACGTTCCAGGGCTGGGTGGCATTGAATCTGACGTTGGTCAGCCCGTTGCCCGTTTCGCCGCCCGAGCCACCGTCGCCCAGGGCAATGAAGCTCGTCTGATTGAGCAGCGCCGCATCGATAGAGAGCTGCCAAACGGCGCTGTAGAAGGGTGACCCCGGCGCCGGGTGTGGACCCGCACCGAACGAGTCCGAGGTGACGTTGGCTCGGTTGGGAGTGGGGTCCCAGATCGCGCTCTGGGTGGCTGTGAACACACTCGATTGCGCGAGCCCGGTGGCCGCGCTGTTGCCCGACCCGTTGTACAGGCTGATGTTGCTGCCGGGATTGACGGCGGATACCACGCCGACATCGAGCGAGCGTTCGCCTCCGCCGCCGTTGCCATAGGCCTGACCGTTGACGCCTTGCGTATAAACGGTGCCGGTACCGTTCAACCCGAGATTGCCGCTGAGGAAGTTGTCCAGACTCGACTGGAAGGAAGCTCCCGCCTGATCGTTGGGCAACGCGGAGCCAATGCCCGGTTCGATCAGGCCGACATTGCCCGTCTGAACGTTGAGGCCGTTCAGCGGGAAATTGTAGAGCGCGGCGATGTTCTGCGGCCCCAGGACCGTCGGCGAGTAGCTGAGGGTGGTGGGCGAAAGCGTCGAGTTGCCCACGCTCTGAACACCCTGCGCTAGGGTGACGGTGTTCGAGGACAGCGGGCTGGGCGGAGGCTTGGGCGTCGACGTGTCGAGCCACAGGCCGGTGACGTTCCAACCGGCGGGCAAGGAAAGCTGATTCGTCGTGCCCGGTCCGCTGGCGTCCCAGTAGTACAGCTGAGC
>JAFAKN010000320.1 GCA_019235415.1 Alphaproteobacteria bacterium
CTGCGTCGCTCGGATCGCTCGAACTTCGGCAAGCCGCTTGATGGCGTGCTCGTCGTCCCAGCAGACGGCGGCTTCCCATGCCGCGAACGCTTGCGCGGCGATGTCATGCGCGTCGCCCTCGAGACCGGCGGCGTTGTGGGGCAGCACGAGGTCGAGGTCGGGGACGTCGACGTGGCTCTCGTCCCAATCGATCAGCGCGACCCGATCCGCTGTCAGGCGGACGTTGCGAGGGTTGGGGTCGCCGTGGACGACGCAGGTCTGACGTCCGATGAGTCGCGCCCACGCTGCTCGGCATCGAGCAACACCCTCAGGCGGCATCGCGCCAAGGTCGATCTTCGTCCCGGTCTCGGCGTGCAGGAGGTCGGTCGACGATCGCCAACCGGGGCGCTGCGGCCAGCCCTGGGTCAAGCGATGCAGCCGGCGAAGCGTGTCGGCCACGCGACGCCAGTCGGCCTCGGTCTCGGGCGGTCCACCCTCCATGTAGGTCATCACCACCAGACCGTCCGCGAACAGCCGGCCCTCCGTCGTCGGGATCGGCACCGGCACGGCGAGACCCTCACGATCGAGGTGTATTAGAAGCTCGGTCTCCCACGCGAGATCGGCGTCGCTCCTGGCACCGAGACGACCGACCGCGAGGTGCCCGTTGACGCGCACGCTCCACACGTCATTGGCGACCCCGCCGGCGAGTGGTGAGAGGCGAGCCGCGTCTTCACCCCATTGTGCGAGTGCCTCCCATCCCACTTCCCATCCCCACTTCCCATCCTACGGGCGACCCCTCAGTAGGGACGGTCGCCCCGCACCAGCATCCGATACAGGCGGCGGTGCTGGCTGTGGTCGTAATCGAAGCCGGCTTTGTGCAATGAGGCGCGATCGTCGATGATCAACAGATCGCCCTTTTTATACTCGTGCGCATAGCAAAATTGCGGTTGCGTGATCCTGTCGGTCAAGTCCTGGAGAAAATCCTGGGTTTCTTCGGGCGACATGCCGGTGACCGTCTCGGTCTTGCCCTTATGGAACCACGCCGCCTTGGTGCCGGTCTCCGGGTGGGTGCGGACCAGGGGATGCACCGTCGGCGGTTTCGTCGCCTCGAGCTGGGCCTTCACGATATCCGGATTGCCTGTGCTCATTCGCGCGCTGCTTATAAGCGTATTCTCGGTCTTCGCGTCGGCGATCCTGAGTTTCACCTCGTCCGGAAGCGCTTCGTAGCCGGCACGCGCGTTGCACACCGATGTGGCACCTCCCTTGTCCGGCACGGCGACCGCGTACAGCATGGTGAACTTGGGCGGCAATTCCTGGTTGGTGTGGTCGGTGTGCCAGGTGGCATTGGCGCCGACTTTTGCCGGTTGCCCCTTGCTGTCCAAGTGACGGTTGTCGAGCACGCTGATCAACGGAAACCCCTCGACCAGATAGCGCCGGTTCTGGTCCTCCATCAGCTCGCCGAACATTTCGCCAGCGGCTTGCAACTGGCCCGGGGTGAGATGCTCCTGCCCGCGAATCACCAGGACCACGTTCTCGACGACGGCATCGTAGAGCTTCTTCCGCGTCGCGCCGTCGACGGGATGGGCCAGGTCGATACCCGTGACGATGGCGCCGATGTGCTCCTTGACCTTCTCGATCTTCATGGCGTTCCGGGCTCCCTGCGGTTTACGGGCGCGCTAAGCCGAGCGAACGCGGGCCTGGCGGGCGGCCGAGCTGGGCGCGGCGGCCATGCGGGTTGCGACGGTGTCGGGGCGCGTCCAGGCCAGGTATTCGGCGGCGAAGTCCGGCGGCAGGACCTCGACCATCGTGTCGTTCTCGACCCAGACCTCGATCACATGGAACGGCCCGCGATTGCACGTCACGCAATGCCAGCCGGCTCGCTCGGCGATCTGTTTCACCTTGCCCGCGTCGGTCGCGACGCTGAGCGCGAAGTGGGTGGCGCCGAAGCCGCGCCCCTCCCGGGGCTTCCTGACGAAGCTGCCGCCTTCCTCGCCGGCCGGCTGCAACTCGGTCCCCGCCGGGTAGACCTCGACCCCGGAGCCGTGGTCGTCAAGCTGCAACGCGAAAAAGCTGCCCGGGTTGGGCGGAAACGGCACCGCCTTGCCGCCCATGATCTGCGCCAGAACGTCGGCGGAGTGCTTCGGGTCGCGCGCGGCGATCGACAGATGATGGATCATGGCGTCCTCCTTTTCAGTGAGACCACGGTATGGATATTGACGCAGAAAGGGGGTGCAGGCGCAACCGGCCCAACCAGCCTGTCGACAGGGCCAGCCTACCTTGCCAATCTTCCTGCCGGGCCTCATCGGCTTCCTCGCCTGGAAACACAAGCGTGCCTGAACCGTCGCCTCACCGGCCTTCCGGCTTCCCCTCTGGCGCCCCGTCCGGCTCATGGGCCAACACCGCCACGATCGGCGACGT
>JAFAKN010000348.1 GCA_019235415.1 Alphaproteobacteria bacterium
ACTGGAGCAACCACGTGGCAACGGGAACTGAAAGCGGCGGCGCCCTTACGGCGAGCTGACCTGACACTGGAACCTGTGCCGTGCACGCCCCACTTGATCGAGATAGCGTGGGGACACTGCCTATGTCCGCTATCAGCTTCCTCGGCATCAAAAAGATTGGCTTCGCCGCCGTCGTCGCGGTCGCAGCCGCCGTCCTGGGTTGGGCGGAATACAAATGGAAAAAGGGGCGAGCGACGAACGACCGCGATCACCATCGTTGAGGCCGAGACAGCGCTTCTGAAGCGCGCGGAGAGAAAGACGTCGGCTGGGTCGCGGCGGAGCGGGCACGTCAAGTGGTTTCCGACAGCATGAAACCTACACCGCGAAGAGTTCGAATCGTTGCCGCGGCGCCTCCGACTTGCAGGGTCTTCCTCAATCGATGGACATAGACGTCGATTGCCTTTCCTCCCTGTTCGCCGCGAATTCCGAACAGCTCCGCGGCGAACGCCTCGCGCGGCACCACTTCATTTTTCGCGCGCATCAGCAGCTCCAGGACGATCGCTTCGCGCATCGGCATGGTCTGGATCCGGCCGGCGATCATGACCTGATGGGTCGTGACATCGAGCTTGATGTTCCCGGCCAGCAAAGCTCGCCGAGCCGTCCCGGAGTGCTGCGGCAAGACCTCCACCTTGGCCAGCAGCTGTTCGAACGTAAACGGCTTGACCAGCAAGTCGTCCAGCCCATCGCGCAATCCTTCCCTGCCGCCTTCGAACTCATCGGCCGCGCTCAGCACAAGAACTGGTGTACGATGCGCATGCCGCTGCACGTCCTGCAGCGCGCTTGGCCCGTCGCCGCTTTTCGTGACCTGATCGAGAATGATCAGATCGTACGAGACGAGCCTCGTCGCACTCTCCGCCTCTCGACTGGTGTGGACGAAATGACAGTTTATGGCCATTCGCTCGAATCGTTCCTGGATGATTCTTGCGAGCGACTTGTTGTCTTCGACGACCAGGACCCGCACCGGGCTTACCTTCCGCCGAACGAGAAGCCGAAGCGCGCCATGATCGCCAGGTTGGGGTGCGGGTCGACCGTCCCGTAGTACGTGATCGGAAAGTTCTGCGACTGGGCCGTCACGACGCTGCCCGGACGGAATTGCAGCTCGGCATTGGCGCCGAAGAAGAACGGCATCTCGGACCTGAGATCGCCCACCGGGACGCGCAGGCCGACACCGATCGTCGGATCGACGGTAAAGCGCCGGTTCTGGCCGTAGAAGCTCGGGCCCCCCATGGAGGCCGCTTCGGTACCCTGCAGGGTCTGCTGCCAGCTGTCGAGCGTCAGGCCGGCATAGGCGTCGAACAGCACGCTCGGCCCGCCACCGGAACGCTGTCCGACCGGCAGAGTGGCCCCGAGCAGCACCGGGATCTGATAGTACTCGTTGATGGAGCTGGAGCCGAAGTCACCGCCGAAGAAGCTCACATTCTGGAAGTTCTGATTGAACGACTGCGCAGCGAAGGCCGACTGGAAGCCGGTTTCGAAGAACACGGCGAACGACAGCCGTTGCTCGTCCGACATGCGCCACAGGAAAGGCACATGGACGCGCGCGCCGAGGAAGCCCACGGTCGACGACGAGCCGCCCTGCTCGCTGTCGGTCAAAAGTGGGCCGAGACCCGCACTCGACAGGGTCTGGTCGACGGCGCTGACGTTACTGTTTACGCCCAGGGGGACGAGAGCGCCGCCGACCGCGTAGAGCTGGATCCCGAGGAGGCCGTTGAGCGAGCCGGCGTCCTGGCTGCGCGCGTCCCCGGCACAAGCGAACATGAGCAATGCGAGGCAGGCAGCGACTTGCGTCCGCTTGGCCTGGACGGGTTGCGAGAGTCCGATCACGGGCATGGTGTTCCCCTTTTCAAACGATCCGAGCGGCGTACTCAGAAGAACCGCGAACCCCAGGAGCCCTTCGACGCGCGCGGCGCAGGCTGGGGAGCCTCCGGCGAAGGCGGCGCTGCCGGCGATCCGCGCATTACGGTCACGGGCTGCGGCGCCGGCGGTGCCTCGGGAGCAGTAACGCGCGGCCGCGAATCCGGCCAAGGCTGCGGTGCCGGCGGATGCGCGGGCGCCCCGCATTCGGGCCTTTTAGCGGGGAACGCATTGCCTTCGGCATCGCGGTTCCACCAGCCGCCGCCCAGCGCCTGGAACAGTGCCGCCGTGTCGGAGTACCGCTGGGCCCGCGCCGTCACCAGCGCCATGAGCGACGCCTGATACGTGGCCTCCGCATTCAAGATGTCGAGAATGCCGGCGTCGCCAGCGGCCAGCCGCCGGCGGGTGATGTCGAGGGCCAGGCGTGCGGCGCTCTCGGCGTTGGCGGCCGCCTGGAAGGTCAGCGCATCGAACTCGAGAGCGCGCAGCGAATCGGCGACGTTGCGGAACGCCGTCAGCACGGCCGAGCGGTACTGCGACTTGGCCTGCTCCCAGGCGGCGAGTGCTGCGCGCCTTCTGGCGAGCAGCGCGCCGCCGTCGAGGAGGGTCTGCGCGAAGGAGCCACCTACCGTGACGGTCGGCCCCAACAGATCACTGAACAGCAGGTCGGACGACGTCGCGGTCGAGCCGTAGATCAGGGTGCCGGTGACCTGCGGCAGCATCGCCGCGGTGGCGACGCCGACGGTGGCGCCGGCGGAGTGCACATTGGCCTCGGCCGAGCGGACATCGGGCCGCTGCTCGATCATGCGGGCGGGCATGCTGACCGGCAGCGTCTGCGGCAGGTTGAGCGCGTCGAGCTCGAAGGTGTCGGCCGGGACATGGGCCGTGGTGCGGCCGGTGAGCGTCGCCAGCAGATTGCGCTGCTGGCTGAGCTGATTGCGCAACGGGGGCAGCGTGGCGATGCTCTGAGCCAGCGCCGCCTCCTGCGTCGCCACGTCGTAGCGCGCCGCCTGGCCGATCTCGAAGCGCCGGCGCAGGAAGTCGAGCGTCTCGCGCTGGATCTCGATGGTGCGCTCGGTGACGGCGATCTGGGCGCGCAGCGAGGCCTCGGTGATGGCCGCGACCACGACATTCGACGACAGCGTGAGATAAGCAGCCTCGAGCTGGAAGCACTGCGCCTCGGCGGTGG
>JAFAKN010000491.1 GCA_019235415.1 Alphaproteobacteria bacterium
CATCCCGACCGGAGCCTTGCGCAGCAAGGCGAAGCGGAGGGACCTGTTTTGTTGCTGCATCAACAAAACAGGTCCCTCGACTACGCCGCCCTTCGGGCGGCTCCGCTCGGGATGACGGGGAATTGGCCATATGCGATCGCCCTGCCATCAACCGGGGGAGGTGCGCGGTCACACGGCACGGAGGGGGGGGGCCGCAATGACTGTCGTCGCAAGCGATTTCTGTCATCCCGAGCGCAGCGAGGGATCCTTGAGGCAGCACGAAGGATCCCTCGCTACGCTCGGCATGACACCAACCGGAAATCTTCGATGAAAAAGCCACCTCTCACCGTCCGCCCCGCCATCGTCGACGACGTCGAGCTGCTGCATCGCTTTTCCATCGATCTCGCGACTTACGAGGATGCGCCCGATGCGGTGACCGCCACGCCGCAGAGCCTGGCGCGCGACGGTTTCGGCAACGATCCGCAATTCGCCGCGCTGATCGCCGAGCGCGGCGGCCGTCCCGTCGGCTTCGCGCTTTACACCTTCAACTACTCCGTCTGGACCGCGGCGCGCGGCATCTTCATCGAGGATATCTGGGTCGTGCCCGAGGAGCGCCGCAACGGCGTCGCCCGAGCGCTGATGCAGGCGCTCGCCAAGGAATGCCTCGCCAAGGGTTTTAAGCGCATCGACCTCAACGTGCTCGACTGGAACCCGGCCCGCGGCTTCTACGAGAAGCTCGGCTTCAAGTGGATCCGCAACTGGCTGCCCTATCGCTTGAGCGGCGAGGCATTGGAAAAGCTGGCGGCGGCAGGCGTCAGTCCCGCGAACGGTTGAGAACGATGGCGCCGAGACCGCGGGCGAAGTCTGCCGTGCAGATGGCGCCGGTGCGGCCGCGCAGCTGCGGGTACCTCTCCTCGAGCGCCGCCAGCGTCGTGTTCTCCTTCACCCGCACGTGATGGACGCAGACCGCGCCCTGCGTGGTCCAGCCAGCCTCGAAGGCGAGGTCGGTTCCGTCGTCGGCGGTCTGGATGCCCTTGGGATCGAAGATGTCGATCAGCACGCCGTCCCTGGTCCACGGCTGGCCGTCGCCGCCATAGTCGCCGCGCACCATGTGCACGCAGGCGGCATGCTGCGGTGCGAGGCTCTGCCCGCCCGGGCCATCGGCCCATGGCCGGTAACCGAAGCGCACGCACTTGCCGAGCGCGCCCGACGAGCAGGTGAGCTCGAGGCTGCCGTCGACCATCAGGGGGAAGCCCTGCTGGCGCTTGTCGGGGCCGGGCGTGCAGAGGTTGGCCCACGAGCCGTCGGCTTGGCGCTGCTCGAGCGTGTGCAGCCACACGGTGCCGGACTTGTCGCCGGGGTCGAGCTCTATTTGGGCAATGCGCACCTTGGCGGGCCGGCCCTCGAAGCGGACGTCGAGCACCGCGCCGACCAGGTCCTTGCTGCGCAGGCTGCGGCCATCATTCAGCGTGACGACGAACTCGGTGCCTTCCACCGCGATGGCATTGACCGTCGGCTGCTCGCCGAGAGCCGGCGTCGCGGCCAGGAGCAGCATCGAGAGCACGTGTTTCACTTGCATCGGAACCTCACGTCGTCAGAACTTCAAAACCCAGCCGAGGCGGACTTCCTGGAGATCGAGACGCTGGCCGGCGTCCCACAGCATGGAGCGGCGCAGCTCGACCGACAGCGTGCCGCCGGCAATGCCTGTCACCTCGCGGCTGAGCGCAACGGTCGCCAACGGCAATGCGCCTGCACCGCCGCCGGGATAGCCGTAGACGAACTGGCCGCCGGAAAGGCTCGCCGTCCAGCCGGTCAGCATGAAGCCGACGCCGGCGGTGGCGAAGCGGCGTTCCCAGCGCCCGACGCCCGCCTCTTCACTGCTGGCCTGTACATCTGCGATCAGGCCCAGCAGCCCGCCGGAGCGTAGGGCAAACCGACCGGCCTGCTCCTCGGCCATCGCCTGGGTGGCGAGCGCCAGGAGCAGGCCGGCGGCGAGGGCGAGGCGGCGCATCGGATGGCCCTCGGCGGCGGTCCGGCTAGCGCAGCGTTGCCGGCAGCTCGATGCCATCGACGGCGAAGCCCGCCGCGCCCGTCGCCGTGCCCTGGATGGTGCGGCCCTGCCAGCTGCGGCCATTAAGCTGCTCGCCGTTCAGGCGCACGCCGTTCATCCGAAGGCCGTTCATCCGAAGGCCGTTCATCCGAACGCCGTTCATCCGTACTCCGTTCTCCTCGGCACCGTTCAAGCGGACGCCGTTCTCCGACACACCGTTGAGCCTTACGCCGGCATGCGCCGGAGCGACGGCGGTGGAGGCGATGAAAGCAGCAGCCGTCGTGGCGAGAATGGTCTTCAACATGGTCTGTGTCCTTAGGTCTCGCGGAGGGCGGAATGCCGTCCGTCGATGGGGCGCACTTTGCCTCTGCCCGGCCGACGCGCTCAGTTGCAGTGGCATGCAGGCCGTTGCAGGGGGTTGCACGGGGCAGTACGGTCGATCACGAAATCCAGCGGGCGGCAAATTGCCTAGGGCGTCTCTGCCGGGCTCGCGCTGAGGGGGCAGCGGGCATGGCGGGGGTGCCGGAATTCGCGCGCAAGCTTGAGTTGGTGCTGAAAGCCCTCAACCTCAGCCGCGGGCGCCTCGCGCAGGCCGTTGGCATCGACAAGTCGGTGGTAAGCCGCTGGGCGTCCGGCGCGACAATCCCGACCGATCACAATCTCACCCTGCTCACCGAGGTGGTGGCGCGCCACAGGCCTGGCTTCGGCCGGTTCGATTGGGACCGTTCCGTTACATCCTTCGCCGAAAGCCTGGGCGTTGCGGCGGCCAAAGGCCGGGAAGATCTGCGCGATGGCTTGCCAGCCAGCACCGCTCAAGCACCCATGTTGGAACGACCGGTTCTCCCCTTGTCCGGCAAGCCCTCGATCGCCGTGCTGCCCTTTCAGAATATGAGCGGTGATTCCGAGCTGGACTATTTCGTCGATGGGCTGGTCGAGGACATCATCACCGCCCTATCGCGCGTTTCGGGAATGCTCGTCGTCGCCCGCAACTCGTCCTTCGCCTACAAGGGCCGCGTCGTCGACGTACGCCAGATCGCGCGAGAGCTCGGCGTGCGCTACGTGCTGGAGGGCAGCGTGCGTCGGGCCGCCAATCGCCTGCGGGTGACGGGACAGCTGATTGACGGTTCGTCAGGCAATCACATTTGGGCAGACCGCTATGAAGGGTCGCGCGAGGATGTCTTCGAGTTTCAGGATAGGATCACGTCATACGTCATCGGTTCGACATATCCCAAGGTGCGGCAGGCCGAAATTGCTCGCGCCCAGGCGAAGGCGACGAAGAATCTGGACGCCTACGATCTCTACCTACGAGCCAGCGCGCTGATGCGGCAGTTCAGCGAGGAGACGCACCGCGAAGCCCTGCTCCTGCTCGACCGTGCGATTGCCCTCGATCCTCGCTATTCCAACGCCTACGGGCTCGCGTCCGTCTTGGAGTTGCAGCGCAACCGGCGCCACTGGGGAGACCATGAGGAGACCAGGGCGCGCAGTCTGCACTTGGCGAAGCTCGCCGTCGAAACGGGATGGGACGATCCCCTTGTCCTGACCCAAGGCGGCTTCGCTCTCGTGGGCCTCGGCAGCCGGCCTGCCGACGGGCTGGCATGCATCGAGCGAGCCTTGACGCTGGATCCCAATTTCACGCCGGCGATGCGGGCCGCCGGCTGGGCGTGCTGGGCGCTGGGCGATCACCCGAAGTCGATTGCGTGGTTCGAACGGGCAATGCAGTTCGGCCCGATCGATCCCCTGGTCGAGGACGCCCTTGTCGGCATTGCCTTTCCCTATTTCTTGACGGGTCGCTACTTGGAAGCGCTTGGCTGGATCGAGAAGGCGCTGCCGGCGCAGACGAACCATGGTCCCGCACTATTCTTGAGAGTGGCCGCGCTCGCCATGCTCGATCGCCCTGCGAGCGACGTGCAGGATGCCCTGCGGCAGCTGCGGCACACTGTCCGTAATCCTTCGATTCACGCGTTCAGGCGGCTCCTGCCGAGCATCGAGCAATTCGAGCCGTTCGAAAGCGCCCTGCGCAAAGCGGGTCTGCCGGACTGAATCCGAGCAGCGGCCGGCGGCGGCCCGCGCCTTTGCGGGCGTCAGCAGGTCGCACGCCGGACGGCCTACTTCCGGCGCAGCCCCATCACCCGTCCGGCCTTGGCTGGCACCGGCACGGGCCACGGCGCCGAGCGTCGCGAGGCGTAGTCGATGTTCATCACGATCACCTCGTTGGTGGCGGCGAGGTAGCCTTGCTCGGCGTGGAACATCTCGTGGAGAGGGGGCAGCGCTATCGTCAATTCGGATCAAGGGAGCTCCAAGAAAAGGATCTTGCCCGATAAGTCGACCTCCAGAATGTGGCTTTGCATCGTGCTCGTCGGCTCACCCTTCCGTTCGAGGAAGGAGATGGCGAGCTTCAGCAGTTTCCAGGTGGTTTCACGATCCACCGAAGGAAGCACGATCAACCCGGATGCGTCTTCACTTTGCCGATCAATCGCCGGAAGTCTCGCGCATTCTGGGTGACGATGATCCGGTTTTCTTCCAAGCAGCGGGCAAGCACTCGATGATCCGCTTCACCGCGACGGCCGACATGTAACGGATGGATTGCGTCGAACTCGCCTGTTTCGTTGAGACGCAGGGCTAACAGGGGCGACAGCGACTCATCGATGAAGAACCTCACGCGGCCTCAGACCATGGTCGTCCAGTGGGCCGCCCCATGGCCGGATGGGTCCTTGCATAGGTAATGGCGGCTTCCACGGCTTCGCGCTCGACATCCGGATTGTCGGATAGAATGTCCGCTACCGTGTCGCCGTGCTCGACCCGCCCAAGGACGGAATAAACGGTCATGCGGGTGCCTCGGATGACCGGCGTTCCACCCATGATCCTTCGGTCGAGCTGAATCCAGGCATCGCGGACCGCCAGATACCGTTCGGCGCGGTCGAGAACGTCTCCTGCCAGCCGGCCGACATCCACCTCGACTGCCTGCACCAATTCGACCTTGGCCCTTTTCAGCTCGGCCGGCTTCAAAGCGGCGATCCTTCCGTAGAATCGCCTCTTGAGCGCTGCCGAGAGCTTGAGGTCGAGCTTCGAGACGAGCGTGGCGTAGACGACAGCGTGCGTGGACAGCAGGCGGCGGCCATTGCCCGCACCTCGCCTCGATGACCGAACGGGGAGCACGCGTTCTTCGATAGCCTTCTCGACCACGCGCTTCGGCGTTCCAGCGAGCTCAGCGACCTCTCGAGGGGTCAGGGCGGCGACGGCCATAAGTAATTCCTCGCAAGGATATACTTAGTCGACGCGGCTCCCTGGTTCAAGCCGAGCCACCGGTCGCCTCCGCTGCTCATTCCTACAGTCAATCAGCGTCGGCTTGCTTCCGACGCAGCCCCATCACCCGTCCGGCCTTGGCTGGTCGGGGCAGGTCCTTGTGTGCCTGCCACAGCACCTCCAGCCGCTCGGCCACTGGCGCCGGCCATGGCGCCGAGCGTCGCGAGGCGTAGTCGATGTTCATCACGATCACCTCGTTGGTGGCGGCGAGGTAGCCTTGCTCGGCGTGGAACATCTCGTGATAGAGATGGACCTTCTTGGCGTCGCGCTCGAGCAGCTGGGTGGTGAAGCGCATCGGCGCGCCGCCCCGCATCTCGCGATCGTAGGTGACGTGGGTCTCCAGCACGAAGGTCATGCCGAGCTTGCCGTCGACGTACCGGCGGCCGAGGCCCACATTGCGCATGAAGGCGCCGGAGGCCTGGTCGAACGCGGTGACGTAGAAGGCGAGGTTCATGTGGCCGTTCCAGTCGACCCATTCAGGCAGCACGGTCGAGCGATGGGTGTCGAGCGGCGCACGCGTCACCAGCTCGGGCAGCTCGTAGGGCAGGGACTCGAGCATCGCTACTTCCGGCGGATGCCGATCAGCCGGCCGGCTTGCTGCGGCCGGGGCAGGCCGGCGTGCGCAGCCGCCAACTTCTCGATGCGCTCCATGGCAAAGCCGGGCCATGGCGCGGAGCGGCGGCTGGGATAGTCGATGTTCATCAGCATCAGCTCGTTGGTGGCCGCGAGATAGCCCTCGGTCGCGTGGTACATGGCGTGCATGTAGTGCAGGCGCTTGGCGTCATGGTCGAGGATCTGCGTAGTGATGCGCAGCGGATCGCCCTGCTTGACCTCCTGCTCGTAGGTGACGTGCGCCTCGAGCACGAAGGTCATGCCGATCTCCAAGCGCGTATAGTCCCAGCTGCAGCCGAACTGTTCGCACAGCGTGTCGGTTGCCTTGTCGAAGGCCACGACGTAGAAGCCGACGTTCATGTGGCCGTTCCAGTCGATCCATTCCGGCAGCACGGTGGCGCGATGGCGGTCGAGCGGCGCCGACAGGTCGAGCTCGATGAGGGGATAGGGCGGGGATTTCATGCGCGCGGACCGTAGCGAAGGCGATCGTTGCCTCGCAAGTTCGCTTCGCTGTTGTCTGGCGACGATTTTTCTCCCAACCTTCGTGCAAGACTCGCGGCGTGGGGGTGGACATGAACGACAGACCAGTCCGGCGATTGGGACGCCGGTCGACGTTGATCACGGCGGGCGCGGCGGCCGCGCTGCCTTATTTCTGGGTCCCGCGCGTCCGAGCCGCCCAGCAGCTGACCGTGCGCACGCCGGGCGGCGTTTATGACGAGGTGAAGCGGACGACCGTCTACGAGCCTTTCCGCCAGGCGACCGGCGTCGAGATCATTCCCGTGCCGGCCACCGTGGCCAAGCTGCTGGCGATGCACCGCTCGGGCCAGATGGAAGTCGACCTTATAGACACCGGCGACGACGTGCTGCTGCAGCTCGACGAGGCGGGGGCGATCGCGCCGCTCGACCTCAAGGGCTTCAAGCGGACCAACCCCGACGACATCGAGGCGACCGTCAAGCACAAGTCGTTCGTCGGCAGCTTCAACTACGGCATGGTGATGGGCTTCCACACCGCCGCCTATCCGAAGGGCAAGGAGCCGAAATCCTGGGCCGAGTTCTGGGACGTCAAGGCGTTCCCCGGGCCGCGTACCTTGGCCGACATGGCAAGCGGCGCACCCGACCTCGAGTTCGCCCTGCTGGCCGACGGCGTACCGATGGACAAGCTCTATCCGCTCGACATCCCGCGCGCCTTCAAGTCGCTGTCGCGCGTGCGGCCGGCCGTGACCAAGTTCTGGGACACCGGCGCGTTGTCGGCACAGATGCTGGCCGACAAGGAGGTCGTCCTGGCGGCGCTCTGGAGCACGCGGCTCGGCGTCGCCATCGACAAGGGCGCACCGCTCGGCGCGCAATGGAACCAGAATGCGACGCTCGGACAGGCGTATGGCATCCCCAAGGGCAGCCGCAACGCCGACGCCGCCTTCGCCTTCATCGACTTCAGCCTGAGCCCGGAGATCCAGGCGGCCTGGCTGGGGCCGTACAAGGCCATACCGGTCAACCAGAAGGCCTATGCCGCCACCGCGCCCGAGCTGCTCGACCCGGCGACCAGGGTGCCGTGGACCAAGTCCAAGGGCTTCGTGCGCGACATCGTGTGGTGGTCGGAGAACCGCACCAAGGTGAACGCCGCTTGGTCCAAATGGATTGCGCAATAGGGCATGGGGCCTGCAGCGTGATGAGTCCCACTCCGTCATCCCGAGCGAAGCCGCCGAAGGCGGCGCAGTCGAGGGACCTTTCTTGCCGATGCGACCACAAGAAAGGTCCCTCCGCTACGCGCTTCGCGCTCCGGTCGGGATGACGGATGGGCTTGAAGTCATCACCCTATAGAGGGGCGATCGCGCTTCGCGGCATCGGCAAGCGCTACGGCGAGGACCGCGTCGTCGACGGGCTGAGCCTCGCCATCAGTCCGGGCGAGTTCTTCACCTTCCTCGGCCCCTCGGGCTCGGGCAAAACGACGACGCTGATGATGATCGCGGGCTTTGCCTCGGTCGACGAGGGCGCAATCGACGTCGACGGCGCCGATCTGTCGGCCGTGCCGCCGCAACAGCGCGGCTTCGGCATGGTCTTCCAGAACTACGCCATCTTCCCGCACCTCAATGTGTTCGAGAATGTCGCCTTCCCGCTGCGCGCCCGCCGCCAGTCCGAGGCGAAGATCCGCGAGCGCGTCGCCTGGGCGCTCGAACTCGTCCAGCTCGGCGCCTTCGCCGGCCGCTACGCGCGGCAACTGTCGGGCGGCCAGCAGCAGCGCGTGGCGATCGCCCGGGCCATCGTGTTCGAGCCGCGCATCGTGCTGATGGACGAGCCGCTGGGCGCGCTCGACAAGAACCTGCGCTACGACATGCAGGTCGAAATCAAGGAGATCCAGCGCCGGCTCGGCATGACCGTGCTCTATGTGACGCACGACCAGGAAGAGGCGATGAACCTCTCCGACCGCGTCGCCATCATGAACCGTGGCCGCGTCGAGCAGGTCGGATCGCCCTCGGAGGTCTACGAGCGGCCTGCGAACGCCTTCGTCGGCCGTTTCCTGGGTGAGGCGAACATCCTCGAGGGCGTGCTCGAACGGCTCGACGGTGACGTGGCGACGCTGCGGGTCGGCGGACTGGCCTTGCGCGCCGTGGCGCGTGAGCAGGTCGAGACCGGGAGCCGCGTCTCGCTGTTCGTGAGGCCGGAACGCGTGAGGGCGCGGTCGGACGCCGACGGCAACCGCCTGGATGGGCACGTGCGGCGCGTCTCGTTCCTGGGCAACATCGTGCGCTACCAGGTCGAGGTGGCGCCGGCGACCCATGTCGTCGTCGACGTCCAGAATTCCGGGCGGTCGAGCCTGACTGTCGATTCGCCGGTCAGCCTCGGATGGTCGGTCGAAGACAGCCTGGTGCTGACCCGGTGAGCTCGTCGCGCGGCAAGTTCTCGAGCGATCCGGCGATCCTGATGGTGCCGGTCCTGGCGTTCCTCGTGCTGGGCTTCGTGGTGCCGCTCGCCTGGTTCTTCATCCAGACGCTGCACGAGATCGGCGACCTCTCGGAGATC
>JAFAKN010000539.1 GCA_019235415.1 Alphaproteobacteria bacterium
CGGTCGACCACGGCGAGGTTTCGGGGCGTGCCCGCGGCCGCGCCCTGATCGCCTACGCCAAGGACCGCGGTGCCGACCTGCTGGTGATGGGCGCCTATGGCCACGGCCAGCTGTCCAACTTCCTCGGCCTCGGCGGCGCCACGGCCAAGGTCATCTCCTCATGCCCGGTCCCGCTGTTGCTGGCGCACTGAGGAGTCGTCTTCCAATGAGAAGGTTCCTGCGCATCGCCAGGACGGTGCTGATGGTGGCCGCCATCACGCTCGCCCTCGACTTCGTGCTGACCGCGACCGTGCTCTCATACTTCGTCGATCGTGAGCGCGACACGGCGGCCAGGACCGACTGGCGCGTGTATACGGGCGCGCCCTATCACCACGACCTCGAGCCCAACCTCGAGAAGCTGCGCGTGTGGGGCCGCACCCTCTATCCCTGGAAGGCCGACCGCTACGGCTTCCGCACCGGCCAGTGCGCGCCGGGCGAGGATGAGAAATCCTGGCCGGCGATCTTCGTGGTCGGCGATTCCTTCGTCGAGGCCCTGGGCTCGAGCTACGAGCACAGCTTCGTCGGGCTCATGGCGTGCGATGCCGCCAAGCAGAAGAAGGCGGTGTGGAACCTCGGTGTCGCGTCCTTCAGCCCGATCATCTACTGGCGCAAGGTTCTCGCCGCGTCCAAGAAGCTCGGTCTGAAGCCGAGCGAAATCTACGTTTTCCTCGACCTCTCCGACATCGACGACGAGGCGAACGTCTACCGCGAAGCCCCGGACGGCACGATCAAGTTCAAGTCCATGCCGGAGCCCACCGTTCCGGGATTCGACTTCGGTGAGTGGCTGATCGAGCATTTCACCACCGTGCGGCTCGTCCGCGACCTCTATGTCAGCGCCTCGTTCACGTGGCGAAAGTCGCTCGGCCGAGCGCGCGCCCGCTGGACCATCGACGAGGAGCTGATGCAGGCCTGGGGCGAACGCGGCCTGGAGCTGGCCGGCGGCAACCTCGACAAGCTGGTCGGGCTCTGCCGGGAGTGGCGGTGCCGCGTCACGCTCGTTGTCTATCCTTGGCCTGATAACGTGATGGCGGGCGATCGTGACAGCATCCAGGTCCGCCACTGGCGCGAATGGGCCGCTCGGCGCGGGGTGCGCTTTATCGACGGGTTCGCACCGTTCTTCGAGGCGCCGGCCGAGACGACTCTGCACCGATATTACATCGAGGGAGACGTGCATTTCAGCGAGGAGGGCAACCGTTTGATCTACGAAACGGTGAAGCACTCCGTGGGTGGGGACTGGTAGCGCCGCCGTTCCGCGCCGACTACCATGGCGGGCCCAAAGAGCGCCAAAGTCCCTTGCGAGCGACGGAGCACGCCATGCAGCACAAGCTCATTTCCGGCGACAACCACATCGATCTCACCTATTGCCCGGCGGACCTGTGGTCCTCGCAGGCGCCAGCCAAATGGAAGCAGAATGCGCCGCGCGTCGAGGAGCGCAATGACGGCCAGCACTGGTTCGTCGACGACAAGGACCGCGGCATGTGGAACGGCGTCGGCCCGGGCTTCCTGCCGTACACCAAGGGCTCGTTCGGCCATGTCGACGAGATGAAGGAAGCTGGCTTCGAATGGGACAGCTATCCCGGCGCCAAGCCGCGTCCCACCACGCCCGAGCTGCGTGTCGCCGACCTCGACCGCGACGGGCTAGACAAAGAGATCATCTACGGCTGCCTGATGGTCAACGACCTCATCGACGACGCCGAGCTGCGCGTCTGGGTCAATGCCCGCTACAACGACTGGGCGGCAGACTTCGCCAAGCGCGCCGATCCCAACCGGGTGTTTCCGCTGGCCATCATTCCCAATACCGATCCCGTCGCGGCGGCAGCCGAAGTACGGCGTTGCGCCAAGATGGGGCTGAAGGGCGGCGACCTCGCCTTCAAGCGCATGAGCCTGCCGCTCTACCATCACGGATGGTACGCGCTGTGGGAGGCGGCGGCCGAGTGCAAGTTCCCGATCTCGTTCCATTCGACCGGCTTCAAGAACGTTCGCGCGCCCGACGGGCCGGAGATGGAAAAGGAGTACATGGTCCAGCATCGGCTGGTGCGCTCGGCGCTGTTCCAGCTCGACACCATGGAGGTGCTGGTCTCGCTGCTGGCCTCCGGCGCCTGCGAGAAGTACCCCGAATTCAACTTCGTGCTGGGCGAATCGGGCGTGACGTGGCTGCCCTATGTGTTCGACCGGCTCGACACCGAGTACCACGACCGGGCGCGCAGCCTCGGCTTCAAGATGAAGCCCAGCGACTACTTTCGCCGCCAGGGCTACGTCACCTACCAGCAGGACAAGTACCTCGAGCCGATCGTGCCGTTAATCGGCGAGGACAACATCATCTGGGGCGCCGACTACCCGCACCCCGATTGCATCTGGCCGAACTCGCGCGAAACGCTCAGCCGCAACCAGTCGGGCTTCTCCGACAGCGTGCAGAAGAAGATCGTCCACGACAACGCCCAGCGCCTCTACGGGCTGAACTAGCCTCCCCAACGCAGTTGGGGAGGTGTCGCCATCTCATGGCGACGGAGGGGTCATGATTCATGACCTTGACCCCTCCGTCCGCTTGCGCGGACACCTCCCCACGCCAAGCGTGGGGAGGAAAACTAAGCCAGCTCGTATTGCTGGATCAGCCAGGGCTCGCGCTTGGCGGCGGCGATCCATTCCTGCATCGGCGGAAACGCCAGCACCGCCTTGCAGTAGGCGTCAGTGTCGGAATCGACCTTGACGCCGTAGGTGCGCAGCCGGGTCACCACCGGCGCGTACATGGCGTCGGCGGCGCTGAAAGCACCGAACAGGAAGCCGCTGTCCTTGGGTACCGAGCCGGCGAAGCGCTTGCGCGTGTCGCGCCACATGCCGGTGATGCGCTCGATGTCGGCGCGTACGGCCGATGTCATGCCCTTGCCGGGGAACGCGGCGCGGATGTTCATCGGCATGTGGGTGCGCAGATCGAGGAAGCCCGCGTGCATCTCGGTCGAGATCGAGCGGGCATGCGTCCGCGCCGCCAGCGAGGCGGGCCACAGGCCGGCCTCGGGCTTGAGCTCGTTCAGGTACTCGGCGATGGCGAGCGACTCCCACACTGGCAGGCCGCGATGCAACAACACCGGCACGCGGCCCGAGGGCGAGTGCTTGCGGATGGTTGGCTGCGTCTCCGGCAAGTCGAGCGGCACCACGATCTCCTCGAAGTCGATGCCCGCCAGCTTCACCATCAGCCAGCCGCGCAGCGACCACGACGAGTAGTTCTTGTTGCCGATCACCAGCGTGAAGTCGGCCATACTCCCTCCCCGGTTGGCTCCGCTTGCCAGCGTCGCACTCTGGCCGGCAATGTTAACGTTTAGACTACAGTTTGGTGAGCATGGCTATGGCGCTGCCTTTCGTCGATCGTTCTTCCTCTGCCGTTCCCGTACAGTTCGTGCCCGAATCCCGGTGGCGCAGTTGGCTCAAGGAGCAAACCGCGAGCAGCCGCGCCTGGATCGAATCGACCGGCGTTGCCGGCAAGGCGGGCGACCTTGCAATGCTGCCGGGCGACAACGGCAAGGCGGCAGGGGCAGTGCTTGTGCTGTCGGCCAAGCCCAACCTGTGGGACTTCGGCGCGCTCGCGACCCGGTTGCCCGACGGCACCTGGAAGCTCGCCTCCGCCACCGATCCCGTGTCCCCGACGGACGCGGCGGTCGCCATCGGGCTCGGCACCTGGCGCTTCGAGCGCTATCGCTCGCGCAAAGCCAAGCCGGTCGCCAAGCTCGTCTGGCCCGACGGCGCCGACAAGAAGCGCGCGACGGCGATGATCGAAGCGCTGTGCCTGGCACGCGATCTCATCACGACACCGTCGTCCGACATGGGACCGGCCGAGCTCGCCGCCGCCGCACAGTCACTGGCCAAGCAGCACGGCGCCAAGCTGAAGGTGATCGTCGGCAACGATCTTTTGAAGCAGAACTACCCGATGGTGCATGCCGTCGGGCGTGCGAGCGCTCGCTTGCCGCGGCTGATCGACCTGCGATGGGGCAACGCGCGCCATCCCAAGGTCACCTTGGTCGGCAAGGGCGTGTGCTTCGACACTGGAGGCCTCGACCTCAAGCCCGCCAGCGGCATGCTCAACATGAAGAAGGACATGGGAGGTGCGGCGACCATGATGGCGGTCGCCGCGATGGTCATGGCAGCCAAGCTGCCGGTGCGGCTGCGGCTGCTGGTGCCGGCGGTCGAGAACAGCGTGTCAGGCAACGCCTTCCGGCCGCTCGACGTGGTGCCGACCCGCAAGGGCATCACGGTCGAGATCGGCAACACCGACGCCGAGGGCCGGCTGATCCTGTGCGATGCCCTGTACGAGGGCGCCAGCGAGAAGCCGATGATGATGGTCGACTGCGCGACCCTGACGGGTGCGGCCCGGGTCGCGCTCGGCACCGACCTGCCGGCGCTGTTCTGCAACGACGATCGGCTCGCCGACGACCTTTTGGCCGCCGGCAGGGCGGTGAACGACCCGATGTGGCGCCTGCCGCTGTTCGCCGGTTACCGCCGGCTGCTCGACAGCAAGGTTGCCGACATCAACAATGCGCCTGGCGTAGCGTTCGGCGGCGCCATCACGGCCGCGCTCTATCTCAAGGAGTTCGTGCCCGACGACGTACCGTGGGCGCACTTCGACATGATGGCCTGGAACAATTCAAGCCGCCCCGGCCGCCCCGAAGGCGGCGAGGCGCAAGCCGCCCGCGCGATCTTCGCGGCCATCGAGAAGCGGGTGGGGAAGAAGTAAATGGATGCGGAGAAGAGGCTGTCATCCAGAGTGGCATTCTGTCATCCCGAGCGTAGCGAGGGATCTTTCCTGTTGCCTTAAGGATCCCTCGCTTACGCTCGGGATGACAGAGGGTGCGCTCGGGATGACAAGCTTTTCGCCAGCGTGGTGCTGATCAATACCCCGTCTTCGCATCCACCCGATGGATCAGCTCGCGGCCCTGGCGCAGGCGCTTGATGTTCTCGATCACGCCGGGCGATGCGGTGCGCGGGTTGGTGGCGCCGGCGATGTGCGGCGTGACATGCACCTTGGGATGTGTCCAGTACGGGTGATCCGCCGGCAGCGGCTCCTGGTTGAATACGTCGAGCACGGCGCCGCTGAGATGATCCGACTCGAGGGCCGCGAGCAGCGCATCGTCGACGACGTGGCCGCCGCGCGCCATGTTGATGAAGTAGGCGCCCTTGGGCAGCGCCGCGAACGCCTTGGCGTCGAGCAGGCCGTGCGTATCGCGGGTGAGCGGCAGCACGTCGACCAGGATGTCGGTACGCGCCAGGAAGCTTGCCAGACCCTCGGGACCGTGGAACGTCTCGATCCCGGTTAGCTCCTTCTTCGTGCGGCTCCAGCCAGCGGTGGGGAAGCCCAGCATCGCGAACTTCCCGGCGGTGTCCTGACCGATGGTGCCGAGTCCCATCACGCCGACCCGGCGATGTAGGGTGTCGACGAAGTCGAGCGGCTTCCACTGCCGGGCCCGCTGATGGGCGGCGTACTTGTCGATGTCGCGATGGTGCCGGAGCGCCCAGTAGATCGCGTACTCGGCCATCTGGCCGACCAGGCCGTCGTCCATGATGCGCACGATCGGCACGTCGGGCAGTTCGGGATCGGTCAGCAGGTGGTCGACGCCCATGCCTAGCGACACGATCAGCCGGAGGTTCCTGAAGGTGGCCAGCAGCCCGGGATCGGGCTTCCACGCCAGGGCCACCTCG
>JAFAKN010000687.1 GCA_019235415.1 Alphaproteobacteria bacterium
GAGCTGCAGTCGATCACGTCGACGCCCTTGGGCTTCAGGATTTTTGCCAGCGCCACGCTCTCGTCCGGACCCCAGCCGGCGTCGTCCTGCACCGAAAAGCGCACGAACAGCGGCTTGTGGGCCGGCCAATGGGCTCGCACGCTCTCCACGACCTCGATGCAGAAGCGCATGCGGTTGAGCTCGCTGCCGCCGTATTCGTCGTTGCGCAGGTTGGCGAACGGCGAGAGGAACTGGTGGATCAGGTAGCCGTGCGCGGCATGGATATCGAGCACGTCGAAGCCGGCCTCGTGGGCGCGCCGGGCCGCCTGGCCCCAGCGCTCGACCACCTCGGGGATTTCGGCGCGGGTGAGCGCCCGCGGCGTCGGGTCGGTCTCCGGCGCATTGAGCGCGCTCGAGGAGACAAGCTCCCAGGCCTCCCAATCGTCGATCAGGGCATCGATCTCGACCGAAGGCTTGAGGGGCGCCCCTCCTTCCCATGGCCGGAAGCGGCGCGCCTTACGGCCGGAATGGCCGAGCTGGATGCCAGGTACGGCGTTGTGCTGGCGAATGAACTCGACGCAGCGGCGCAGGCCGGGAACGAAGGCGTCGTCCCAGATGCCGAGGTCTCCGACCGTGCCGCAACCGCGGCGCTCGACCTTGGTCGATTCCATGATGACGAGGCCGGCGCCGCCCGCGGCGTAGCGGCCGGAGTTCATCAGGTGCCAGGCGGTGGCGAAGCCCTTGACCGCCGAATACTGGTGCATGGGCGCCACGACGACCCGGTTCTTCAGCGTGACATCCCGCAGGGAAATCGGTTCGAACAGCAGCGGCTGCGCCATGTATAATTCCCTCATGTCCGCCGTGAATCACGACCGCTACGACGATCTCTACCTGCGCCGGATCCTGCGCGAGACCAAGACCATCGCCATGGTCGGCGCTTCGGCCAACTGGAATCGTCCGAGCTATTTCGCGATGAAGTATCTTTTGGACCGCGGCTACAAGGTGATCCCGGTGAACCCGGCCGTGGCCGGCCAGGAGATCATGGGCCAGAAGGTCTACGCTTCGCTCGCCGAGCTGCCCGTCAAGGCCGACATGGTCGACATCTTCCGCAACTCCGAGGCGGCCGGCCCGATCACCGACGACGCCATCAAGCACGGTGCCAAGATCGTTTGGATGCAGCTCGGCGTGCGCAACGAGGAGGCCGCCAAGCGCGCCGAAGCGGCCGGCCTCAAGGTGGTGATGAACCGCTGCCCCAAGATCGAGCATTCCCGGCTGGCCGGCACGATCGAATGGCACGGCATCGCCAGCGGCGTCATCTCGAGCAAGAAGCGGGCGCTGTGACTGCGGAATGCGCTGAAGCGTGATGATTCCCGTCATCCCGACCGGAGCGCGAAGCGCGGAGCGGAGGGACCTTTCTTGTCTCGACGATGCCAAGAGAGGTCCCTCCACTACGCCTCGCTTCGCTCGGCTTCGGTCGGGATGACGGATGGACTTGAGCTCATCACGCTCTCGTTTAAAGCTTCGTCTCGACCAGCAGCACGTCGGTACCGCCGGTCCGCACATCGATCGTCACCTGGTCCTCGCCCTCCACTGCCATGCTGTCGCGGCGCGTGAGGAGCGCGTCGGCGATCTCGACCTCGCCCTCGACCACGAAGGCATAGAGCCCGTTGGGTCTGGCCGGCCGATAGGCGTAGCGCCGCTCGGCGTCACTCACGAGGCGTGAGACCCTGAAGGTCTGGGCGATCGGCAGCGCTCCCGGCTCATCGCCCACGAGGCAGGTGATGCGGTTGGCGCCGGCGCTGCGATCGAAACGCGCGCGCCGGTAGGACGGCGGCGCCAGCAGCCGACCCGGCAGGACCCAGACGTAGATCACGCCGAGATCGCCCTCGCCGATATTGAGCTCGCTGTGCTTGCCGCCCGAGCCGGCCGAGAAGACGTAGTAGTCGTCGCGCCCGAGCTCGTCGATCCGGCCGATGGTGTTGATATGGGTGAGCGTCCCCGACAGCACGAAGGCCATGATGATGAAGTTATGGTGCGGGTGCATGTTGTAGCCCGTGCCGTTGGGCATAAAGACCTCGTCGCCGAACACCCTCATCGCGCCGAAGCCGGGAATGCCGGACTGGTACTCGCCGAAATTGAAGCTGGAATGCCGCGTGATCGCCCCGTCGGGATGGCCGGCCACGTAGCTGGCGTTGGGACCGACGGAGGGCAGGAAGGAGTAGCCGCGCTCAGCTGCCGGCAGCACGAAGCGCACGCTCATGTCGCCGCCTCCCCCTCGAAGTACGGGATCTCGACCATCTCGAAGCGCGATTTGGGCGTGCCGCAGTCCGGGCAAACCCAGTCGTCGGGAATGTCGGCCCAGCGCGTCCCCGGGGCAATGCCGTGCTCCGGCAGACCGCGGGCCTCGTCGTACGAGAAGCCGCAGCCCAGACAGAGATACTTCTTCATGCGGACCTTGTAGCATTCGGCAAGGCAACGGGAGAAACGCATGAAGTTCGGCGTATTCGATCATATGGACCGGGCGCGGTCCGACCTTGGCCAACAGTTCGAGACTCGGCTGCGGCTGATCGAGCTTTACGAGAAGGCGGGCTTTTATGCCTATCACCTGGCCGAGCATCACGCGACGCCGCTCGGCATGGCGCCCTCGCCCAGCGTGTTCCTCGCCGCGGTCGCGCAGCGCACCAAGACGCTGCGCTTCGGGCCGCTGGTCTACACGGTGAACCTTTACCATCCGCTGCGCCTGATCGACGAGATCTGCATGCTCGACCAGTTGAGCGATGGGCGGCTGGAGCTCGGCGTCGGGCGCGGCATCTCGCCCTACGAGGTCGGCTACTACGGCGTCGACCCGGCGACCGGTCCCGAGCGCTTCGCCGAGGCGCTCGACGTGATCCTGAAGGGCCTGACGCAGCCGCGCCTCGATCACCACGGCAAGTACTTCACCTTCAAGGACGTGCCGATGGAAATGCGGCCGATCCAACAGCCTTATCCGCCGCTGTGGTACGGCGCCAACTCGCTGGAAAGCGCCGATCGACTGGCCAAGCAGGCGTGCAACGCCGTGGTCGGCATGCGGGCCGACGGCGTTGGCCAGTTCGCGGCCCGCTATCGCGCCGCCTGGACGGCGCTGGGCCGCGCGGAGGCCGACATGCCGATGATCGGGCTCAGCCGCCATGTCGTGGTCGGCGACAGCGACAAGGAGGCCCAGGCTGCTGCCAAGCGCGCCTTCGTCTTGTGGTACGACGCCCTGATCCATCTCTGGCGGGCGCACGGCGTCGGGCTGCCGCGCCAGCTGATCCCGGCCGCCTTCGAGGACGCGCTCGACCAGGGCTACATCATCGCCGGATCGGCGGCGACGGTGCGCGATCGCATGAAGCTCGACAACGAGATCGCCGGCATCAACTACTGCATCTGCCGCATGGCCTTCGGCGATCTAAGTTTCGAGGAGTCGGCGCGCTCGGTCGAACTGTTCGCCAGGGAGGTCATGCCGGCGCTGCAGTGAGGGACCCATCCCGATGGGATTGCGCCACTGCCATGACTTCGAGGACTTCCGCCGGCTCGCCAAGCGCCGGCTGCCCGGGCCGATCTTCGACTACATCGACGGCGGCGCCGACGACGAAGCCACCTTGCGGCGCAACACAGCGAGTTTCGAGGCCTGCGATCTGGTGCCCAACGTCCTGCGCGGCGTCGAGACGGTCGATCTGTCCGTGACGGTGATGGGCCGCAAGCTCGCGATGCCGGTCTACTGCTCGCCGACCGCCCTGCAGCGGCTGTTCCACCACGACGGCGAGCGGGCTGTCGGCGCGGCGGCCGCGAGCTATGGAACCCTGTTCGGCGTGTCCTCGCTGGGCACGGTCAGTCTCGAAGAGCTGCGCCGCAAGCACAGCACCCCGCAGGCCTACCAGTTCTATTTCCACAGGGATCGCGCGCTCAACCGGAGCATGATGCAGCGCGCCAAGGAGGCCGATGTCGACGTGATGATGCTGACCGTCGACAGCATCACCGGCGGCAATCGCGAACGCGACCTGCGTACCGGCTTCTCGATCCCGTTCCGGCTGACGCCGGCCGGCATGCTGCAGTTCGCCCTGAAGCCCGCGTGGGCCATCAACTACCTGACGCACGAACGCTTCCGGCTGCCCCAGCTCGACCAGCACGTCGACATGGGCGGCGGCACCTTGTCCATCCAGCGCTATTTCACCGAGATGCTCGACCCCGCGATGAGCTGGGACGACGTGGCCAAAATGGTAGAATTCTGGGACGGCCAGTTCTGCCTGAAAGGCATCATGTCGGTGGCCGATGCCAGGCGCGCCGTCGAGATCGGCTGCACGGGGATCATCCTGTCCAATCACGGCGGCCGCCAGCTCGACGGCTCGCGCGCCGCCTTCGACCAGCTGGCCGAGATCGTCGACGCCGTCGGCGACCGCATCGACGTGATGATCGACGGCGGCGTCCACCGCGGCACGCATGTGCTGAAGGCGCTGTCGCTCGGCGCCAAGGCGGTCGGCGTCGGCCGCTACTACCTGTTCCCGCTGGCGGTGGCCGGCCAGGCCGGTGTCGAGCGCGCCCTCGGCCTGATGCGCAGCGAGATCGAGCGGGCGATGAAGCTGATGGGGTGCTCTTCGATCGCCCAGCTCTCACGCGCCAATCTGCGATTCAGGTGAACCCGGGAGATCGAGCATGACCGACAATCTCGTGCAGTACGAGACGGACGGCAGCATCGCCCTCGTCACGATGAACCGGCCCGAGAAGCTCAACGCGGTCAATCACGAGCTGCGGTCGGGCGTCTCCGACGCGCTGATCCGGGCGGATGACGACAAGTCGATCCACGTCGTCATCCTGCGCTCCAACGGTCGGGCCTTCTGCGTCGGTTACGACATCGACAGCGACACGCCCGAGCGGGCCGCACGGCGATTCGACGCGCTCAAATGGCACGAGTCGCTGACCGAGGATCTGCGCTTCGAGATGATCCCGTGGTACATGCGCAAGCCCGTGGTCGCCTCGGTGCAGGGTCACGCGCTGGGCGGCGGCTGCGAGCTTGCCATGTTCTGCGACATCACCATCGCGGCGGACAACGCGATCTTCGGCGAGCCGGAGATCCATTTCTCGAACGTCGGGCCGGCCATCGTCATGCCCTGGATGATCGGCTTCAAGAAGGCCCGCGAGCTTCTCTACTTCGGCGACATGATCGACGCGCAAACCGCGCTGCAGCTCGGCATGATCAATCGGATCGTGCCCCTCGCCGAGCTCCAGGAGAAGACACTGCGGTTCGCCAGGCGCATGGCGCTGATCTCACCGGAAGCGCTGGCGCACACCAAGCTGGCCATAAACCGCGGCGCCGACGCCATGGGCTTCACCGAAGCCATGCATGCCGGGCTCGACGTGCTGGCGCCGCTCTATGCGGCAAGAACCGACGTCGGCGTCAAGTTCACCGAGATCCGCCAGAAGGAAGGCCTGCGCGCCGCCCTCAAATGGCGTCGCGATCAGTTCAAGCAGTACGAGGACTGACTTATTCGCGTTCGGCGTTGGCAAGTTGCTCGATCACTTCGCGGCTCAGCTCTGTCATTCCGGTTTGCGAATCTGCGACGGTGACCCCGTCGGTGCTTGTCAGGTCGTTCAGCACGTCCAGGACTTGTTCAGCCGTGTCGCATCCGATGTGGATCACGAATCGTGTCTTTGGCGGCATGTCTCTCCCTCCTCCGTTACCCGTGGCCAATGTAATCCATGCGCCCGCCATCGACCGTCAGCACCTGGGCCGTGACGAAGCCGGCATCCGGCGCGGCCAGGAAGGCCACCGCGGCGGCAATGTCCTCCGGCGCGCCGACCCGGCCGACCATGGTGCGCTCGCGCATCGACGCCACGCGTTGCGCGAACGCCTCCTCGCTGGCGCCGCGCCGCGCCATGTCGGTGACGATCCAACCGGGACAAACGGCATTCACCGTGATCCCGGACCGGCCGAGCTCCATCGCGAAGCGTCGCGTCAGGATCAAGACCTCCGCCTTGGTCGCGGCGTAGAATGTCGTGCCCGGCAGCGCCGTGCCGATGGCCGCGTTGGACGCGATATTGACGATCCGGCCGTAGGTACGCGCCTGCATGCCGGTCATGACGGCCCGCACGGTGTGGATCACGCCGTTCACGTTCACCGCCCGCATGCGCTCGAGCTGAGCCGCATCGTAGGTCTCCAGCGTGGCCGGGGCGGACACGCCGGCGTTGTTGACCAGGATCGACACCGCCCCGAGCTTTGCCTCCGCCTCGGCGACCATGGCCGTCACGGCAGCCGAATCGGCGACGTCGGCCTGCAGCAAGGCGGCCCGGCCACCGGCCGCAACGATCTCCGCCTGCAGCGCCTCGGCTTCCGTCGCGCGCGCCACGTAGTTGATGCCCACGGCGGCGCCGCGCGCCGCCAGCCGGCGGCAGATCGCCGCCCCGATGCCGCGCGAGCCGCCGGTCACGACCGCCACCTGCCCGTTCCAGTCCCCGTTCCTGTCCACCACGCGAGCTCCGAACCCTCTTTGTCATCCTGAGCGCAGCGAAGGATCCTTCGCTGCGCTCAGGATGACAGCCTGCATCCCCCGGCAAGCCGTCCGTCAGTCCGCCGCCTCCGCTCGCATGCGCAGCTCGTGCTCGACCGAGAGGATCGGCAAGCCCTCGATGGACAGCGACTTGCGGCCATCGACACCGATCAAGGGCTGGCCCACCAGGGTGATCCGGTAAAGCTGACGGTCGAAGTCGGACGAGAAAATGTCGGT
>JAFAKN010000697.1 GCA_019235415.1 Alphaproteobacteria bacterium
TCCCGAGCGGAGCCGCCCGAAGGGCGGCGTAGTCGAGGGACCTGTTTTGTTGATGTAGCAACAAAACAGGTCCCTCCGCTTCGCCTTGCTGCGCAAGGCTCCGGTCGGGATGACGGGATTTTGGGCGTTATATGCGAATGCCCTGCCCGCTAGGGGGAGAGGAATATCGAGGAGAGACGTTGGCTCAGGGCCGCGCCAGCTCGAGATACTGCGTGCCGAGGCGAAGGCGCAGGGCGCCGCCGACGGCGCGGCCGCGCAAGGCGACGTCGGTCTTGATGCAAGTCAGGCCGAACACCGTGGCGACCCCGCTCACGTCGCCGGCCGGCGAGATGCGCAGCGACACCGGTGCCGTGCCGCAATCCAGCCGGCTGTCGGTCCCCATGCCGACGCCGTCCCGAACGGTGATGCGGAAGACGGCGGCGACGCCGCCTTCACGCGCGGTGGCGGTGCCGCCATAGACACCGTCCCAGGCGTCCGGATCGGGTGCGCTCGCGGCGTTGATGGCCTCGTCGTCGTCGGCCTCACCGTCGATCGGGCGCCAACTCGCCAACACCAACCCGACCGCCGGCCCGGCAAGGGCCGCGCCCACCGCCGGCGGAGCCAACGCCGCGGCCGACGCCTGGGCGAGCACGATGATGAGGCAAAGCAGGCCGGCAATCAGCGTCATGCGTGTGGGCATGCTCAGCAGCGCATTGCGCCATGACTGTTCCATGCGAAACCCCTTCTTGGAACCGGCGTGATCCTGCCGTTCTCTCCGCACGGGTCATGTGATGTTCCTCACACTGCCTGCCGCCGGGCTCGCGGTGCGGCTCGCGCGCAACTGCCCAGGGCTGGTGCCATTTCTGTAGCTTCAACCGCACTGCGACGACGTGCGTGGGTTCGGCCGCCGTGCGGCGCGCTAGACTGGCCAATAAGCAAGGAGGAACCGTCCATGAAAACGAGACTGAACCGGCGCGCCTTCGTCGGCGCCGCCGCCGCGACTTTGGCCGCGCCCAGCGTGCTGCGTGCCGCCGAGCCGCTGAAATTCCGCTGCTCGCTCGACACCGCGCCCAGCCATCCGCGCAACGTCGCGATCGCCGACTTCCTGGCCAAGGTCGAGAAGGAGTCAAATGGCGCGCTCACGGGCGAGCTGTTCCAGTCGGGCCAGCTGTTCGCCGATCTCAACGTCAGCAAGGCCCTGCTGCAGGGCCAGGTCGAGATGGCCGCCCCGGGCGCCTGGGTGCTGACCGGCCTGGTGCCCGACTGCGACATGGTCCAGCTGCCCTATTTCTACGGCGTGCCGCTCGACGTCACGCACAAGGCGACCGACGGCAAGCCCGGCGCCAAGGTCAACCAGGAGCTCGAGGCCAAGCTCAACACCCAGGTGCTGGGGCCGTGGATCGATCTCGGCTATCAGAACTGGTACTCGACCAAGGTGGCGCTCGATTCCTTCAGTGCGCTGAAAGGCCTGAAGATCAGGAGCCCGGGCGGGGCGGCGATCTCCTGGCGCATAAAATTCGCCGGCGGCATTCCCAACACGACGGCGTGGCCCAACGTGCCGCTGGCCCTGTCGCAGGGCACATTCGACGCGTTCGTCTCGACCGACGAGAGCTGCAACTCGGCCAAGCTGTGGGAGGCGGGCGTGAAATACTCCTACGCCGACCACCAGTTCATGGGCCAGTACATCCCGATGTTCGCCAAAAGCTTCTGGGGCAAGCTGTCGGCGGCGCAGCAGAAGATGGTGACCGACCTGTGGGCCGCCAACATCGCGGGCTACCGCAAAGGTGCGGCGGACAGCCAGGCGAACGCGCGCAAGGTGCTGGAGAGCAACGGCATCAAGATCCACGACCCCAGCGCCGACGAGCTCTCGACCACGCGCAAGGCGATGCTGGGCGACGTCGCGGTGCTGATCAAGGACGCCAAGCTCTCCAGCGAGATCGTCAGTCTCGTGAAGGAGTCCGTGGGCACTGCCTGAGCCGGCGTCGCCGATGCCTCCGCGAAAAGACAGCTGGTGGGATCGCGTCGAGCGGATCCTGGTGGGTCTGCTCGGCCTGATCGCCATGGTGGTGGGCGTGGTGCAGGTGGTCGGACGCTATTTCTTCCCGGCCTACGCCATCAGCTGGGCCGAGGAGGTGATCGTCTACCTCGTGGTGTGGGGCGTGATGATCATTGCGAGCCAGCTCGCGCGCACCGACGGCCATGTCCGGCCCGACCTGGTGCTGCGCCACCTGGCGCCCGGCCGGCAGCGCTGGGTCGAGGCCTTCAACTGCATTGTGGCGCTGGGCTTCTGCATCGGCATGGTGTGGTACGGCGCCAACATCGCCTACTCGTCGTGGCTTTTGGACGAGCACAGCGCCAGCGACTTCGGCTTTCCCATGTGGATCTACTACACCGCCCTGCCGACCGGCGGCCTCCTGATGGGTGCGCGCTACGTCATCCGCCTCTGGCGCTACGTCTTTCACTTCGATGCCGAGACCATGACGGTAGGCCACGTGCCCGAGCACGAGATGCCCCTCGGCGGCGGCAATCTCGGCGGCGGCGAATGACCCGGTCATTGGAGCGCGGACCTCCAAAGGCGCATGTGAACGCGCCGAGTCCGCTGTCATCCCGAGCGCAGCGAGGGATCTTTGGGGCAACAGGAAAGATCCCTCGGCCTTCGGCCTCGGGATGACAGCGGGCACTGATGGGCACTTTCCTCTTCTTCGTGATGTTCTTCGGCCTGCTGGCAGCCGGCATGCCGATCTTCCTGGTGCTGGGCGCCTGCGCGGCGGCGTTGTTCTTCTTCTCCGGCCAGCCGATGATCGGCATGGCGCAGGTCGTGATCGATTCGTTGAACTCGAGCACGCTGATGTCGCTGCCGCTGTTCGTGATGGCGGCGGCCTTCATGCGCCAGGGCGGCGTGGCCAAGGCGCTGGTCGATCTCTGCACGGCATGGATCGGCGGTGTGCGCGGCTCGCTCGGCCTGGTGACGGTGGTGTCGTGCACCTTGTTCGCGGCGATCTGCGGCTCGTCGGTGGCGACCGCGCTCGCCATGGGCACGATCCTGCTGCCGGCCATGCTGGAAAAGGGCTATCCGCGCAGCTTTGCGCTCGGGGTCATCGGCGCCTCGGGCACGATCGGCATCGTGATCCCGCCCAGCCTGGCGCTGATCCTCTACGGCATCGTCGCCGAGCAGTCGGTGCCGCGCCTCTTCCTCGCCGGCATCCTGCCCGGCCTCCTGCAGGCCGCCGCGTTCTTCGGCTGGGTCTGGTACACCGCGCGGCGCAACAACTTCCCGGTCGAGCCGTCGCTGCCCATGGCCGAGCGCTGGCGCGTGACCTGGCGGGCCATCCCGGCCCTGGTCGTGCCGGCGATCGTGCTCGTCGGCATCTACGGCGGCATCGTCACGGTGACCGAAGCCGCGGCGATCGCCGCCGCCGCCTCGATGGTCATCAGCCTCGGCTTCTACAAGGGATTCCGCTGGCAGGAGTCGCTCGAGGTGATCGCCGACGCGCTGAAGAGCGCCGGCGCGATCATGCTGATCGTCGCCACCGCCATCGCCTTCGGCCACTGGATGACCGATTCGGGCGTGCCGGCGCAACTGGTGCAATGGGTGCTCGACCACCATTTCGCGACCTGGGAGTTCCTGCTCGCGATCAACATCCTGCTGCTGATCCTGGGCTGCTTCCTCGAGGTGGTGGCGACCTTGCTGCTGGTGCTGCCCATCCTCGCCCCGGCGCTGACGCCGCTCGGCGTCGACCCGGTGCACTTCTCGATCATCTTCACGCACAACATGGAGATCGCGCTGGTCCATCCGCCGGTCGGGCTGAACCTCTACGTGCTGGCGACGATCTCGACGGCGCCGATCGGCGAGGTGATCCGCGGCATCCTGCCGTTCCTGATCCTGCTCCTGATCGTGCTGATGATCATCACCTACTGGCCGCCGCTCACCATGTGGCTGCCGCAGCTGATCTATGGGCACTGAGGGCAAAGACCAGAACTGAGGTATCACCCCGCCATCGAGAGACCGCAGCTGACGTCGGCCGCTCGGCCGGTATGGCTCCGCCCGGCCTGCAACCGCGCCTTGGCCTGCTTGAGCTCCGCTTCGCACCAGCGCTGGCCGCTGCGATCGATCTGCTCGAGCGCCCGGTCGAGCAGATCGACGGCGTCCCGGTTCTTGCCGGCCGACGCCGACAGCTCGGCAATCCGGCCCCAGAACCACGGCCGCAGCGCCGTGGCGCCCAGCGCGGCGAACGCCTCGAGGCTCTCGTGCATCATCGCGAGGCCACGCGCGAGGTCGCGCCCGGCCAGCACCCAGCCGCGATAGATGTCGGCGGCGGCGGCGTAGAACGGGAAGCCGTGCTCGGCCGCGAGGGCCGCCAGCTCTTCGGCGGTCGCTCGCAGGTTGGCGATGTCGTCGGCCATGGCGACGAAGCGGCAGTGCAGCGCCAGCGCGTGGGCAAGGGTGTGCGGGTTGTCGAGGCGGCGGGCGATCGCGAGGCCCGCCGCGGCATGACGGGCGGCCTCGTCCGGGCGTCCGAGCACCAGCACGGTCATGGCGAGCCACAGCGAGGCGATGGCCGCGTTGTGCGCGGGCGTGAGGAAGGTGCTCGCGCTCCTGTCGGCAACCGACAGCAACAAGGCGCTCTCCAGATGCGTCCGCGCGGCTAAAAACTCGCCGCGTGCGAAGTGGCTCATGCCGGCCATCGCATGGGCTACCGCGCGCAGCCCCGCGGCCTCGCTGTCTCTGGTCAGCTGCAGCGCCTGCGCGGCGAGGTCGTGCACGTCGGGCTCGCCGCGCGAGAGGTGGTTGGAGAACTGGCCGTAGAGGATGGGGAACAGCGCCGCCGGCTCGCCGATGCGTTCGCACAGCACGCGGGCGCGGGCCCAGCAGGGTTGCGTTTCGGCGGCGGTCCAGCCGCGGTCGGCGATCAGCGCCTCGGCCAGCAACAGCTGCAGCGCGAGCTCGCTGCGGTCGCGCTCGGCGGACGGCGGCAGCCGTTCGAGCGCCGCCAGCCCCTTGCCGAGCTGGGCGATCGCCTCGCGGTTGGCGCCGCGGCGGATCGCCTGCTCGCCGGCCTTCTGCCATCCGGCAGCGGCACGGGCGCGCTCGCCGGCCTCGGCCCAGTGGCCCGCCACCTGCTCGGCTGGCGTCGCCGGGAAGCGCGCCTCGAGCGCCCGGGCGATGCGCGCGTGCAGCTGCTGGCGGGCCGAGCGCAGCAGGCTCTCGTAGGCCGCGCTCTGCACCAAGGCGTGCTTGAACCGGTAACTGCGGTGCGGCCCCTGCCCTTCCTGGAACAAGAGCCCGGCCGCGATCAGCTGCTCGAGGCCGGCCGCCATCTCCTGTTCGCTGCGACCGGCGACGATGGCCAGCAGCGGCCAGGAGAACCTGCGGCCGATGACGGCGCCGAGCTGGGCCAGCTCCTTGGCCGGTCCCAGCCGGTCGAGCCGGCTCATCAGCGACGCTTGCAGCGTGGTCGGAATGCGCGACGCCACAGGCGCGCCTTCGCGCGACACCGCGGGCGCGCCTTCGCGCGACATCACGGGCGCGCCTTCGCGCGACGCCACGGGCGCGCCTTCGCGCGACGCCACCGGTGCGCCTTCGGCCGCCTCGACCACGGCGCGCGTCAGCTCCTCGATGAACAGCGGCACGCCATCGGTCTGGTCGAGGATTTCGCGCACGCGGTCGGCGTCGAGGGACGCCGGCCCGCTGGCCGACTCGACCAGCGCGGCAGCGGCGGCGCGGTCGAGCCGGCCGAGCGCCACAACGTGCGCATGGGGCAGCGCCAGCCACGGCGGTGCAAAGTCCGGCCGAGCCGTCACCACGAACAGGATCGGCAGGCGCGGCAGCTCGGCCAGCACGCGTTGCAGGAGCTCCAGGCTCGTGGGATCGCACCAGTGCACGTCCTCGAACACCGCCAGAATCGGCTGGCGCCGCGACGACGCCTCGAGCAGGCGCTTCAGCGCATCGAGCGTTCGCTGCCGCCGCTGCATCGGTGCGAGGCCGGGCCGAGGCGAGCTTTCGCTCGCGCCGGCCAGCCCCAACAGCTCGGCGATCAGCGATCCGTCGTCGGGCGTCACGGCGAGCGCACTGAGCATCGCCTGCAGCTTGGCGCGCTTCGTGCCGGGGTCGTCCTCGCGGGCGAACCGCGCGGCGCGCTCGAGCTGGGTTGCGATCGGATGCAACGCCGAGTCGGTGTGATGGGGCGCGCAGAAATGGCGCATGCGCGCGTGCGGCTCGTCGGCGACGCCCTCGAGCAGCGCGCGCACCAGACGCGACTTGCCGATGCCGGGCTCGCCGCTCAGCAGCACGACACGACCCTCGCCGCGCTTGGCTTGCCGCCAGTGGCCGAGCAGCAGGGCGAGCTCGGCGTCGCGGCCGAGCAACGGGCCGAGCTCGGTGCCGTGCAGCGCCTCGAAACGGCCGACAGCCCGGCTTTCGCGCAGAACCTGCCAAGGACGCACCGGCTCGGCGAAGCCTTTCAGATGCCGCGGGCCGAGGTCGCGATAGTCGAACAGCCCGCGCACCAGCCCCTGCGTGGCGGGCCCGATGACCACCGTGTTGGGCTCCGCTTGCGTCTGCAGCCGCGCGGCGAGATTGGGCGTGTCGCCGACCACGCCTTGCGGCTCGACCAGCACCAGGCCGGTGGCGATGCCGACGCGGATTTCCAGCACGACGTCGCACGGCCAGGAGCGTGCGGCCAAGCCCGCGACCAGCGCCAAGCCGGCGCGCACGGCACGCTCGGGATCGTGCTCGTGCGCCCGCGGCCAACCGAACAGCACCATCAGCCCGTCGCCGGCACGCTGCGCGACAAAACCGCCGAAGCGGTCGACCGTCTCGCTCACGTATTGTTGATAGGCGAGGATCACCTCGCGCAGATCCTCGGGGTCGAGCCGCACCGACAGCGCGGTCGAATCGACGAGGTCACAGAACAGCACGCTGAGCTGGCGACGCTCGGGCGATGGCGCGGCGAGCGACGCGAGATCAGCGCCGCAGGAGCCGCAGAACCTCGCACCATCCGCAGTGGCGGCGTGGCAACGCGGGCAGACCATCCGACGATTCTCCCCTTGGAACCGATCCCAGCAATGGAGTCAGGACTTGGTGTCGCGACGATGGCGGAACGAGGGAACCTTCCAGCCGGAACGTGGCGCGATTGCAAGTGAAGCTTGTGGCGATTCGCACCGACGAGCCGATCTGCGACATGGGGCGTGCGCGGCACTTGGCACGACGTCGCATGCGGTGGCATCAATTGTCAGGAGAGACCACGACGCTCAGCCGCCGTTCGTTGCTTGCCGCTACGCCCGTCGAGTTCACGGAGTTGCTTCCGGACCTGGCGCTGGTGGAGGTCTGAATCTCTGTGTCGTCCCGAGTGCAGCGAGGGACCTTTACAGCAACAGGAAAGGTCCCTCGCTATCGCTCGGGATGACAGAGGCGAGCTCCCCACGCGTCGGCAACGCGTCGAAGGCGCCTTCGCGCGTCGCGGTGATCGCGGCTGCCTTTTGCGCGGTGGGGACGGCGTCGGCGATCGCGATGCCGCGCGCCAGCAGGGCCGCAATGACACCGCAGAAGGCGTCGCCGCATCCGGTCGTGTCGATCGCTTCGACGGGCTCGGCAGGAAAGAGGCGGCGCTGGCCGCGCTCGATGAGCACGCAGCCGTCGGCGCCCAAGGTCACGATGGCGGCGCGGGCGGCGTGGATCGACGGGCCGAGCGCTTCGCTCTCGACCTGGTTCGCGATGACGAGGTCGCAGTCCGCCATCCGCTTCTCGATGCCCGACCAGAACGGAGCCGGGTTGAGGATGGTGGTGGCGTTCCTGCGCCGTGCCTCGCCCAGGATGGCGGCCGTCGTATCGAGCGACAGGTTGCCCTGCATCAGCACGATGTCGCCTTTCACGAGATCGCGCAGCAGCGGCTCGGCCTGCTCCGGCACGAGTGCCAACGAGCACGTGCTGGTGCTGACGATGCTGTTCTCGCCATTCGGCAGCACCATCAGCAACGAGAAATCGGTGGCATAGGGCAGGCGCGGCAGGACGAGTTCGGCGAAGCCTTCGCGCGCGAGATGGCGCGTGATGTCCGCTGCCTCGGCGTCGTCGTTGCCGAGCGGCGCACAGAAGCGCACCTCGGCACCGCAACGCGCGGCCGCGACGGCCTGGTTCAGACCCTTGCCGCCCGGCGCGCGGGCTGATGCGGCCTTGCCGATCAAGGTCTCGCCGGCCAGCGGCAGGCGTGGCACTGCGAGCTGAAGATCGAGGCCCGCATTGCCGATCACCACGACGCGATGTCCGCTCATGACAAATCTTCGCCCAGGATGACGACTCGAGAGAAGACGCTTTCCGATCCCGCCGCCTCTTTGGCTTTCCCGTTCATTTACCGTCGGCGATGGCCGGCCGATGCTGCGACCATGAGTTGCCGTATCGGCGCCTCGACGCACGAAGCCTCATCCGACGCATGAGTTCATCTCTCTCGCAGGCCCACCGCCGGATCGCCAACTTATCTTGATCGTCGACCACAGAGGAGTGTCGCCATGCCGCTCGATGCATCCGTCCAGGCCAAGCCGCTCACCGCAACCCTGCACTATCTGAAGCGCGGGCCCGAGAAGCCCGTGCGCTACGTCTTCGACCCGCCGCCGGGCGTGCGGCAGTGGAACGGCATCGACGATCCGCACGAGATGCGGATCGAGGATGCGCGCGGCCGTGAAGCCGAGTTCACGCTCGACCGCAACGGCTTCCAGTTGGCCAAGGCGCCGACTGCGGTTGCCGACTTCTATGCCGATGAGGAGGAGGTCAAGCGGGTCTACTACCCCGAGCTCGACCAGCTGCTGCGCAAGGAGCTCGGCGCCACCCGCGTGTTCATCTTCGACCATACGGTGCGCAACGCCGGCCGCCAGGGCGCACGCGAGCCGTCCCGTCGCGTGCACAACGACCACACCGTGAACTCCGCACCGCGGCGGGTGCGCGATCATCTCGGCCCCGACGCCGACGCACTCCTGAAGGGCCGCTTCGGGATCGTCAACGTATGGCGCCCGATCCGCGGACCGGTGCTCGATTCGCCGCTGGCGCTGTGCGATGCCCGAACCTTCACCGACGCCGACCTGATCGCCTCCGACCTGGTCTATCCGCACGTGCGCGGCGAGACGTCGTCGGTCGAGTTCAACCCGCGCCATCGCTGGTACTACTTCTCCGAGATGCAGCCTGACGAGGCGGTGCTGATCCGCGTCCACGACAGCGCCGACGACGGGCGTGCACGGCTGTCGTTCCACACCTCCTTCGACAACCCACTGGCGCCCGGCGCGCCGCCGCGCGAGAGCATCGAGGCGCGCTGCCTGGTGTTCTATCCGGCCTAGATATAGCCGCCGCGGAAGCTGATCAGCGGGTCCTTGATCCCACCCGCGAAGGCGACGACCCGGCCGAGGGCGATGATCGTGGCGTGACGCTCGATCATCTCCTCGAGCCGGCAGTCGATCACGCCGACGGCGTCGACCAGGGTCGGCGCACCGGTCTCGAGCTCGGTCCAGTCGCCCGGCCGGAAGCGGTCGGCGCCCTTGAACTGGCCACCACCGCCGAACTCCTTGGCGAGATCCTCGCGGCCCTTGGGCACATAATTGATCGCGAAATGGTTGCCCGCCTTGACCGCAGCCAGCGCCGAGGTGGTGAGACCGATCGACACCAGCATCATGGGCGGGCTCGCGGTGAAATGCGTCGCCGAGAGCGCGAGAAAGCCGGCCGGGCCGTCGGGCCCTTTGGCGGTCACCACCGCCACGCCGATGGCGCGGCAGCCAATCCCCTTCCAGAAGGTTTTAGGATCGATCTCGGTCGGCATGATTGAAGCTCCTTTGCAGAGGGTACCTTAGCAAAGGAAATGCCGATCTTCTTCTGGACCGCGCGCGTCTCGCGCGCTCAAGAGCGGGCGGGACGCCCGCGGTCCGGAAGACTATGACGAGACCTTGCCGTCGGCGAGGTCGCGGGCCGTCGCTTGCGGGTCGCGCTGCGCGGCGGGGCCGTTGCCGCCGCCGCCGGCGGTTTCGACGATCACGCGGTCGCCCGCGCGCAGGATCGTCATGGCCTTGGAGGGGATGATCTCCGCACTGCCGCCAACCCGCCGGATGACGGCGTGCGCCTTGGCGCCCTCGCTGCCGCCCTGAGCGCCCTTGGGCGCGAAGAAGTGGCGCTCGCCGCGGCAGGTGAAGGCGACCTCGCCGTCCAGGATCTCGTATTCCTTCAGCACGCCCAGCCCGCCGCGCTGCCGGCCGGCGCCGCCCGAGTTCTCGCGCAACGCCAGCCGGTGAACGCGGATCGGCGTGTCGCTCTCCATCGCCTCGACCGGCAGGTTCATGCAGTTGGTGACGTCGGTCTCGATGACGTCGACGCCGTCGCTGTGCGGACCGGCGCCGCTGCCGCCGGCAATCAGCTCGCCGGTGACGAAGGCCGTGCCGTCGCGATGACGGCCGCCGAACATCAGGGTCAAGAGCTCGCCCGAGCTGTCGGCCGGCACGCGCTCGGGCAGCACGTCCTTCAGGGCGCCCAGGATGCAGCCGGTGATGCGCTTGATGGTGGCGGTGCGCGAGTTGACCGGCGCGGGCTCGCGCGGGTTGACCACGCTGCCTTCGGGCAGGGCCAGCGAGATGGGGCGGAAGCAGCCGGCGTTGGTCGGGATCGCGGGATCGGTGACGGCGCGCACCGCATAGCAGGCGGCGGCGAGCGACCCCGAGGGCACGCAGTTGAACGGCCCGCGCACCTGCGGCGAGGAGCCGGTGAAGTCGCAGTGGAAGCCGCCGTCCTTGACGGTGACCGCGACCTCCAAGCGGATCGGCTTGTCGAGCTCGATGCCGTCATTGTCGCTGAAGTCGACGTAGGTGTAGGTGCCCTCGGGGATCGAGCCGAGGGCCGCCCGCGTGAGCTTTTCCGAGCGGTCTAAAAGCTCGTCGAAGATCGCCAGCGCCTGGTTGTCGCCCAGCGTGCGCGCAAGCTCGGCGATGCGGCGGGCGCCGACATTGCAGGCCGCGAGCTGGGCGTTGAGGTCGCCCATGACGGCGTCGGGGATGCGCACGTTGCGGCGGATGATGGCGACCAGAGTCTCATTGTATTTGCCGGCTTCGCGGAACTTCAGCGGCGGCAGCCGCAGGCCTTCCTGGAAGATCTCGGTCGCCGTCGTCGGCACCGAGCCGGGCGACATGCCGCCCATGTCCTGGTGATGCGTCATGGTCGCACTGAGCGCGATCGGCCGGCCATCGACGAACACCGGCTGCACCAGCGCCACGTCGGGCAGGTGCGTGCCGCCGAGATAGGGATCGTTCATGCAGTAGACGTCGCCTTCCTGCATGGTGGCGATCGGGAAGGTCTCGAGAATCTTGGCGACGACGGGAATGAGCGTGGCGAGGTGGATCGGGATCGCGGTCGCCTGGGCGAGCGTCTCGCCCGACATGGTGAACAGGCTCGACGAGGCGTCGAGGCCCTCCTTGACGATCGGCGAGAAGGAGGACCGCAGCAAGGTCTGCTGCATCTCGTTGGCGATGCCTTCGAGCTTGTGGCGCACCACCTCGACGGTGATCGGATCGAGCCCGCGGGCGAAAGCGTCCTGCGGCATCGTCATGCTCCTTGCGGCGTGAGAACGAGGTTGCCGGCGGCATCGACGACTGCCGACCAACCGGGCTCGACCAAGGTCGTGGTATCGGACTGCTCGACGACGGCGGGGCCAGAAAAGGCGAAGCCTTCCTTCAGCGCATCGCGATCGTACACGTCGGCCGGCACAAGGCTCGCCTCGCCGGCCACCACGATGTCGCGGTGTCCGATCACCGCCGGTCCGCCACTCGGCGCAAAGCGCATCTCCTCCAGCACCTCGCTGCCGCCGGCGCGATGCACGGTGCGCAAGCCGACCAGGCGCGCCGGACTGTCGACGCTGTGGCCGTAGACGCGGTCGTGCGCCTCGAGGAAGTCGCGATACAGGCGCTGCGCGAGGTCGGGAGCATCCGGCTGCAAGGCGATCTCGAGATGATAGGACTGGCCGATATAGCAGACGTCGGCGAAGTACGAGATCGCGACCTCGACCGCCGCGACCTGCTCGGCCGCCATCAGCTCGGCGGCGCGCGCGTCGAGCTGGCCCAGCTTGCCGCGCACCGCGCCAAGGTCGAGGCCGGCAAGCGGCACGACGAAGTCGGCCGAGACCTCGTGCTCGATGGGTGCCGCGAGCAGGCCGGCCGCTGCCAGGACTCCGGGCACGCGCGCCACCACGATACGGCGCATGCCGAGCTCACGGGCGAGCGCGGTGGCATGCAGGCCGCCGGCGCCGCCCAGCGGCACCAGGGCATAGCCGCGCGGGTCGATGCCTTGGCGCACCGACACCAGCCGGATGCCCTCGGCCATGCCGGCGTTCAGCACGCGATGGATGCCGAGCGCAGCTTGCGCAAGGGAAAGCCCCAGCGGCTTGGCAATCTTGTGCTCGATCGCGGCGACCGCCTTGGCCGGGTCGAGCTTCAGCCGGCCGCCGACGAAGCGTGCCGGATCGAGCCAGCCCAGCACGACCGAGGCGTCGGTCACCGTCGGCTCGGTGCCGCCGCGGCCGTAGCAGGCCGGACCGGGCTCGGAACCGGCCGACCGAGGGCCGACGCGCAGGCCACCCGAGGCGTCGATGTGGGCGATGCTGCCGCCGCCTGCGCCGATCGAGTTGACGTCGACCATGGCGACGCGCACCGGGAAGCCGGCGATAACGCCCTCGGCGCGCAGCATCGGTTTTCGCCGGCTGACCAGCGCGATATCGGCGGAGGTGCCGCCGATATCGATGGTGATGAGGTCGTCGGCCGCGGCCGAGGCGCCGACGATGCGGCCGCCGATCACCCCCGCCGCGGGCCCGGACAGGAACAGCCGCACCGGTCGCTGACGCGCCACGTCGGCCGCCGCAAGCCCGCCACGCGACTGCATCACCTGCAGCGGTGCCCCGATACCCGTCTCGGCAAGCCCGTGTTCGAGCCGCGCGAGATAGCTGTCGACGAGGGGCTTCACATAGGCGTCGAAAGCGGTCACCACGGTGCGCTCGTACTCGCGGAACGCCGGGTCGACCTCGTGGCTGAGCGACAGGGCGAGTCCAGGATGGCGCTTGCGGATCAGCTCGGCGGCGCAACGCTCGTGCTTGGGGTTGCGAAAGGAGAACAGGAAGCTGATGGCGATCGCTTCGACGCCCTCGGCCACCAGCGCATCGGCGGCCTCCAGGACGGCCTCCTCCTGCAGCGGCAGCAGGACGGCGCCGGACGCGTCGAGGCGCTCGGGCACCTCCTTGCGTAACCGCCGCGGCGCCAGGAAGACCGGCGTCTCGGGCTGCAGGATCACGCGATAGACGTCGTTGCGCAGCTGGCGGCCGATCTCCAGCACGTCGCGGAAGCCCTGCGTGGTCAAGACCCCGAGCCGGGCGCCCTTGCGCTCGAGCACGGCATTGGTCGCGACCGTCGTGCCGTGTGCGAACCGCGCGACGTCGGCTGCGGTGACGCCGAAGCGCCCGGCGAGCTCGGCGACGCCGTCCAGCACCGCGCGGCTGGGATCGCCGCGCGTGGTGGGCACCTTGAGGACGTGCAGTGCGCCGCCCGGCTCGCGGCAGACGATGTCGGTGAAAGTGCCGCCGATATCGACGCCGATCTCGAAGCGGCGCGGCTTTACCGTCACTCTCGGGCTAAGCCGACACCTTGTCGCGCACCGATTGCACGCGGTTGAGCTCGCGGCCGCCCGCCTCGTCGAGGCCAAGCGCCTTGAGCGTGATGGTGCCGCGCTCCTGCATGCGCGCGTCGTCCTCGGTGAGGTCGCGCACGATGCAGCAGTATTCCAGCGACAGCCCGTTGGGATCCTTGAAATAGATCGACTGGGCCCAGCCATGGTCGACCACGTCTGTCACCTCCACGCCCTTGGCGCGCAGCTGGTCGCGGCGCGCCGCGAGGCCGGCTTCCGAGCCCGCCTCGAAGGCGAAGTGATAGAAGGCGCCCGGCACGCCGAGCCCGCGGTTGATGCCGGCGTCATAGTCCTTCGGCACGCCCGCTATGTCGTTGGCCTCCATAAAGGCGATCAGCTGGTCGCGGCCGACATCGAAGAAGATGTGGCGCAGCGCGCCGCCTTCCTTGATGCGCAGCGTGTCCTTGACGACGGCCTTGAAGCCCAGCACGTCCTCGTAGAAGGCGCGCGTCTTGTCGAGGTCGCGGGTCGAGAGGCCGATATGGGAGAAGCCCTTGTTTGTCATGAGAATCGCCTCGCGGAGTTGCAGGGTGGCCTACTTTGCCTCAGCATTTGCGCATAGGTAAGAGCCGATTCGCGTCGCCGACGTTGGTCGGGGTTGACGCCCGATGCAACCTCTGAATGATGCTGCCCAACGATTTGATCGCTCGGCCGACGCAAATCGCCCGACGATCGGGTCGCAGAACCCGCAGAGGGAGGAAACGATCGTGAACAAGCTTCTCATTGCCACTGCTGCCGCGACCCTTCTGGTCGGTCTCGGCGGCGCGCCGCAGGCGGCCGACAAGAAGACCCTGGCCTTCGTGGTCAACGGCGCTTCCGACTTCTGGAAGGCGGCCGAGGCCGGCGTGCGCAAGGCACAGACCGAGCTGCCCAACTACACCCTGGTCTTCAAGTACCCCGAGCAGTCGTCGGCGGCGATCCAGACCCGCATCATGGACGATCTGGTCGCCGCGGGCGTCGCCGGCATCCTGGTGAGCCCGGTCGATCCCAAGACCATGGGCGGGGCGCTCGATCGCGTCGGCGGCCA
>JAFAKN010000035.1 GCA_019235415.1 Alphaproteobacteria bacterium
GATGACGACGTCCTCCTGGGCAAGGCCAAGCGGCGCGCCATCGGCGATGCGGATCTGCTCGCGCACCAGATCGATGCCGGTCACCGCCTCGGTGATGGGATGCTCGACCTGCAGGCGGGTGTTCATCTCGATGAAGTAGAACTCGCCATCCTGGAACAGGAATTCCAGCGTGCCGACGCCGCGGTAGCCGAGCCTGCGGATCGCCGCCGCGGCGAGTGCGCCGATCCTCTGGCGCTGCTCGAAGTTGAGCGCGGGCGACGGCGCCTCCTCGAGCACCTTCTGATGCCGCCGCTGCAGCGAGCAGTCGCGCTCGCCGAGGTGGATGCCGCCTCCCTTGCCGTCGCCCAGCACCTGGATCTCGATGTGCCGCGGATGGCCGAGATACTTCTCGAGGTAGACCGCATCGTTGCCGAACGACGCCTTGGCTTCGGCGCGCGCCAGCGCGAAGGCTTCGGCCGCCCGGTCGGGTTTCTCCACCACCTTCATGCCGCGGCCGCCGCCGCCGGCGACCGCCTTGACGAGGACCGGCCAGCCGATTTTGTCGCCCAGTGCCACGACGTCGTCGAGCGAGGCGACCGGCCCGGGCGAGCCGGGCACCAGCGGCAGGCCGAGCTCCTTGGCGGTCTGTTTGGCGACGATCTTGTCGCCCATGATGCGGATATGCTCCGGCGTGGGCCCGATGAAGGTGAAGCCGTGCGCCTCGACCGCTTCGGCGAAGCGGGCGTTCTCGGACAAAAAGCCGTAGCCGGGATGGATCGCGTCGACGCCGGCGATGGTGGCGGCCGACAGGATGGCCGGGATGTTGAGATAGCTGTCGCGCGCCGGCGGCGGCCCGATGCACACCGATTCGTCCGCCAGACGCACGTGCATGGCGTCGCTGTCGGCCGTCGAATGCACGGCGACCGTCTGGATGCCCATCTCCCGACAGGCGCGATGGATGCGCAAGGCGATCTCGCCGCGATTGGCGATCAGGACCTTCTCGAACATCCCGAGGTCCTATTCGACGATCATCAGCGGCTCGCCATACTCCACGGGCTGGGCGTTCTCGACCAGGATCCGCATCACCGTGCCCGCCTTCGGCGCCTTGATGGGATTGAAAGTCTTCATGGCTTCGATAATCAAAAGGGTTTGGCCCGCCGTCACTTTGTCGCCGACCGCCACGAAATTCGGCTTGCCGGGTTCGGGGGCGAGATAGGCCGTGCCGACGATGGGTGAGGTCACTGCGCCGGGATGCTTCGCCGCATCGTTGCCGGCGGAGGCCGGGGTAGCCGCAGCGGCCGGCGGGTGGGCAGCTGCGGCGACCATCGCCGCGGCGGGCGCCACGGTGATTGCCGGTCGCGCCACCCGGATGCGCCGCGCGCCATCGGCCAGTTCGATCTCGCCGAGCTGCGTCTCGTGAAGGATTTGCGCCAGCTTGCGGACGAACTCGGTATCCATCTCGAACTTTGCCATGGAGAATTGCTCCGCGGATGAAGGGTCAGCGCACCAACAGGCGGGATATGGCCTGCAGAGCCAGAAGATAGCCGTGGCTGCCGAGACCCGCGATCACGCCGACGGCGGCGGGACTGATGTAGGAACGGTGGCGAAAGGCCTCCCGCTTGTAGATGTTGGAGAGGTGGACTTCGACCACCGGCAGCTCGGCGGCGTTGAGCGCGTCCAGCAGGGCCACTGACGTGTGGGTGTAGGCGCCGGCGTTGATGACGATCGCGCTGTTGGCCTCGCGCGCCTGCTGGATGCGGTCGACCAGGACTCCTTCATGGTTGCTCTGGGCGAAGTCGACGGCCAGGGCCAGGCGTTGGGCTTCGACCCGGCAGGCGTCCTCGATATCGGCCAAGGTCTCGCGACCATAGATTTCCGGCTGGCGCTTGCCGAGCATGTTGAGGTTAGGCCCGTTCAGCACCAGCACCGGCTTCAGCGCCGGCGGCCGCCGGGCCGCCGGTTTTGCGGCCAAATCCCGTCTCCGTTCTCTTTTCACGCTTGCGTGAGCCGGGCCTTATAGCATGCGGCCTCCGACCGACAAGGCGAGCCATCAACAGCCTGTCCAGGTTCATGACTTGGCGCCGGTCAGCCGTCGCGCAGGCGCTTGGCGCGGGCGAACAGCCGGTCCGACAGGGCATCGAAGCTGCGCCGTTCCTCCGCCGAGAGCGCCTGGCAGAGCCGCGCCTCGTACTCGAGGGCGAGCGGCACGATCCGGCCATGCAACGCCCGGCCGCGGGCCGACAGCCTGAGCGTCGCCCGCCGCCGGTCCTGCCGGTCAGTGGCCCGCTCGACCAGGCCGCGCTGCATCAGGGCGGCGACCGCCCGACTCACCGCCACCTTGTCCATCACGGTGCGCTGGGCCACATCGGAGGCGGTGAGCGGCGCGAAGCGGCCCAGCGCCGCCATGACCCGCCACTGCGTCACCGACAAATCGAACGGGCCGGCGTAGAGGTCGTGCAGCGATTGCGACACCAGCTGGGCCAGGACGGACAGCCGGTAGGGCAGAAAATTCTCCAGTTCGAGGGCTTGCGCGGGGTTCGGCATAATAGTTACATATGAAACTAGTTGATCGCTTCGGTCAAATCTGCGGTCAATCCTGGAGGTCGGTCATGGCCAGCATCGCGACTTTGGATACGGCGGAGGTCGACGTGGTGAACCCGATGGGTACCGACGGCTTCGAGTTCGTCGAGTACGCCGCACCCGATCCTGCCGCACTGGGATCCCTGTTCGAGCACATGGGCTTCACCAAGGTGGCGCGGCATCGCTCCAAGGACGTCTCGCTCTACCGCCAGGGCGACGTGAACTTCATCCTCAACGCCGAGAAGGACAGTTTTGCACAGGGCTTCGCCCGCGTGCATGGCCCAAGCATCTGCGCCATCGCCTTCCGGGTGAAGAACTCGGCCATGGCCTACAAGCGCGCCCTGTCGCTCGGCGCCTGGGGTGTGGAGGGCAAGGTTGGCCCGATGGAGCTCAACATCCCGGCCATCAAGGGCATCGGCGATTCGCTGATCTATCTGGTCGACCGCTACGGCGAGCGCGGCACCATATATGACGTCGACTTCGAGTACCTGCCCGGCGCTGAGCACGACCCCAAGGGCGTCGGCCTCACCTACATCGACCATCTGACGCACAATGTGCATCGCGGCCGCATGGCCGAATGGGCCGAGTTCTACGAGCGGCTCTTCAACTTCCGCGAGATCCGCTATTTCGACATCGAGGGCAAGCTCACCGGGCTGAAGAGCAAGGCGATGACCAGCCCGTGCGGCCAGATCCGTATCCCGATCAACGAAAGCACGGACGACAAGTCGCAGATCCAGGAATATCTGTCGGCCTATCACGGCGAGGGTATTCAGCACATAGCGCTCGGCACCGGCGACATCTATGCGACCGTCGAAGCGCTGAAGGGGAAGGGCGTGCCGTTCCAGACCGTGCCCGACACTTACTACGAGCAGATCGACACGCGACTGCCCGGCCACGGCGAAGACTTGGCGCGGCTCGCCCAGGACCGCATCCTGATCGACGGTGCCCCGACCAAGGGCGGCGGCCTGCTGCTGCAGATCTTCACCCAGACAGTGATCGGGCCGATCTTCTTCGAGATCATCCAACGGCGCGGCAACGAAGGTTTCGGCGAGGGCAACTTCCGCGCCCTGTTCGAATCGATCGAGCTCGACCAGATTCGCCGCGGCGTGCTGAAACCCTGAGGAGGACACCATGGCCAAGAACTGGATCCCGTTGCGTCAGGTCGAAGGGACGGCGTCGCGCCAGGCGCATGTCCGCCTGCCCGAGGGCACTTACGAGCGCGAGATCAGCAAGGAGGGCTTCTTCGGTCCCTCGGCGCAATTCCATCACCGGCACAAGCCGACCGACTGGATCGAGTTCGAGGGCGCGATCCGGCCGCGCGCCTTCGACCTCAACAAGCTCGCCAAGGCGCACGACAATCCGTGGCAGGCCGAGCTGGTGATGGCCAATCCGCATCTGCAGATGCGCCTCTGGAAGCTCGACCGGCCGATGGCCGGACTCGCCCGCAACAGCGACGGCGACCAACTGCTGTTCGTCCACGAAGGCGTGGGCGCGCTGTTCTGCGACTACGGTCATCTCGACTATCGCGACGGCGACTACATCGTGATACCGCGCGGCACGATGTGGCGGCTGGAGCCCGCGAGGCCGACCCTCTCGCTGATGGTCGAGGCGACCAACGACCATTTCACCCTGCCGGAGAAAGGGCTGGTCGGCCGTCATGCGATCTTCGATCCCGCGATGCTCGATACGCCGCGCATCGACGACGCGTTCCGCGCCCAGCAGGACGAACGGACCTGGAAGGTGTCGGTCAAGCGGCGCAATCAGCTTTCCGCCGTGACCTTCCCGTTCAATCCGCTCGATGCTGTCGGCTGGCACGGCGATCTCAGCGTCGTGCGCATCAACTGGCGCGACCTGCGGCCTTTGATGAGCCATCGCGCCCATTTGCCGCCCTCGGCGCACACCACCTTCATGGCCGGCCGGTTCGTCGTCTGCACCTTCGTTCCGCGGCCGCTGGAAAGCGATCCCGAGGCGCTCCGGCTGCCGTTCTTCCACAACAACGACGATTTCGAGGAGATCATCTTCTACCACAAGGGCAGCTTCTTCAGCCGCGACAACATCCATCCCGGCATGATGACGGTGCATCCGTCGGGCTTCACCCATGGCCCGCATCCCAAGGCCTTCAACGCCGCGACCAAGGGGGGCAAGAGCGAGACCGACGAAGTTGCGGTGATGATCGACACCCGCGACGCCATCGACATCGCGGCCATGCCTGCCGGCGTCGAGTTCGACGGCTACGTGCATTCCTGGAGGACGCCGGAGATCAAGCAGGCGGCGGAGTAGCCGCTCGCCGCCTTTCATCGCGATCGCCTTTGTCGTCCCGAGCGTACCCGCTGTCATCCCGAGCGTAGCGAGGGATCCTTGGGCCGCAGGAAGGATCCCTCGCTGCGCGCGGGATGACTAACGGCAGCCTTCTTGAGGAGGAACACCTGATGAAGCTCGGTTCGCTGAGAGAGGGCGGACGGGACGGCACGCTGATCGTGGTCGACCGCACCCTGACACGCGCCATCAGGGCAACCGGCGTCGCGCCGACCTTGCAGAAGGCGCTCGATGATTGGGCTGCAGCCGAGCCACAGCTCAAAGCGCTCGCGCAGGCGCTCGAGGACGGCAAGGCGCCTGGCGCGTTCGACCTCGAGACCGGGACGTTGGCGGCGCCGCTGCCGCGCGCCTACCAGTGGGCCGACGGCTCGGCTTACGTCGTGCATGTCGAGCTGGTGCGCAGGGCGCGCGGCGTGGAGATGCCACCTTCCTTCTGGACCGACCCGCTGATGTACCAGGGCGGCTCCGATTCGCTGATCGGTCCCAACGACGACATCGAGGCGGCGGACGAAGCCTGGGGCATCGATTTCGAAGGCGAGATCGGCGTCATCGTCGACGATGTGCCCATGGGCATCGCGCCGGACGCGGCGCGCCGGCACATCAAGCTCGTGACCATTCTGAACGACGTGTCCCTGCGCAACCTCATCGTCACTGAGCTCGCCAAGGGCTTCGGCTTTTTCCACGGCAAGCCGGCCACTGCCTTCGCTCCCGTCGCCGTCACTCCAGAGGAGCTGGGTGACGCCTGGGATGGCACCAAGCTCGACCTGCCGCTGATCTCCACTCTGAACGGCAAGGAGTTCGGCCATCCCAACGCCGCCACCGATCTCACCTTCGATTTCGGTCAGCTGATCGCCCATGCCGCTAAGACGCGACACCTGGAGGCAGGCACCATCGTGGGGTCGGGGACGGTGGCCAACCGCGCCCCCTCCGTGGGCTGCTCCTGCATCGCGGAGCGGCGCGTGCGCGAGACCATCGACGGCGGCAAGCCGCTGACGCCGTTCATGAAGTTCGGCGACCGCATCCGCATCGAAATGCTCGATCGGGCCGGCCGCACGATCTTCGGCGCCATCGACCAGAAGGTGGTCCGCTACAGGCCGCCCGGCTAAGGTGACCGCCGGAGGCGGTCATGAAGCTCATCGGTTACTTTCGTTCGTCTGCGGCGTTCCGCGTGCGCATCGCGCTCAACTTGAAGGGCATTGCCGTCGAGCATGCCTCCCGCCATCTGCGCAAAGGCGAGCAGGCCGCCGCCGATTACGTCGCGCTCAACCCGCAGAAGCTGGTGCCGACCTTGGTGCTGGAGTCCGGCGAGGTGCTGACGCAGTCGCTCGCCATTCTGGAATACCTTGAGGAGATCCATCCCGAGCCGCCATTGCTGCCCAAGGACCCGGTCGGCCGCGCCTGCGTCCGCGCGCTCGCCTTGATCGTCACCGCCGACGTCCATCCGATCCAGAACCTGCGCGTCATGGCCTACCTGCGCGACAAGTTCGGGCAGACAGAGGAAGCCGCGTTCGCCTGGTCGCGTCATTGGATTGAAACCGGTTTCGATTCTTATGAGGCGACGGTCGCCAAGGACGCCCGTACCGGCACCTACAGCCATGGCGATCGTCCCACGTTCGCCGATCTCTGCCTGGTGCCGCAGGTGTTCAACGCTCAGCGTTTCAAGGTCGACATGTCGCGATACCCGACCATCCAGCGCATTTACGCCACCTGCATGAAAAACCCGGCATTCGATGCCGCGCAGCCTATGAAGCAGCCGGACGCCGAATCATGAGGAAGCGCCTGATCGCCGTTGTCGCCGTGGTCGTGCTTGTGGGCGTGGCGGTGGCGGCCGTGCCGATCCTCGAGGAGCACGCTGCCGCACAAATCAAGGCAGGCATGGAGCGCGACGGCACCACCAAGGTCGCGAAGGTCGAGGTCGGCCTGTTCGCGCGGCGCATCGTTCTCGAGGACCTGCATTTCGCGGCCAACGGCATGAACGGCACCGTCAAGCGCGCCGAGGGCGGCGGCCTCGCCTGGCCGATCGGCGAGCTGCTGCAGGGACGCACGCCGTTTTCCGGATGGGTCCTGGGCGATCCTCTGCAGGCCAGTCACGTAGAGCTGAAGGACTTCGACATCGGCGACCCCGGCGGCGCCCGATTATCGGCGCAGGAGCTCACTGTGAAGGGCCTGGACCTCGCGCGCTTCGACGGACGGCATGCGGGTCAGTTCGCGGCGACGGTGCTGACAGCGCGAACCCTGGCGGCGCTGACGATGGGCAGTCTTGCGGCCAGCAACCTAATGGTTGCGCTGCCCGGATCGGGTGATACGATCGGCGCCGCTCACATTGCCGTCGACGGCTATGATCGCGGGCGCATCGACTCGCTGGGCCTCGAGGGCATCGAGGCGGCGGCCAAAGAGGCGAAGACGCCTCTCTACAAGGTGGAGCGCATCGCCGCGCGCAAGCTCGACTTGAGTCCGATGCTGGCCGCAATGTCATCGGTCGACTGGGTGCCCGGCGCCCCCATCGGCCGCGTTCATGTGGACGATTTCAGCGTCACAGGCTTCGGCGGGGAAACGCTTTCCAACCTCGGCATTTCGCTCAAGGCGATCACGCTGCAGACCGAGCGTGAGGGCGAGCAGAAGAGCCGCTCCCGGCTGCGCATCGAGGAATTCGTCTATTCCCCGCCTTTGCGCAGCTTCCAGAACGCGCATGCCCGTCTGGCGCTCACCGGCATGGGGCTCACGGAAGTGAAGCTCGACCTAGACTGCGGCGGCAGCGAGGACCGGCAAAAGAACGAGCTCAATTTCGGCCCGTGCAAGTTGGCGGGCGCCGGCCTCGGCGACCTTGAGACCAGCGGCCGTATCGTCAATGCCGATCCGATATTCTGGCAAGCCGTCGACAACGGCGGTGCGGCACCGCTGGGCGAGTCTAAGGCAGCACTCGGGTCGGCCAAGCTGGTGCTGGTCGACAAGAGCTTTCTCGAGCGCGGCTTGAAACTGTTGTCGACCTACAGCCGCAAATCGGTGGCGGAGACGCGTAGCAACCTCGCCGGGGAGATTCGGAATTATCAGCCCCCCGACGTCATGATCTCGCAGGACCTGACCAAGTTCCTGGACACGGTGGCGCGTTTCGTGGAGCAGGGCGGCACGCTCGCCATCGAGGCCAAGCCCGATCCGCCGATCGAGCTCACCCGCCTGGAAAGCCTGGCGCGCCCCGGCGCCGACGTCGTGGGCCTCCTCGGCCTCACCGCAACAGTGTCGCGCTGATCGGACCTCTTCCGTCACCGGAGGAGGAGCGCCGCGCGGTACCGTCATCCCGAGCGAAGCGAGGGACCTTTCCTGGTGCCTCAAAGATCCCTCGCTGCGCTCGGGATGACAGGCGCTGTTCGCTACCCCTGGCCCTTGCGCGCGTCGGCGATCAGCGCTTTGAGCGCGGCGGCGTCGATGGCGCCGGGCACAAATTGCTTGCCGATCACGAACGCCGGCGTGCCGCGCACGCCCATCGCCGAGGCAAGGGCCAGGTTGCGCTCGATGATCTGCTTGAGCTTGGGATCCTCCATGTCTTTCTCGAGCTGGGCGCGGTCCAGTCCGACGGAAGTGGCGATCTCGAGGATCTTGTCGCGATCGAGCTTGCCCGAATACTCCATCAGCGCGTTGTGCAGCGGCACATGCTTGCCTTGCTTGACCGACGCCAATGCCGCCAGCGCGGCGATCTTCGAGGCTTCGCCCAGGATCGGGATATCCTTGTAGATCACTTTGACCTTGCCGTCTGCGCCCACCACCGACTTCATCGCAAGATGGGTGCGCTTGCAGTAAGGGCATTGATAGTCGTTGAATTCGACGATCACCACGTCGCCCTGGAGATTGCCGTCGACCGGGCTGTCGGCATCGCGGAACAGGTCGGCCTGCCGGTCCTGGATGACCTTGGAGGCCGTGGCGTCGCGCTCGCTGTCCTGCCGGCGCTCGAGCTCCTGCATGGCCTCGACCAACACTTCGGGATTGGCCAGGATATAGGCGCGGATCGATTTCTCCAGCGCCGCCTGGTCGGGCGCCTGGCTCACCGCGGCCGCCCGCAGGTCGCCCGGCGCCGTGATCCGGCCGGCGACGAAAACCGCCGCTGCAACGAAGGCCGCGGTGACGATCAACAGGATTGAACGCATTGCCGATCTCCTGACTGCCGGTCGACCTGCCGGCTCGGTTGCTAGCGGCGCGCCCCTTGGCGCGTGTTGATATAAGCCTTGATGTCTTGCGCACGTTGCCACGCCGGGGTGCCTGACTGCAGCTGGCGAGTAGCGGCATCGGCATGCGCCTGGGCCTCGGACCGCTGGCCGCGCAGCAGCGCCATCTCGGCGCGCGCCAACGACGTCATTCCCGGGTTGTTGAGACGCGAGTAGCCTTCGGCCATCATGCGCCACAGCTCCCACGTGTCGGGCTCCTGTTGGCTCGCCAGCTCGAGGTTGCGCACCGCCTCGCGGTCGTTGTCGGCGTTGTTGGTGGCCAGCAGCGTGCGCGCGAAGTCGATCTTGATAACCGCCGAGCTGGGCAGCAGCTGTACCGCCCGTCGATAGGACGCCACCGCCTCGGCAGCGCGGCCGTTCTCGTACAGCATCTGGCCGCGCGCTTCGTGGAAGTACGGATCGTTCGGGTTCTCCTTGATCAGCCCGTCGATGCCGAGCAGCGCCGAGCCCAGTGCCCCTTTGCGGTACCAGGCAATCGCCCGAGCATAGCGCGCCGGGATCGAGCGGTCCGCCTCGGCGAAGTGCGCCAGGGTCGAATCCGGCGTGATGTAGCCCATCAGCTTGGCCACGATGCGATGGTGGATCGCGAGATATTCCGGCTTGTCCGGCACGTTGGCGTAGGGCGAGCGGGCGGCGGCTTCCTCGAAGGAGGCGATGCGCTCGGGCGTCAACGGATGGGTCGTGAGATAGGGGTCGCGCTGGCCGATCTGCATGCGCTCGTCGCGCTCGAGGATGCGCAGGAACTGGGCGGCACCTTTGGGCGATTGCTGGGTGCGTTGCAGGAAGGTGATGGCCGCCTGGTCGGCCGAGCTCTCCTGGGTCTGCGTGTAGCGCAGCAGCGCGAGCAGCGAGTGGGGCGCGCTGTTGCCGCCGACTCCGGTCCCCGTGCCGCGGCCGGTCCCTGGACCGCTCGCGGCGGCGCCGGCCATCGCGGCACCTCCCAGGATCATCTCGAGGATCTGCAGGGTGGTGAGGTTGCGCAGTTCTTCCTGCATGCGGGCGAGATGGCCGCCGGCGATGTGGCCGCTTTCGTGCGCCAACACGCCGATCAGCTGGTTGGGCGTCTCGGTGCGCATGATCAGGCCGGTGTTGATGAAGATCCGCTGGCCGCCGGCGACGAAGGCGTTGAGCGTATTGTCCTGCACGATCATGATCTCGACCGCATTCGGGTCAAGACCGGCCGCCTTCCAGATCGGCACGACCATGGTGCGGATGCCGTTCTCGATCTCGGCGTCACGAATCAGATTGAGACGTTGACCTTGCTGGGCGCTCGCGGCACGAACCGGCGCCAGGACGAGCAGCGCGACACAGAAGAGGGTGGTAATGCGTCTGAACACGGGTGGCACGAGGTCCGGGCAAGCTAAGAATGCGCGGCAGCCCCGTCAATTGTACAAGCTGGCGCTGGCGGCGGTGTTTTTGCTCACAGCATGTGGCAGAAGTGAGACGGACCGTGCAACCGAGGCTGCCGCCAATGCTGCCAATCCGGGAGGCCTTTCGCTCGGCCGCGAGGGACTGTCGCGGGTCATCGCGTCCAGCACGGGCTTCGCCGCCGTTGCGGCCGACGAAAGCCGCGCCGCCGAGATCGGCCGCGACATCCTGTTGGACGGCGGTAACGCCACCGACGCCGCCGCAGCGATGTACTTCGCCATGGCGGTTACCCTGCCGTCGGCGGCCAGCATCGGCTCGTCGGGCGCCTGCATCGTGCACGACGACAAGACCAAGGCCGCCGAGGCGTTCGTCTTTCCACCGGTCGCCGCACCCGGCCCTATCGCCGGCCAGCCCTTCACCGTGCCGGCGAGTGTCCGCGGCATCGCGCTGATGCACGTTCGGCATGGCGTGGCGCGCTGGGAGCAGGTCGTGGCGCCGGCCGAGCGGCTGGCGCGCCTGGGCGTCCCCGTGTCGCGGGCGTTGGCGCGCGATCTGCAGGTGGGCGGCGGGGCCTTGCTGGCCGATCGCGAAGCGCAGCGCATCTTCGGCAAGGGGGGCGGAATGCCGACCGAAGGCAACCTGCTGGTGCAGCGCGACCTCGGCACCGTGCTGGGCGCGATCCGCCAGCGCGGCGGCGGCGACTTCTTCACGGGCGTCACCGCGCGCGCATTCTCCGAGCAAGTTGCGCAAGCTGGCGGCAATTTGCCGGTCGATGCCCTGCGCAGCGTCGTGCCGCAGGCCGGGCCGCCGATGACGGAGGACATCGGCACGTTCACACGTCGACGGCTCTACGTGGCGCCGGCGCCAGCCGCAGGCGCCCAGGCACTGGCGGCATGGAAGGGGCAACCGGTCACCGGCACGGTGCCGATCAGCTCTGGCGGCTTCGCCGGAGTCGTCGCTGCGGACAGCAAGGCCGGTGCCGCGGCCTGCGCGTTCAGCATGGGCCAGCTGTTCGGCGCGCACGTCATCGTGCCGGGAACCGGCGTGCTGTTGGCGGCGCCGACGCCGGACGCCGGCTCCGTCAGTCCGGTCATCGTCGCCAATCCGGGCAACGGCGAGTTCAATTTTGCCGGGGCCGGCGGTGGCGGGCCGACCGCGGCGCAAGCGGTCGGGGCGGTGGCGCGCGCCACGATCGAGCAGGACCAGAAGCTCGCGGCAGTGCTGCAGGCGCGCGGCGGGCAGGGCGGCTACGTCAACGCCATTGCCTGTCCCTCCGGTTTGCGCGGCGGCGCGGATTCCTGCCGCAGCGTCATCAATCCCGCGAGCCCGGGCGGCCTCGCCCTGGTCGCCCGCTAGGACCGGTGATGTCTGGCAAGCTCTCGCGCCGCGGCGGCGCGGTCGATCCGTTCATCGTCATGGACGTCATGGCGGCCGCGGCCGAGAAGGAGGCGTTGGGCGATACCGTCATTCATCTCGAGGTCGGCCAGCCCAGCACACCCGCCCCGAAGGAGGCGCTGGCGGCCGCTCACGCGGCCCTCGACGCCGACCGCATCGGCTACGTCGCGGCCTTGGGCCTGCCGGCCTTGCGCGAGCGCATCGCGCGGCACTATCGCGAGACCTATCGTGTCGAGGTTTCGCCCGACCGCGTCATCGTCACCACCGGTTCGTCGGGTGGCTTTCCGCTCGCCTTCCTGGCGAGCTTCGATGCCGGCGATCGCATCGCGCTCGCCGCACCCGGCTATCCGGCGTATCGCAACATCCTTGGGGCGCTCAACCTCGAGGTGGTCGATCTGCCGACCACGGCGGCCGACCGCTTCCAACCGACCGTCGCGGCACTGGAGAAGGCGGGTCGCATCGACGGGCTGATTGTGGCCAGCCCTTCCAATCCGACCGGCACCATGGTCGGCCATGGCGAGATGAAGGCGCTGGCGACGTGGTGCACGCAGCGTGGCGTGCGGCTGATCTCGGACGAGATCTATCACGGCATCGTGTACGAGGGCGACACGGTGTCGGCGGTCGAAGTGTCGGATAGCGCCATCGTGGTCAACAGCTTCTCGAAATACTTCTCGATGACCGGCTGGCGCGTCGGCTGGCTGGTCGTGCCGTCCGACCTGGTGCGGCCGATCGAGCGGCTGAGCCAGAACTTCTTCATCTCGGTGCCGACGCTCAGCCAGTACGCGGCGCTGGCGGCCTTCGACGGCAAGGAGGAGCTCGACGCTCACGTGCGGCGCTATCGCACCAACCGCGACCTGCTGCTGGCCGGCCTGCCGTCCGCCGGGTTCGATCGCTTCGCTCCCGCCGAGGGTGCCTTCTATCTCTATTGCGACGTGGCGCACCTCACCAACGACAGCCGCGACTTCTGCCGCCGTATGCTGAGTGAAGCGGGCGTTGCGACGACCCCGGGCGTGGACTTCGACCGCGCGCGCGGCGCAGGCACGTTGCGCATTTCATTCGCCGGCTCGACCGCCGAGATGGAGGAGGCCGTGCGACGGCTGAAGTCATGGAGGCGAGCATGAGGGTTTTGGCGTTCGTCCTTGTCCTCTGTGCAGCGGGACCTGCCTTGGCCCAGGGCAGTGGCGCGAGCTTCGACTGCGCCAAGGCGTCCACTGCGATCGAGCGCACGATCTGCAAGGAGCCCGAGCTTGCCAAGGCCGACCGCGACATGGCGGCGGCGTTTACTTCGCTCGAGGCCAAGCTCAGCGGGCCGGCCAAAGAGGCGTTGCTCAAGGACCAGCAGCACTGGATCGCCGATCGCAATCGCGGCTGCGCGGCCGATACCGACGGCATCGTGCCCTGCCTGAAGGTGCGCTATGCGGCGCGCCTCGCCAACCTGCGCGCCCTCGGCGAAGGTGCCTATCCCTTCATCAGCCAGCAGGCGCTGGACGCCAGCGGCACGCTCGGCAAGATCACCTGGTCGTACGACATCAGCTATCCGGAATTCGACGGCAAGACGGCGGACTTCGGAACAATCAACGCCAAGTTCGCCGAGGAGGCGCGCAAGGCGGCCGACGAGGCGACGCCCAGGGGCGATTCTGGCCCCGACCGCAAACAACGGTGGACCTACGATCAGGTATTCAAGATCCATCGGCCCGGTGCCGACGCCGTGACCGTCGCCGTCGAGTTCTACGGCTACAGCGGCGGCGCGCACGGCTACAGCGCGACGCAGTGCACGCTGGTCGACCTGCGCACCGGCAAGGCCGTCGATCCGGCCGGCGTCTTCGCGCCCGGCGACGAGTGGCTCAGAGGCTTGATCTCGCTCGTCGCTGCCGACCTCAAGAAGCAGTTTGTCGACAAGCCGGGCTTCGACGATGCGCTCGAGCCCAACAACCTTGCCAAGCTTCTGCGCGAGCCGGGGCACTACTGCTGGCGTCCGGGCCGGCTGGAGCTGATCTTCAATGCCTACGAGGTCGGCCCGTACGTTTCGGGTTCGTTCGAGGTCGAGCTGTCCTATGACAAGCTCAAATCCTGGCTGCGCCCGGGCGGACCGATTGCGCCGTAGAGGGGGACCTGTCGGCTTCCTTGACAGTGCGCCGCGCCGGCCGTTAATAGCGCCCACCGCATGGCTGGGTAGCTCAGCTGGTTAGAGCACGGCACTCATAATGCCGGGGTCGGCGGTTCAAGTCCGCCCCCAGCTACCAATATTGCCCCCGGTTCCCCAAACGTTGGAATCGGGGGCTTTATTTTGTGGTCTCTCTTCGCCACGTTGCCGCCATGGCCAGCGGACATTCCCATCAGACCGACGTCGTGATCGTGGGCGCGGGGCCGGTCGGCCTGTTCGCTGTGTTCGAATGCGGCATGGTGCGCCTGCACTGTCACGTCGTCGACGTGCTGGACGATGCCGGCGGCCAGTGCACCGCGCTCTATCCCGAGAAGCCGATCTACGACATCCCGGGTTTCCCGCGCATCGAGGCCGCCGAGCTCGTCGTGCGCCTCAGGGCGCAGGCCGCACCGTTCCGTCCGGTGTATCACCTGGGCGAGCAGGTCCAGGCGCTGCAGCCGCTGAGCGGCGGCTTCTGGCGCGTCACCACGTCGAAGGGCACGGTGCTGCAGGCGCGGGCTGTCATCATCGCCGCCGGCGTCGGCGCGTTCGGTCCCAATCGCCCGCCGCTTGTCGGGATCGAGAGCTTCGAGGGCAAGAGCGTCTTCTACTACGTCACCCATCGCGAGCAGTTTCGCGGCAAGCGGGTTGCGATCGCCGGCGGCGGCGATACCGCTGTCGACTGGGCGCTGTCGCTCGCCGAGGTCGCCGACCGGGTCGCGGTCATCCATCGCCGCGACAGGTTCCGTGCCGCACCGGAAAGCGAGGCCCGGCTGCGCGCGCTGGCGACAATGGGCAAGGTCGACCTCGTCGTGCCGTATCAGCTGCAGGATCTCGAAGGCGTCGGCGGTCAGCTGAGCTCGGTCGTCGTCGCTACGCTGGACGGCGCGCAGAAGCGCATTGCAGCCGACGTGCTGCTGCCGTTCTTCGGGCTGTCGATGTCGTTGGGGCCGATCGCCGAGTGGGAGCTTGCCCTGCAGCACAACCAGATCGCCGTCGACCCTTCGACGTTGGCCACCAATCGCCCGGGCGTCTTCGCCATCGGCGACGTCGTCACTTATCCCGGTAAGCTGAAGCTGATCCTGACCGGCTTCGCGGAGGCCGCCATCGCCGCGCGCTCGGCCTATGCGCTGGTGCACCCCGAGACGCCGCTGCATTTCGAGTATTCGACGACCTCGGGCCTGCCGATCAGCTGACCCCGGTCAGCATGCGGCGCCTGTCCACGGCCCCACAGCACCTCCTTCAGGTGACGCCCCGCCTCCAGGGACAGTGTTTCGTGCAAGTCCGGCATGCCTTCGATCAGAGCGAGAAACTGCCGGCGATGCACAGACAGGACGATGGTGGGGCAGGTTGTCGTTACGGTCGCCGTGCGCGGCCGATCGTGCAGCAGGGCAACCTCGCCGAAGTGGTCGCCATCGCGCAAGAGGGCGAGCCTTCGCTCCGAGCCGTCAGCCAGCCGGGTCGACACCGCGACCTCGCCGCGCGCGATCAGGTAGAAGCGGTCGCCCGGATCACCCTCGCGCACGATCTCGCGCTCGGCTTGGAAGCTCTCGGCATGGAACTGCTGTGCCAGGGTTTCGAGCTGCTGCGCGGAGAGTTCGCGGAGCAGCGGGACCGCGCGGAGGCGTGTCGCATCGACGGTGGCCCAATCGCCATCCGCGCTTACAGTGATACCATCCTGCTTGGCCCACAGGCCGGGGTAGAGGCGGCCGGACCGCAACAGCGCTTCGTGCGATCCGGCCTCGGCCAAGGATCCGTTCTCCAGGACGAAGACCATGTCGGCGTTCACCGCGGTGGCCAGGCGATGGGTCACGCAGATCACGGTGCGGCCGCGGCTGATGCGGTGCAGCGTCTCGTTGATCAGCGCTTCGGTGCCCGAATCGAGCGCGCTCGTCGCCTCGTCCAGCACCAGCACCGACGGGTCGCGCAGCAGAGCGCGCGCAATCGCCAGTCGTTGGCGTTGTCCGCCCGAAAGATGCACGCCTCGCTCGCCCAGCATCGTGTCGAGACCGTCGGCCAGGCTCTCGATGTGGTCGAGCAGCTCGGCGTCACGCAACGCCGTGCGGATCTGTTGCTCTGTTGCATCGGGTAGGGCCACGGTAAGATTGTCGCGGACGCTGGCGTTGAAGACCACGTTGTCCTGGAACACCACCGCCATCTGCGCGCGCAGCGACACTTGCGAGAGTTGACGCAAATCGGCTCCGTCCCAGCGGACCGTGCCCAGGCCAACGTCGAAGAAGCGGAGAAGGAGGGCGATCACGGTGGATTTTCCCGCGCCGCTGGGCCCGACGACGGTGCAGAACATGCCGCGAGGCACCCTCAGGCTGAGACTTCGCAGGATCGGGCGGTCGGCGCCGTAGCCGAACTCCACCCGGTCGAACTCGATCGCCTCGGACAACGGAGTTGCCGTTCCAGCCCCCGGCATGTCGGTCACCTCAGGCTGCTCCGCCAAGGCCGATTCCATTCGCCGCAGCGCGGCATCGGCATCCATCAGATGGGGCGCCGACGAGGCCATGTTGGCGACTGAGAAGCGCAGCCCGGTGGACAGCGTGTAGAAGGCCACCAGCGAACCCACCGTCATCGAGCCCCGCGCCACCAGGATTGCGCCGACCGCCAGCACGACGAGGTTGAAGATGAGCATGGCGACGTTGGGCGTACGCTCGACCATGAAGCCCAGCACCTGTGCGTGCGTCGCCATGTGGTAGAAACGGGTCAAGTGTTCGCGAAAGCGCGCCAACAGCCTATCCTGCATGCCGAAGGCGAGCACCGTCGGATGGGCTGCCAGATCCTCGTGGATGCGGCTTGTCAGCAGCGCCTGCTCCTGGCGAACCGCGCGGCTTGCTCGAGAGGCGCGGCTACCGAGCAGCCAGGGTCCGATCGTCGACAGCGGCAAGCCTGCCAACGCAAGGAGCGCAAGCGGCCATTCAAGCGCAAAAAGCAGGCCTGCGCTTACAAGCAGGCTGAACAGCGCTATCAAGGCCCGCTTTGCACCGGTGATCAGGCCATTCTCCACAACCGCGAGATCGGTGGTGAAGTGGGCAAGCAAGCCGGCCGTCTGGGTGCGCGTATGGAAGCCGACGCTCTGGTGCTGGAAATGCAGGTAGAGACGGTGCCGGATGGACCGGAGAAGCGCGTGACTGACGCGCGCGTGCAGCACATCGCGCATCACGACGATCACGGTGTAGGCTATGCCCGCTGCGATCAGCCCGGCCAGGAGCGGCGCGAGCAACGCGTCGTTGCGCGGCGTCAGCACGTCGTCGATCAGCGCGCGAAAGGCGAGCGGCAGCAAGCCGGCCTCGAATGCGCTGGTCAGGCAAAACAGCACGATGACGACGACCACGGCTCGGCCATGTCCGCGGACGTGGTCCGCATAGCGCGAGACAAGACTTGGAGGTGCCGTGCCCAAACTCATCGTCCGGCCGCCCATCCCCAGCGGCTGCCGACGATACGATGGCTTTCATGAAACTTTAAAGAATCCCGCGCCAGCAGGCCCGAGACGCACGATCAATTGCCGCGCAATTTCCAAAAGAACGCCCGCACGTCGTCGATGAACGCCTTCGGCTGCTCGAAGGCGGCGAAGTGACCGCCCTTTGCCATCTCGGTCCAGTGCTGGATGTTGGTGAAATTGGCTTCCATCCAGCGGCGCACCGGCGGCACGATCTCGCGCGGGAACACCGCGACGCCGGTCGGCACGCCGACCTTGTGCACGGTGCGCCGCTCCGGCCCGAAGCTTTCCCAGTAGAGCCGCGCCGAAGACGCCGCCGTCGCGGTCACCCAATAGAGCATCACGTTGTCCAGAAGCTCGTCGCGCGTCAGCACGTTTTCGGGATGCCCATCGCAGTCGGTCCACGCCCAGAACTTCTCCAGGATCCACGCCGCTTGGCCCGCCGGCGAATCGGTGAGCCCATAGCCCACGGTCTGCGGCCGGGTCGACTGCTGCTTGGAGTACCCGGAATCGTGGTCAGCGTAGTACTTGATGCCCCTGAGGGCACGCGCCTCCTCGAGTGTCGGCTCACCCTGAACCTGCGGGCGTGTCGCCATAGCAAGCGTGATGTGGATGCCGGCGCAATGCTCGGTATCGAGCGCGCCCAGCGCCGTGGTGACGGCCGAGCCCCAGTCACCGCCCTGCGCACCATAGCGGTCGTACCCCAGGCGCGCCATCAGCTTGCCCCAGGTGAGCGCGATGCGGTCCACGCCCCAGCCTGTGCTGCGCGGCTTGGCCGAGAAGCCGAAGCCCGGCAGCGAAGGGCAGATGACATGGAAGGCATCGCGCGCATCGCCGCCGAAGGCGACCGGATCGGCCAACGGCTCGATGACCTTGTGGAATTCGACGATCGAGCCCGGCCAGCCGTGCGTGACGACGAGCGGCAGCGCATTGGGGTGTGGCGAGCGCGCGTGGACGAAATGGATGTCGAGCCCGTCGATTTCGGTGGTGAACTGCGGGAAACGGTTCAGCGCCGCTTCTCGCTTGCGCCAGTCATAGGCCTCGGCCCAGTAACGGCAGACTTCCTGTAGCCAGGCAAGCGGGACGCCCTGGCTCCAGTCTTCGACCAGCTCGGCTTCCGGCCACCGCGTGTTGCCAAGCCGCGCCTTGAGGTCGGCCAGCATGGCGTCGCCGACCTCGATGCGAAACGGTTTGATGTTCATTCGGCCGCCTTGGGCATTGCCGCTTGCTGCATGCGGAGCACTTCCTCCCAGCCGCGGTAGCCGGTGAACCCGTCCTTGTCGAAGAACAGCACCGGCCCGTCGCACATGAACAGATACTCGGTGTCCTCCAGCGCTTCGGTGGCGCCATGCACCATGCCGTTGGCTTCGTAGAGAAAGTCGCCAGGGCCGTAAGTGGTGTCGCGTACCTTGATGCGGCCCGAGAGGATGAAGGCGAAGGCGCCTGAAAGATGCTTGTGCGGCGGTGCCACGTAGCCCTTCTTCCATCTCAGCAACACCGCCCAGCGGCCGGACTCTTTTCCGACCCATAGGACCTTGGTCCAGGCCTGGCCGGGCTTGGTCTCGATCCAGGGAATGGCGGCGGAGCGGGTGATCGAATCGGCCACTTCGCTGTTCACGGGCCGGATGTCCTGGGGCAGGGCCATCGCTTCCTCCTTGTTGGTCAGGCCAGCAATCCTTTGCCCGAAGCGGACGTGAAGTCGAGCCCCACGAGCATGTCGTTGTAGTCGCGATCGCCACCGCCGAACGTGTCCTCCCAGCCCCAGACGTTGGCGCCGTAGTTCCACAGGTGCCCGACGGCCTGGCCGTTGACCACCTCGTTGGCCTGCGAGAAGGCCCAGAAGGTGTTGCCGTGCGTGTTGTTGGTAAGGGTCATGGCGATCAGGTCGCCGGCGTTGACATGCAGTAGGTCGGTTTGGGCGAAGTTGCCGTAACCCAGGCCGCCGATCGACGTGCCGCCGGTGCTGAGCTGGTAGGCGCGGGCCTGGGCGGCGGCGGCGTAGCCGGGCGCACCGGGCTGCAGGCCGCTGATGTCGCCCGCCAGATCGTCGACGCGATAGAAGGTGAGGGTGGTGTTGTCCTCGCCGACCTGGCGCAGGCGGGCCACAACCGTCGCGTTGTCCTGCGCGCCGGCGGTCTCCGCGATGGCCACTGGCCGGGCCAGTCGCTCGACCGCATTTGGACTGGAGAAGTCGGCAATGCCGAACCCGCTGGTCATCTGCGCCTCCGTGGCCTGCGCCTGGTTGCCGTTGACCGAGACCGACACGTTCTGTCCGGCGAGAAAGTTGGCCTGCGATAGGCTCCCCTGGCTCTGCTTGTCGAACAACGTCACCAGGTTCGGATCGAAGTTGGGCTGCAGCACGTCCTCTGCAAAGCGGCTGGTCCAGGCATAGGTCGCCGTCGGTCCAGACGAGACGGCGAGGTTAGCGGAACCGGCGTTTACTCCTATCGTCGCCCCCGAGCCCGACATGGTCTGCAGCAGCACGTTCTGGTAAGCGCCGCTGGTCCAGCCGACCGTGTTGTCGCCGTTGACAAGATTGGGCTCGTTGCCGAAGTACATCTGCTCGTGCGCGATGGTGCTCAGCGTTCGGGCGAGCAGCAGGCCGTTGGGCGAGCCGAGCCCGGTCGCGAGGTCGTAGCCCGGCCCGGCGTAATAGCCTTGGCCGGTCGGCGTGATGGCGGTCCCCGTCACCGAGGGCGGGTTCGAGCCGACGTTCGGTGAATTGCTCGTGACCGTGCCGCCCAGCACGTAGGACGAGATGTTGTTGCCCATCGTGTCGTCGTTGAAGGTGGCCGGCTCTATCGCCGCCGCGATGTAGAGCAGGTCGTTCACGTAGCCCAAAGGCGGCAGCCCCTGGTCCAGGAACACCGCGTCGATCTGGGCCATCAGCGACGCCCAGAACGGCGTCGCGGCACTGGTGCCGCCTTCGTCGACGATGAACGAGGTGCTCGTGGTCCCCATCGCACCGTCGGCGACCTTGTAGGAGCTGTTGCCGCCGGCTGGCGCCGAGACATCCGGCGTGCCGCGGCTCGTCAGGGCCTGCGGACCCGACGCCAGGCCGAAGTCACGCTGATAGTTGGGAACACTCTCGGCGCTATCGACGCCGCCCGTGCCGCTCGCCCTGCCGAGATAGCCGGTGTTCAGCGTGCCGGCGCCCGACGTTTGCCCAGGCGTGTAGACGTATTCGTTCCACACCGTCTCGATCAGCCAACTCGGCGAGTTGGCGGTGGGCATCAGCATCATGCCGCTTTGCACCAGCTGCCAGAGCGTCGCGAGATTACCGCCCAGCGCGTTCTGCACGATGCTGTTGAGGGTAGGGTCCTTGGCGGCGATCTGCTCGACCGACAGCGAGGTGCCGCCGACGATCAGGTCGAACGGGCTGCCGACGCCGGTCGAGACATTGGCGAGCCCGTTGGCGAAGGCATAGCCTGCCCCCTGATCGCCACTCGACGTCAGGAGCGTGAGGTTGCTGAGCGCCGCATCGATGAAGATCTGCTGCTCGGCCCACAGGAAGGGCGAGTCCGGCGATGACACGCCCAGCGCGCCGCCGAACGACGAGCTGATGACAGGAGAGCCGTCGTTCTGGAAGATGGCCGACTGATACGCCGTCCAGGCGTTGGATTTTGCCGAGTTGCTGGTGCCCGAGCCGGCATACAACACCTGCTGGCTCGTCGGATCGATCGCCGCCAGGATGCTGGCGTCGAGCGCCCGCTCATCCCAGAAGACCGGATTGGTGTTGAGGGTGGCGGTGGTGAAGGTGCCGCCGGGCTGGACGCCCTGCACGTTGGCCGTGGCGTTGACCCCGATCTTCTTGAGGTACTGGGTGAGAAGCTGGGAAAACGTGCTGGTGCTCGACGGCGATACGGTACCCAGGCCGGGTTCGATGACCGCGATGGACGGGGTCTGCACGGACGTTCCCTGAAGGGGGAAGTCGTAGAGGGCAGCCATCGCCTGCGGCGTCTGAGCCCCCAGCACGACGCCGGTGCCTTCTCCGGCGTAGTTCCCGATGCTTTGCGGTCCACCCGGCAGCGAAACCGCCTGGCCAGTCCCGGGGTCCGGCAGAATCGGCTGCAACTGCGTCGTGTCGAGGAGGAGGCCTTTGACGTTGTTGTCGAGCAGCGTTTGCGGCAGCGACAGGGTGCCGTTCCAGAACAAGGTCTTCTGGCCGTCGGGGGTCGTGCCGCTTTGCAGTGTCGGCCCGAACAGAGCCTGCCACTGGGCTGCGTTGGAGATCTGAACCCAGATCGTCCGGTCCTGCTGCGAGCTGATGTAGCCGTCACCGCCCTGGCCCAGGATCTTGAAGCCTTGGCCGGTGAGGTACGTCATCGCCGCATTGTAGTTGGCCGTCGATGCGCCGTACGTCGACCATAACGTGCCGTTCGTCTCGAGCTGCTGGAGCGTCCTCTCGCGCGTTGCCCAGTTGCTGTTCAACAGCGCGGTCGGATCGTTCGCGCGATCGAGCACCAGGCCGACATTGATCGGGAAGGTAGCGTTCGTGAGCCCGGTGGGCACGCCGCCGATGCTGCGATAGCTCGTAAGATCATAGAAAGTCGAATTGCCCCAAGATGGCATCGCCATTCCCCCGCCCTGTGTCTTCCCCGTTTACGAACCTATCGCAATGCGACCCGTTTCGCAGTAACAAATCGCAGTTTGGTTGAAGGAAATTCGACCCATGATTCTAGTCGGCCAATACGACTCGCCCTACACGCGCCGCGTGGCGGTTTCACTCGGCCTGCTGGGCTTTCCCTTCGAGCACGATGCGCGCTCGGTGTTCGCCGATTTCGATTCCATGCGGACCACCAATCCGCTCGGCCGCGTGCCATCGCTGGTCCTGCCCGACGGCACGACACTGATCGATTCCGCGGCCATTCTCGATTGGCTGGACCAGCAGGTCGGGGTCGAGCGTGCCCTGCTGCCGCCGGGCGGGCCGGCCCGCCAACAGGCTCTGCAGCGCATGGCGCTCGCTACCGGCACGATCGACAAGGTGATGGCGGCCGCCTACGAGCGCCTAATCCGGCCGGGCGCGTATCGCTGGCCCGACTGGATCAAGCGCTGCCGGACCCAGGCGGAGGGCGGCCTCGCGGCGTTGGCGGCACTGCGCTGGCCGGGCGACGCGTCACTCGGCCAGGCGTGGATCACGACTGCCTGCATGGTCGGCTACGTGCGCCTTGCCGATCCGGACCTGCTGCCGCCCGGCCGCTATCCGTCGCTCGATGCCGTGTCGGAGCGCTGCGAGGCGCTGCCTGCGTTCCAGGCGGCGTATCCGGCCGAGTACTTCGTGCCGACCGCGGAGCCTCTCTGACCGCGGGTTACGTCACCGGACGCGACTGCGGCAGGCGCTCTTTGCTGCCGTACACCGGCGGCGCCAGTTGCTCGGCTGTGCGGCCGGCCCAGTCGCGCTGCGGCACGGTCTTCAATCGCTTTTTCTGCCCATCCACCAGGCCCGCCGTAGCGGCCTCTACATCGATGGTCAGCACCTTGCCGTCCTTCACGATCTGCCGGCCGTCGACGAACACGTGGCGGATGGCGCGGTCGCCCGCCGAGTAGATCAGGCTCCTGACCGGCTCCTGGGCCGGCTGCATGTAGGGATGGTGCATGTCGATCAGCGAGAAGTCGGCCTTGCAGCCGGCCGCCAGCCGGCCGAGGTCGGGCCGCCGCAGGATTTTGGCGCCGCCCACCGTCGCGGCCTCGAAGGCGTGCCGAGTGGTGCCCATCTTGTAGTTGCCGGTGAGCACGCGGGCGAGGTAGCAGGCGAGCCGGATTTCATCGACCATGTTGTGCGGGAAGGTGTCGGTGCCGATGCCGACCGTGATGCCGGCATCCATGTAACGGCCGATTGTGTTCAGCGCCATGCCGCGGCGCGCGAACACGGTCGGGCAGTGCGCCACCGCCGCGCCTGAGGCGCGCAGCCGCGCGAAGTCGTCGGCGTGAGGGTAGTGGATCTGCGGATGGTCGCTGAGGAAAATCGCGTGACCGATCACCAGGTCGGGCCCCAGCACGCCGATCGAATCGAGCCATTCGATCGGCGTCTTGCCGTGCCGATGCACCATTTCGTGGAACTCGACCACGGCTTGGCAGGCGTGCGTCTGCATCGGGATACCGCGCTTCTTCGCCTCCTCCAGCGCTTCCCGGAAAAAGCCTTCGCGGCAGGTGTCGATCTGCGACGGGCACACCATGCCCGACAGCCGCCCGCTGGGATGTTTTAGCGCGCCGTCGATCGTCTGCATTGCAGCGTCGAAGGCTTTCTCGCCGGCCTTCTCGTCCCAGGCGTACTCGACGGTGTGGCCGTTCTTGGTGAACCAGTAGCCCTGCCGCATCATGGGCGCCACGACGGCGCGGATGCCGGTCGCCGCGAGATCGTCGAGCCAGCCGGGCCGGCTGATCGACAGATCGGTGATGGTGGTGACGCCGCTCTTCAACAGCTCGGACATCGCGACGATGGTCGACGGGCCGGCATCTTCCGCGTCGAGCCCGAACACCGGCAGGAACTCGTAGAGCGAGCTCTGCCCCAGCTTGTCGCTGCCCACCTCCTCGGTCAGGCCCTTGTTGGCGGGTTCCGAGAAGGGATGGCTGTGCACGTTGACGAAGCCCGGAATCGCCATGAATCCCGAGCCTTGCAGCACATGGTCCGCCGCCCCGGCATAGTCCGGTCCGACATGGACGATCTCGTTGTCGCGGAACACCAGGTCGGCATCCGACAGATAGACGTGCCGCTGTTCGGATTCGTCCCAGGCGACGACATGGTCGAGGCGGCGAATATGCGTGAGGCTCATCTCTTTTTCTTCCCTTCGGCGGCGAGACTGGCATGATCCGCGCCATGAACGCAAAGCTCACCGAAGCCGCATGCGGCGTGTTCATTATTGCCGCGACTCCCTTCACCGACGAGGGCGCGCTCGACCACGCCAGCATCGACCAGCTCACCGATTTCTACATCGGCTGCGGCGTCACGGGCTTCACCTTGCTCGGCATGATGGGCGAGGCGCACAAGCTCACGCCGGAGGAGTCGCTCGCCGTGGTGCAGCGCGTGGTTGCGCGGGCTGGCGATCGTCAAGTCATCGTCGGCGTGAGCCATGCCGGGCTGGAGAACGTGCGACGTCTGGCACACGAAGCAATGATCGCCGGCGCTGCCGGCGTCATGGTGGCGCCGCCGGCCGGGCTCAAAGGCGACGAGGGTGTCTACATCTACTATGCCCAGCTGTTCGCCGAGCTCGGACCCGACATCCCGGTCGTCTACCAGGACTACCCGCAGAGCACCGGCGTCTACCTCGCGCCGTCGGTGTTCGAACGCCTGGTCGACGACTTCAAACAGCTCGTGATGCTGAAGCACGAGGATGCGCCGGGGCTCGCCAAGCTCACGCGCGTCCGCGAGGGCGAGAAGAAGTCGGGCCGTCGCCGGGTGTCGATCCTGGTCGGCAACGGCGGCCTCTACCTGCCGCAGGAGCTGCGCCGCGGCGCCGACGGCGCCATGACCGGCTTCGCCTGGCCGGAGATGCTGGTGCAGGTCTGCGCGCTGTTCGCCGCGGGCAAGCCGGAGGAGGCCGAGGACCTGTTCGACCTCTACCTGCCGCTGGTGCGCCACGAGCAGCAGCCCGGGATCGGCCTGGCCCTGCGCAAGGAGGTCCTGTTTCGCCGCGGCGCCATCCGCAGCCCCAAGCAGCGCGCCCCGGGCTCCTCGCTCACGGCGACCGACCGCGCCGAGCTCGACGGCTTGATTGCCCGTCTCGACCGCCGTCTCGCCGCGGCCGGCAAACCTGCGCGGCTGGCGGCGGAGTAGTCATTGGAGCGCGGACCTCCTGCTCCGCAGCTTATGAGCGGACCAGGAGGTCCGCGCTCCACGGAGAGAGAACAACATGCCCGACTACGACCTCATCGTCCGCAACGCCCGCATCGTGACCGCCGAGCGGCAGAGCGAAGGCGACATCGCCGTGAAGGACGGCGCCATCGCCGCTTTGGGCGCCGACGTCAAAGGCGACGCCGCCCGCGAGATCGATGCCGGCGGCAAGTTCGTGTTGCCGGGCGGCGTCGACAGCCATTGCCACATCGAGCAGCGCTCGGGCATGGGCGTGATGTGCGCCGACGATTTTTATACCGGCACGGTGTCGGCGGCGTTCGGCGGCACCACGACCGTCATTCCTTTCGCCGCCCAGCATCGCGGCATGTCGCTGCGGCAGGTGGTCAAGGACTACCACGAGGCGGCCGGCCCGAAGGCGGTGATCGACTACGCCTTCCATCTCATCATCACCGATCCCACCCAGCAGGTGCTGGGGCAGGAGCTGCCGGCGCTGATCAAGGACGGCTACACCTCGTTCAAGATCTACATGACCTACGACGCCATGAAGGTCAGCGACTACCAGATCCTCGACATCCTGGCGCTGGCTCGGCGCGACGGCGCGCTGGTCATGGTGCACGCCGAGAACCACGACATGATCCAGTGGCTCGCCCACCATCTGGTGGACCAGGGCCATGTCGCGCCCAAGTTCCACGCCATCGCGCATGCGCGCGTCGCGGAGGCCGAGGCCACCAACCGTGCCATCTCGCTTGCCCGGCTGGTCGATGCGCCGTTGCTGCTGGTGCACATGTCGGAGATCGAGGCCATCGAGACGCTGCGCCAGGCGCAGAAGAAAGGCCTGAAAATCTTCGGCGAGACCTGCCCGCAGTACATCGCGCTCACCGCCGACGACATGGACAAGCCCGGCGTCGAGGGTGCCATGTGGTGCTGCAGCCCACCGCCGCGCGACTTGGCGGCCCAGGAGGCCGTGTGGGCGGCCCTGAAGGACGGCACCTTCCAGACTTTCTCGTCGGACCACGCACCGTACCAGTTCAACGAGAAGGGCAAGATCCCCAAGGGTGACAAGACGACCTTCAAGGAGATGGCCAACGGCGTGCCCGGCCTCGAGCTGCGCCTGCCGCTGTTGTTCTCCGAAGGCGTGCAGAAGGGCCGCATCACCTTGCAGCAGTTCGTGGCGCTGACGTCGGCCAACCACGCCAAGCTCTACGGCCTCTACCCGAAGAAGGGCACGATCGCCGTCGGCGCCGATGCCGACTTCGCCATGTGGGACGCCGACCGCGATGTCACCGTGCGCTGGAGCGATCTGCACGACAATGTCGGCTACTCGCCGTACGAAGGCCGCGAGATCAAGGGCTGGCCGGTCGTCGTCGTGAGTCGCGGCCGCGTCGTAGTCGAGAACGGCAAGCTTTTCGCGGCGCGCGGCACCGGCCGGTTTCTGCCTTGCGCCTCGCCCGACTCCGCCAAGCCGCTCGGCCAGAGCGCGCCCGAGCTGCAGGCCCTGGCGCGCTTCGGCGCCAGGCCGCTGTTCTAGCTTCGTCGACGCATGCCCGGCCGATCTGCCGGTCAGTCGCCCCGCTGCTTCATTGCGCCCATGGCTTCGACGATAGCCCCGGGTCCGATTGCGGTGTGGGCCTTGAGCGGATGATCCTGGATGATCACGAATCCCAGGACGGCGCCGATCACCGCCATCTGGGCGGCGAGCACGGTGGCGCTGAAGGCCGTCCGCTCGATGGTGCTGCTGACGAACAGCAGCATCGCGACGGTGAACCCGACCACCATCCAGTAGGCACGCGGTAGCCCGTCCGCGACGGCCGCCAATCTTTCATCGCGCGACTCGACCATCGAGTTCAGCGATTTCAGGAGCTCAGCGAAGATCGCGGATTGCCGACCGGTCTGCGGCTCGAGCGCAAGCAGGCCGCGCGACAGCGTGTCCCAGGCGTGATGCGTGGCGGCGCTGGCTCGTCCTTTCAGCATGCTGGACCACTCGTCGTGCACGATCGAGCCGGCATAGACCATCAGATGTGAGCGAAGCGTCGTCGCCGCGTCGGTGCCGTAGCGGGCAAGCAGTCGATCCATGCGATTGATGTGCGACGCCTCGGTCGAGATCAGGCCTTCGGTCCTGCGGTTGTAGCTCTCGGTCTGGACGAGAGTGAAGGCCAGGACCAGGGCGGTCATGGTGAACAGCGTCGCCTGAATACGAATGATGAAGTCCGTATTGAAACTGCCCGGCTTCATCCAGGGGATGCGGTGCACCAGGGATGGAAGCAGGATGATGGCGATGGCCATGACCGCCGCTGGCACGCCCAGGATGACGGCGTCGGGAAGGTTGAAGACTTGGTCCATTGGCTGACCTCGATGGCTCGTGGATGCCATCGATGTCATAGGGCGACTGTCACAGGAATATGACAGCGGCATGATAGGGCCTGATCCGCGCCATGACCTACCCGTGCGGCACGGCGAACAGGTTGCGGATGCGCACCAGCAGCTCGGTCATCGAGAGCGCGGCGGCGGGGTTGCCGTCGTCGTCGGCGGCGCCCTGTCCGATCTTGGCGCGGCGTGACAAGGTCAAGCTGATCTCCTCGGCGAGGCTCGGTCTTTGCCGCATGATCTTGGCCAGCGCCTCCTGACCCACTTCGTAGACCACGCTGAAGGTCAGCGCCTTGATGGTGCCAGGCTCGCCGTGGCCGGCGAAGAAGCTCGCTTCGCCGAAGAAGTCGCCAGGCGCCAGGCGGCTGAGCTCGAGCTCGCCTTCCTCGCTGTGGCAGGTCACCACCAGGACGCCGGTCCGGAGGATGACCAGCGAAGCGAGCTTGGCGCCCTGTTCAGCCAGCACCTCGTCCTTGCGATAGGTCTTGCGCACCATGGTCTCGGCCAGGGCATCCTTCTCGGCGTCAGTCAGCGAGACGAACAGCGGCACCGCGTCGACCAGGCGCTTGGCCGTGGTGCGCGGCAGGGTCGGCTGGGCGGGCTTTTCGGCCGGCGCCACGGCGGTCGACGATTCCTTGGGTGGCGCCAGGGCGAGGCCGGCGGCGCGGACGTGGCGATAGATCAGGTCGTACACTTCGTGCCGCGCCGACGCCGATGCCTCGAAGTCGCCCACCCGGAAGCCGAGCTCGAGCTCGACCGCCTGCGCATCGAGCGACCTTATCTCAACCGTCGGGGCGGGCGAGGCCAGGATCGAGTTGCTGCTCATCAGCACATTGCGCATGACGTCGGAGATCGAGCGCGGCGTCATGGTCGGCACGATGCGCACGCGCAAGCTAACGCCGTGGCTGCGGGTCGGGCTGCTGAGGTTGGTGAGCTGCGCCTTGGCGAGCGCGCTGTTGGGCAGCACCACGAGGTCGTTGGAGCCGTTGAGCAGGTGCGTGGCCCGCCAGTTGGTTTCCACGACGCGGCCTGCGGTGCCGTCGCTCAGCACGATCCAGTCGCCCACCTCGTAGCTGCGGCTGAGGTTCAGCGCGATGCCGGAGAAGACATCGGCGAGCGTGCTCTGCAAGGCGAGGCCGAGGATGATGGCCAGCACGCCGGAGGTGGCGATCAGCGTGCCGATCGGCGCGTTGAAGACGTAGGCGAAGACCGAAAGCGCCGCGCTGAGGTAGATCAGCCCGACCACGAGATCCTGGATCAGCTTGCCCTCGCGCGGCCGCAGCTCGAAGATCAGGAAGACGCGCGCGCAGCCCGTCAGCACCCAGGCGGCGTTGATCCACCAGATGATCTTGGCCAGCGCCAGGAAGAAACGCTCGTAGGCCGGCACCGTATCGGGCGCGATCATGTACGGCACGATGTCGTGGTGGTACAAGAGCGCAGTCAGAGCGGCGAAGAAGGCGAGCTGGAACACTAGGCGTTGCGCCGGATAGCGCCGCAGCAGGATGCGCGTGACGATGGCGCCGACCACCGCCAGCACGCCCGTCTGCACGAACGGGTCGCGCGCCAACTCGGCCATCATCACGCGTTCCATGCCATCCTTTCCCTGCCCTCCGTGAGGGATCCCACTTCAACAAGTCGGACGCAGGACCGCAACAGGACTACCGCTATACTCGCGGGCTATTGCAAGCGGAGGCGGCCATGACAAGCGAAGGGGTGACCAACCGACAGAGCCGTCACGAGCCGACCGAGACCATGGCCCGCCTGCAGGCCGCCGTGCAGGCCAAGGGCCTGGCCGTGTTCGCGCGCATCGACCATGCCGCCGGCGCCGCCGAGGTCGGCCTGGCCCTCAGGCCGACCGACCTGCTGATCTTCGGCAATGCCCGCGGCGGCACGCCATTGATGCAGGCGGCGCAGCCGGTCGGGCTCGACCTGCCGCTCAAGATGCTGGTCTGGCAGGACGCCTCCGGCCAGACTTGGCTCTCCTACAACGATCCGCGCTGGCTGGTGCGGCGCCATGGCCTCACGGGCGAGACGGAAGCGATCACGGCGCGCCTGGCGACCGCCCTCGACGATCTCGCGCGCACTGCAGGGGAGGGGGACTGACGAGCGAAGCGCCCGCCGCCACCGATTGATCAGGCGTGCGCGGTCAGTGCACCTGCCCAAGGTGAAGCGGATGCCCGGAGAGCCCGCGAAATGAGGAAGACGGCACACGTGCCCGCTGCGACGGCAGTGGCGCGCCAGTCTGGCTGCGGCGCTGGCTGCAATGGTTGTATTGGGCATGGCCGGCACGGCTCTTGCCCACGATGACGATGACGACGATTGGAAAGAGCGCAAGCATCATCGCCGCCCGCCGCAGTATTACTTCGTTCCGGTGCCGGTCGTGTACGTACGGGCGCCGTCGGTCTATCAGCCGCCGCCGGTGGTGGTCCATCCGGCGCCCGTCATGCCCTATCCCGAATAGTCCGGCCCGCCGGGTGGCAGCCTCAATCTCGGCGTGACGGTCCCGCTGCGTTAGCCAAGAAGGTCGAGCGGTCCAATCGAGCAGCTAGGTCGTCGCGACCAGCATCTCCTCTGATTTGGACAGCCGCAGGCCGTCGCTGCGGCCGGCGAAGTAGCGCCGGTCGAGCTCGGCCGCGGGAACATGGTGGGCCTGCGTGAAACCGGCGTCGCGCGCCAGGGCCACGATCTCCGGGGCCGTGAAGAAGCTCACGAAGGGAGTCCCGCTGGCCCGCGCGCCGCGCTCGGCGAACTCGCGCGCCTGTCGCTCCTCCGGGTCGGCCATGTCGATCGGGAGGATGTAGGTCATCGCGAGCGTCGAGCCGGCGGCAAAGCCCGCGATCTCGCGCAAGGTGGCCGCGTTCGCTTCCTTGGAGAGGTACATCGAGACTCCGGTGGAGACGATCACCGCCGGCCGTCCGCTATCGAACCCTGCAGCCTCGACCTGATTGCGCCACGAGGCGCCGGCCTCGAAATCGACCGGCACCAGCTTCAGCCGCTCCGGCACGCCGAGGCCGAGCTCCATCAGCCGGCGGCGTTTCCAGGCCTGCGGTCCGGGCCGGTCGATCTCGAATATGGTCAGCCCGGCCGCGACATCAGGCCGGCGCTGGGCGAAGGTGTCGAGGCCGGCGCCCAGGATCAGGTATTGATCGACACCGCGTCCCGCCTGCTCCACGACCAGGTCCTCGATAAAGCGCGCCCGCGCCACGATCGATGCACGGAACAGTCGCGTGCCGATCGGGTCCATGTCGCCGCGTCGCCGCCAGCCTTCCTCCGGCGCCGCGAGCTCGAGGCCGACCGTATCGTGCAGCACGTGCGGCGGGGCATCGACCTCGACATGCAGCGCGCGCCACAAGGCGACGCGCACCGCCGTGCTGTCGGGGGCCGAACTTTGTCCGTCAGCGCTCTTCGTCATGCAGAGCAGTATAGGGGCGGCACCGGCGAGCGCGGGCAATTGGCCAAGCGTTACGAGGTCGCACGAGCGGCGCCGTTTCCTTGGCCCGTCCGCGCCGATTCCGAGGTGCGTCGCGCTATGTGATGGAGAAGGGCGCCGTTCGCTATGCCGGTTCTGGCGCGACCCTCAGGTCTGATCGCGCACTGCGCGACCAGCTCATGGCCTTGTGATTGCGCTCTTGCAGCGCTTTGACGTCGGTCGGTCGAAGTTTGCTATGGTGCGGCTCACCGTAGAGGAGTGGAGATCGTGTCCCGTCGTCTGAAAGTCGCCGCCGCCCAGCTCGGCGCCATCCATCGTGCCGACAGCCGAAAGAGCGTGGTCAAGCGCCTGGTCGAGATGCTGAAGGAGGCCGATTCGCGCGGCTCGCGGTTCGTGGTGTTCCCCGAGCTCGCGCTCACAACGTTCTTCCCGCGCTGGTGGATGGCGGACCAGGCGGAGGTCGACAAGTATTTCGAGGCGCAGATGCCCAGCCCCGAGACGCTGCCGCTGTTCGAGCTGGCGCGCGAGAAGGGCATCGGCTTCTACCTGGGCTACGCCGAGCTCACCGAGGAGGAAGGCCGCGCCAGGCGCTTCAACACCTCGATCCTGGTCGCGCCGGACGGCCGCATCGTCGGCAAGTACCGCAAGATCCACCTGCCGGGTCACAACGAGCATCTGCCCGCGGCTCCATTCCAGCACCTCGAGAAGCGCTATTTCGAGGTCGGGAACCTGGGGTTCAACGTGTGGAAGATGTTCGACGAGAACGTGCTGGTCGGGCAATGCATCTGCAACGACCGGCGCTGGCCCGAGACCTTCCGCGTCATGGCGCTCAAGGGCGCCGAGATGGTGGTGCTGGGCTACAACACGCCGACCGAGAACATCTACCATCCGAGCGAGCCGCCCTACATCCGCGTGTTCCACCATCTCTTGTCGTGCCAGGCCAACGCCTACCAGAACGGCATCTGGGTGGTGGCCACCGCCAAGGCCGGCAAGGAGGACGGCTTCGGCATGTACGGCTGCTCGGTGATCGTGGCGCCGACCGGCGAGGTGGTGGCCAAGGCGGTCACCGAGGAGGACGAGGTGATCTCCTACGACTGCGATCTCACGCTCGGCGAGTACATTCGCAATACCGTGTTCAATTTCGCCAAGCACCGGCGGATCGAGCATTACAAGCTGATCACCGAGCGCACCGGCGTTCAGGTCGAGCCGGCGAACTGAAGGAGCCCCCATGCAATACGCCGTCGCCGACGTCAATCCGCACGACCGCTACAAGATGCTGGCGGGCTTCGTGCTGCCGCGTCCCATCGCCTGGGTTACGACGCTCGGTCCGACCGGCATCGTCAACGCGGCCCCCTTCAGCTTCTTCAACGTGTTTGCCGAAGACCCGCCGCTGGTGATGTTCGCCGCCAACAAGCGGCCTGACGGGCGGCTGAAGGACACCTGGGTCAACATC
>JAFAKN010000466.1 GCA_019235415.1 Alphaproteobacteria bacterium
GCTCGCCCTGCAGGTAGCGGTCGTTGTTCACGGCGAAGAAGCGGCCCCAGCCGGTGCGGATCAGCACGATGTCGCCGGCGCCGATCGCCACCTCGGCCGCATCGGCGGCGCGCGCCAGGTCGTCGGGTGCCACGACCCGGCCGGGCTCGAGGAAGGCGCCGCCGTCCAGGCCGGAAACGTCCAAAAGCACGCCGCGGCTGATCATCGGCGGCATGTGCTCGATGCCCAGCCGCTCGAGCCCCCAATCGGTCACCACGTCGCCGGCGTTCAGCCCGTTGTACAGCTCGCCGCCGATGCTGAAATGGCCCAGCGCGTCGATATGTGTGCCGACATGCATGGTCATCTCGACCCGCTCGACGTTCGAGCCGGCGTCGTTGGTGGCGCCGGCCGCGCGGCGCCGCCTGATCGAATCGCGCCAGGAGGCCCAGATCGACTGCAGGATCAGTGCTCCGATGCGATCAGACATGTCCGCGCTGTTCCCCCAAGGATCGGAATGCGACACTGCCGACTTTGACAAGCGACCGAGCGCTCCGCCCTAGGGTGCGGGGTCGTATTCGTTCATGCGGCGGGTGGAAGTTTGCCTTCGGTCGTTGGTTTCACAGCTTGCGCAGCTCCACGCGGCGGTTCTTGGCCCGGCCGTCCTCCGTGTCGTTCGATGCTACGGGCTTGGTCGCGCCATATCCCTTGGCCTGCAGGCGGCTCGGATCGATGCCGAAACTCTTCGCGAGAGCGTCGACGACGGCCTGGGCACGGCCCTCCGACAGTTTCTGGTTGTGGTCGGCCGTGCCGGTATTGTCGGTATGACCGGAGATTTCGAGCCTGAGCGACCGGTCGATCTTGAGGAGGCTCGCCACCTCGCCGAGCGTCTTGGTGCTCTCCGGCTTGATGGTGGTCTTGTCGATATCGAAATAGACGCCGTAGAGGGCGATGAAGCCCCTTGTCGCCAGCGCGTCGGCCATGTCGGCGGCCGTCACCATCTTGTTCTCGATGGCCTTGGAGGTCACGATGTCGAGTGCGGCGACCACCTGGCCCTGCTGCACCTTGAGCGGCGCGTTGGGAAAATCCGGCGCACCCCAGCTGTAGTCGTCGGCATCGGCGACGAACAGGGCGACATTCACCGTCTGGCCTGTGGCGGTCGTTCCACTGTAGGTGGCGTAGAGCGGATCCTTGGCGCCGTGGCAGCAGCCGGCGAATCCCGGATAGCCCAGCCCGTTGCGAGGCTCCGCCGCCTGGAAGAACTGGTCGAACCACCAATCGTGCATCGTGGTGATGCCGTCGCCCTTGACCTCGAATGTCTGGGTGTAGCCGAGGCCAGACAGCATCTGCTCGTAGTTGCGGAAGACCTCGAGCGGGCTCGGTCCGGGCGGAACGAGGTAAACGGTGCGCGTGAAGGCGCCTTCGACGCTTTCGGTCTTGTCCCAGCCGCCGTCGCGATCGAGCTTGTATTCGACGTAGCTCTTGGCGAGCGCATGGACGATCGAAGAGCCTTCGTAGCGCTTGTATCCCGGCGGGTCCTTGCTGCCCGGTATGTCGGCGGCATGCGCCGCGGGACCACAAATCGAAAGCCATCCGGCCACAACGGCTGTGACGAGAATTCGCATGTTCCGCCCCCCAAGGAACTGCTCAGGACAACTCACAGGCGATCGGGCAACAGGCGATCGGGCCTATGCACGCTAGCCTAGCTTTGCCGACATTTCCACCACCCGCTCGTCGTCGCACCCGCCAGCGCTCAGTAGCCCATGTGGCGCCGATAGGCCTTCCAGAAGCCGCGCACGCCGGTCTCGGTGGCCCGCGTTCTCTGGCTTTCCGCCGTCCGGCCGCCCATTTCGACGACCGACACCTTGTTGCCGGCCGCCGCAGTGCCGCGCTGCACGAAGCCGACGACGCAGCCGTCTTCCATGGACACCAGGCCCGCCGGACCGACCAGGTTCTGCTGCTTCAGCCGGCGCCGGTTCATGTCGGGCGAATCGTCGGCGTAGCCGAAATAGGTCCACACCAACTCCGTCCGGTCGACGCCCTTGGGCACGATCTGGCGCACGGCGAGGGAGTTGCGGATCTGCTGCACGACGGTGCCGGGAAAGATGGTCACGATCTGCACCTGGACGGCATCGCCATGCTCGTCGACGGAATCGAGCAGGCTGGGATCGGCCAGCCTGTAGTCGTCCTTTTCCGTGCGGATGCCCTGGTCGCGATAGGCCGTGGCGTTGGCGCCCTCGGGACTGTCGAGGGTGTAGGTCGTATGGCAGCCGCCGTCGGGGCTGACCACCATGCCGCCGTCCTGGGTCATGCGATCGATGCGGAACGTCGTCAGGAAGAGGTGCAGCAGGCTCGCGTGATAGTTGTCCCTGGTGTTCTCGAAATAGAGCTTCCAATTGCCGGGGAGCATCTGCACGAAGCGGCCCATGACGCGGATCGGCCGGTCGAGCACGCGCTTCAGCCGGCCCAGCACCTCGCTGCCGAGATACGCCTCGATCGGCGGCGTGTCGGGCGAGAGGGTTGCGAACACCAGGCCGCACAGAGCCGTCGTCCTGAGCTTGCGCGGGCTGAAGTCCTCGCGCCGGAAATCCTTGGGCATGCCGCCCCGGATCACGCCATCAGGGCCGGTGATGCCGCGCTCGAAGGCGATACCGCGCAAGTTGCCGGCAAGGTCGTAGCTCCAGGCGTGGTAGATGCACCTGAAATTGTTCTGGACGTTGCCGCCGTCGTCGAAGGCGATCAGCGACCCGCGATGGGCGCAGCGGTTCTCGAAGCAGTTGATCTCGCCGTCGGGCCCGCGCACGACGATCACCGGCATGGTGCCGACATGGTTGGTGCGGTAGTCGCCCTTGTTGGGGATGTCGGCTTCAAGGCAGACGAAGTTCCAGGTCGCGCCTTCGAATACGCGCCGCAGTTCGCGCTTGTGGTTGGCTTCGTCCTGGTAGACCCAGTACGGCACGCGGGCCTCGGTGTTCTCGGGCCAAGCGCCACGAGGAGTCTGGCCATAAGGCGTCTGGCGCAGTGTTTCGTCGATGGTCTTGTCGTCGTGCCGGACGTCCATTCGACCCTCCCGTCGCTCCGGTCCTACATTGGCCCCTTGGATAGCCAAGCGAAAGGGGCGAGGACCGTGAAACACATCGTCTTGAAATTTCTGGCTCTTGTCGCGCTCGCTTGCTCGCCGGCGACAGGGGCGCGCGCCCAGTCCTTCGCCAAGCGGGTCGACATCGGTGGGGGACGGATGATGTACATCGAGTGCCAAGGCAGCGGATCGCCCACCGTGCTGCTCATCTCGGGTACGGACACGGCGTCTGACCTGTGGCATGCGGCCGATCAGAAGGGTCCGACGGTCTACGACGAAATCCAGAAGACGACGCGGGTGTGCACCTACGACCGGCCCGGTGCGCCACATCTCGACCAAACCTTCAGCCGCAGCGACCCGGTGCCTCAGCCGACCAGCCCCAAAAATGGCGTCGACGACCTCGTCGCCTTGCTGAAGGCGGCCGACGTACCGGGCCCTTACGTCCTCGTCGCGCACTCTTTCAGCGGCACGATCGCACGGGTCTTCGCCGCCGAGTATCCGGCCGAAATCAAAGGCATCGTGTTCGTTGACGCCCTCACGCCCGAGCTTCGCTCGCAGATGACACCTGACGAATGGAAGACCTGGACGCGCATCAACGCCCGGCCGGCCGAGGCCCTCGCGATCTATCCGGAACTGGAACGGCAGGATTTCGACGAGACTCTGGACCAGACGGCCGCCGCGGCAGCGCCAAGGCCCATGCCGGTCGTCGTGCTCACGGCCAGCAACAAATACATCGATGTCGTGCCGAAGCTTATCCAGGCCGGTGAGCTGCCACCGGATACACCGCCGAACTTCGGAGCGGTCATCGACCGGGCGAACTCGGCGGCCCAGAACGAGCTCGCGGCCCTCGTGGCCGGCGCGGTGCACATCACCGACACGCACTCGGGACACAACATCATGATCGACAATGCGCCAGTGGTCATACAAGCCATCCGCATGGTGGTCGATGCGGTGAGGGCCGGGCAGACCTCGCTCAAGAGGTGACGCTTTGAAGCGCTAGGGTAAGGAATGGACGATCACCGGTCCGGCCGTCGCGGTGGCAGGCCCGACGAGGAGCGGTCCAAGATTCTCCTCGATCCAAGCCAGCGCCAGCCTGTTCGATTCGTCAGCGCTGGCAACGTTGTCGAAGATGCTGATCGCGGTCACCGTGTCATCCGGTGCGTATATCACGTAGTATCCCATGAAGCCCTGGACGCTGCTGATGATCGGAATGACGTCCTTGAGCCGGCTCGCAAGCTCATCGGCCATGCCGGCCTTTGCCTTCGCCTGACGAATTGCGGCGTACATGACATCCTCCGCCGACGGCAACCTGCCAACTCGTAGCAGGGTGTCGGTGTGATCGCATCACTTAACAGGCGTCACCCAGGGGCTGCGTCCTCAGCCGCCTCTCGCAGGCGTGGGCAGGGCGCGCTCCTTGATGGCCTGCAGCAGCGCCCCGGACAGGCTCGGTGGAAGGCGAGGAACGCCGTTTCGCGTCCAGGCGAGGTACTTGTCGTTCGCGTAGTACTTCTCGGCGTTGATCTTGCCTGCGTTGACCTCGAAGCCGCTGATGATGTCCTCCGGCGGGACGTTCCCTTGCGGCCCTTCCGGCGTACGAAGGTCGATGACGTAGAGCCAGCCGTCACCCTGCTCCGCGGCGGCCCTCTGGAAGCCGGTATCCAGCGGCAGCACGCGGCGAATGGTGTCGTGCAGGAGCGCGATAAAGGCGGGATTGGGCTGGAACCGCTCCACCGCGCCGTCTCCGACGAGGGAGCCGAGGACGGCTTCCTCGGGGAGGTGCCCCAGCACGCGTATGTCCTCAGGCGATAGGAACGATACGACGCGCCGGGACGGCGGCGGCTCAGCGCATGCCGACCGCTTGCGATGAAATGGCCACATGCTGGATGTGCTCCGGGTTGGCGGCAGAGTCAGCTCGTGACGATCTGGCCGGCGACCACCTTGGGAAAGACGTCGAAATGCGCCTTGAATTTCGCCAATCGCGGTGTGCCGACGACGGCCGCCGTTCCAATGGCGAATTCAAGAATCATCAGCGAGATCGATTCGGCGTTGTGCAGCTTGAAGAACTTGCCGATCGTCAGGAAGTGCCCTTCGAACGCATAGGCATTGTCGTTGATTTCCAGGCCCGTGCCATCGCGGGCTCCGACGAAATGACACATCTCGTGGATCACGGTCCATTGCTTCTCGACCGGAGCGGGCTGGTTGGTGAAGATAGGTGCCAGGAAAACCGTGTGCCCCGGCGCCTTTATCTTCACGCCCTTGTCGACGTAGATCTGGAACTGATTGGTCGACAACTTGTCGCCGCCGCGCACCGTCCAGGCGATGACGCCGGGGTCGGCCTTCGGATCGAACATGATGATGCTGTCGATGCCTTGGGCGCCGAACGCATTGGCGCGCGAGACCTGGAAATGGATAGCCGAAACGATCCGCAGGAGCGCGTCGGCGTCGTTCGAGGTGACCTTCACCTTTGCCGTCTCGAAATGCTTGTTCAGCCAGGCCATGGTCGTCGGCGTCTGATGCAGCAGCTTGAAGCGTAGCGACATCAGGTTGCGCTCGAGGTCCTTCAGGATCTGCTTTCCCTCGGCGACCATTTGGGCGCCTGTCTGGGGTGGCGTGGGCGGAGTCGCGGGCGAGCCGGCGGCCTGTCCGGGCCGCCCGTCGAGGCCGAGCCGGCCGGGGGGAACCGAAGGCGAGTCGCAGATCAGCGCGGTCAGCGCCTTGATCGTCGGGCCATGAACATCGATCCGGCCGTCCGGGTGGCGCAGGACCTTCGCCTGGAATTTATCGATCGCGGCCTGCGTCTTGGGGCCGATGATCCCGTCTTCGGCGAGCAGGAACGCCGGGCCGCCGTCCTCCGGTGGCGTCGAATTCAGGAACGCCTGCACGATCCGGACGTCGGCCTTGTGGTTCGCTCCGCCTTTTCCGACCGAACCGCCGATCGGCCTGTCGGTCGCGTCCTTGCTGCAGAAAAAGCACTTGCTGAATTGGGAATGCGCAGTGAGCGACATCGCGGTCTCCCTGAGCACAACGAGCGAAATGCCAGGAGCGATGATACGCCCGGCCAATGCAGATGCGCGTGGTGTTTCGCACGCTACGCTGCAAGCAACGCAGCGCCACGCCGTGCGCCGCTGACTAGTGTGATGATTCCGAAGTTCGTCAGCGAACTTCGGAATCTGAATCACACTAGATTCAATAGTTTAGTGGCCCGCTTATCCCTGAAAATCGCTGACGAATTTCAGGGGCGGGACACTAGACCAGCGCGATCGGGCGTACCGGGCAGCCGGTCGCGCCCTTGAACTTGGCCGCCAGCAGGATGAAGCAGAAGCTTGAGACGCCGTCGCGGGCCAGCTCGTCGAGCGCCAGGTTCTCGATCAGGTGGACGCCAGCCTCGACCAGGACG
>JAFAKN010000655.1 GCA_019235415.1 Alphaproteobacteria bacterium
CACACGCGGGTTGCCGAACGCCTCGCCGATGCCGCGCACGCCCCCATCGGTCTCGACCTCGACCAGCCCGCCCTGCCGGCGAAAGCCGCCGCCGCGCGACATGCCGTAAGCCTTTTCGGGCGCGAAGGCATATTCCAGGCCGATGAAAGTGAGACGCTCGATGCTGGGCATGTGTCTTGAAAGGGTGTTCGGCTGTTGTCGCGCCGGCGAGACGGCGAGAGCCGGCTACGGCTTGGGGTTCCGGTACCCTGTCCCTTATTTGCTCCCGAGTAGCCTGTCGAGATGACTGTGCCTGCCATCCATGCGAGTAGCGGCGATCTCGTCCACCTTTCCGTCGGGCAGTTCGACGGTCGCGAAGCTACGCCGGCTATTCCGGTGGCGGCGGAATTCCTCGTACTCTTCCGCCCCGATGAAATAGCCGATGACGTGACCGTGGCTAGACACCGCAACGGGTTCTCGCTGGACGCGCACTCGGTACCGGCGGAAGTTCCGGGTGAATTCGGACGCCGCAACTACGCATGGGTTAGCCATCGGTTACCTCGCGACCCCAGACTATGCGACTTCGACCTTTGCGCCCAAAGAGGAGGAAGAAGTTGCGCAGGCGATCATCTTCGATGCTCGGCATTAACCAATGATGGCGCACCTGATACCATCGCGAAAAACGGTGACCCAGAATTGGGGGCGGGGCAATAACTCGGTCGATCCTCTGGCTTGTCTGCTTCGGGTTGCTGGCAGCCTGCCGTAACGAAAGCGACGCGCCGGTACCGCTCACGCGCGTACGCACCGTCACCGCCAAGAACGTCGACTACGCGCCGACGATCGTGCTGACCGGGACCATCGCCGCCCAGGTCAGCAGCGATCTCTCCTTCAGGGTCGGCGGCAAGATCGGCGAGCGGCTGGTCGATGTCGGCGACCACGTGACCAAGGGCCAGCTGCTGGCGCGGCTCGATCCCGAAGAGCAGCAGGCCGAGCTGGCTTCGGCCTCGGCCGGCGTTTCCTCCGCAGAAGCGCTGGTCCGCCAGGCGACCGCGGCCTTCACCCGCCAGAAGGAGCTGCTGTCCAGGGGCAACACGACGGTGCGCAGCTACGATGACGCGCGGGCGGCGCTGCGTTCCGGCGAGGCGCAGCTCGATCAGGCGCGCGCCGATCTCAAGCTTGCCCAGGACCAGCTGAGCTACACGGAGTTGCGCGCCGACGCCGACGGCATCATCACCGCACGCGCCGCCGAGGCAGGCCAGGTGGTGGCGCAGGCGCAGACGATCTACACGCTCGCCCGCGACGGACCGCGCGACGCGGTGTTCAACGTGCACGAACGGGTGCTCAACAACGGCGTGAGCCCCGACGGGCTTGCCATCTCCCTGCTGGCGGATCCGGCCGTGAGGACGATCGGCGACACCCGGGAAATCTCGCCTGCCGTCGATCCCGCGACCGAGACGGTGCTGGTGAAGGTCGGCCTGCGGGAAACGCCCCATGCGATGTCCCTGGGCGCGCTGGTCAATGGCACCGGCCCCATCAGGCAGCAGAAGGTCGTGCTGCTGCCCTGGCCCTCGCTGTTCGAGCAGGACGGCAAGCCCGCCGTCTGGGTCGTCGACGCCAAGAGCAAGGCGGTTTCGCTGAAGCCCGTCACGGTCGCCCGCTACACCCGCGACAGCATCGCCATCGCCGAGGGATTGGCCTCCGGCGAGCTGGTGGTCAGCGCCGGCGTTCAGCTGCTGCGACCGGGCCAGACGGTCGAGATCGCCGAGACGGCAAAATGAACGCCGTCGTCGGCCTCGTGCTCGCGGCGATCGTCGGCCTCGCCGGCTGTCGCGACGAGCAAGGGCAGGCATCCGAGCCGATCCGGCCGGTGCTCTCGGTGGTCGCGGTCGAACGGACCACCGACACGCTCGGTCCGTTCGCGGGGACGATCGAGCCGCGCTACAAGACCGACCTGGGCTTCCGCATTTTCGGCCGCATGGTCGCACGCTTCGTCGACATCGGGTCGGTCGTGAAGAAGGGCGAGGAGCTCGCTGCCCTCGATCCGGCGGTGCAGGAGGCCGGCGTGCGCAGCGCCCGCGCCGCCGTCGCCAATGCCCAGGCGCAGTACAACAATGCCGAGGCCGAGGAAGGGCGCCAGCGCGATCTGGTGCAGCGCAACTACACGCCGCCAGCCGATTTCGAGCTGGTGGAGCGCAACCGCGATACCGCCGATGCCAACCTGAAGCGCGCCGAGGCCCAGCTCGCCAAGGCGCAGGACCTGCTGTCCTTCACCCGCCTCATCGCCGACTTCGACGGCGTGATCACCGGCCGCTACGCCGAACCCGGGCAAGTGGTGAACCCGGGCCAGAAGGTGCTGACGCTCGCCCGGCCCGATGTCCGCGAGGCGGTGATCGCCGTGCCGAGCGGCCTGGCCGAGATCCTGCACCATCCCAACGATCTCGCCATCACCGTGCATCTCGACAAGTCGCTGTCGATCATGGCCGCCGGCGTACGCGCCATCGATCCCGTCGCCGACCCGAACACGCGCACGCAACAGGTCTACCTCAGCCTGGCCGACCCGCCCGACGCCTTTCGGCTCGGCATCACCATCGCCGTGACCATGACCCGTTCGGTGTCGCCGCGCGTCGATCTGCCGGCGACTGCTCTCCTGGACAAGGACGGCAAGACCTATGTGTGGGTGGTCGATCCCGCGAACACGACGGTCGACCTGCGCCAGGTGACCGTGGCGTCGCGCAGCGACCACTCGACTTCGCGCAGCGACGACTCGGCTTCGCGCAGCGACGCCTCGGTGACGGTGACCGCCGGCATCCGCGGCGGCGAGCGCGTCGTGATCGCGGGCGTGCACAGCCTGTCGCCCGGGCAGAAGGTGAAGCTCCAGTGAACGGCTTCAACCTGTCGCAATGGTCGCTCGGCCACCGGTCCTTCGTCTGGTACCTGATGCTGGCGGTGGTGGTGGCCGGCGCGCTGTCCTACCTGCGGCTGGGGCGCCAGGAGGATCCCTCCTTCACCATCAAGTCGATGGTCGTGTTCGCCAGCTGGCCGGGCGCCACGGTCGAGGAGACGACCGACCAGGTCACCGACCGCATCGAGCGCAAGCTGCAGGAGCTCACGACGCTCGATTTCACCAAGAGCTACACGACCTCCGGCCAGACCACGATCTTCGTCAACCTGAAGGACGACACCCCGGCCCGCGACATCGCGTCGATCTGGGTCGAGGTGCGCGACAAGGTGAACGATATCCGCGCCGACCTGCCCAACGGCGTGCAGGGCCCCTACTTCGACGATCAGTTCGGCGACGTGTTCGGCAATATCTACGCGCTCACCGCCGACGGCCTGTCGTTCCGCCAGTTGCGCGATTACGCCGAGCAGGCGCGCACCGAGATCCTCAAGATACCGAGCGCCGGCCGCATCGAGCTTTTAGGCGTGCAGGATCAGGTCGTGTTCCTCAACTTTTCGACCCAGCACGTGGCCGGCCTCGGCCTCGACCAGCAGTCGGTGCTGCAATCGCTGCAGGCGCAGAACGTGGTGGCGCCGTCGGGCGTCGTGCAGGCCGGCCCGGAAACGGTGAGCCTGCGGGTGAGCGGCCAGTTCAGGTCGCTCGAGACGCTGCGCGCCGTCAACATCCGGGTCAAGGACCGGTTCTTCCGGTTGAGCGACATTGCCACCGTGACGCCGGGCTACATCGACCCGCCGCAGCCGATGTTCCGCTTCAACGGCCAACCGGCGATCGGCATCGCCATCGGCATGAAGCCCAACGGCAACGTCATCGAGTTCGGTCGCACGCTGCAGGCCGAGATGAATCGCGTAATCGCGAACCTGCCGATCGGCGTCGGCGTGCATCT
>JAFAKN010000660.1 GCA_019235415.1 Alphaproteobacteria bacterium
TTCGGCCTATCCTGGCGCATCCTGGGGATGGTGATCGTCGCCGTCATGACGGCCGAGGTGCTGATCTTCCTGCCGTCGATCGCCCGTTTCCGCATGGTCTATCTCGAGCAGCTGATCGAGAGCGGCACGCTCGCCGCCCTGGCGCTCGACGCCACACCCGACAACATGGTGAACGAGGAAGTGAAGCGCGCGCTCCTGAACAATGCCCGCGTCGACACCGTCGTGCTGGTCGAGCCCAACAAGCCCAAGCGGGCGCTGATGACGATCGAGCCCAGGCCCAGCATGCCGTCCTACAACCTCAAGGAAGACAGCGTGCTGACCCTGATCTGGGACGCGCTCGCCACCATGGCGCATGACGGCGCGCGCTACATCCGGGTCGGCGGCGAATCGATGCGGCTGCCCAAGGCGATGGTGTGGATCGTGATCGATGAGCTGCCGATGCGCATCGCGATGTACGGTTACGCCACGCGCATCCTGGTGCTGTCGATCATCATCGCGTTGTTCACCGCGGCGCTGCTCTACCTGGCGCTGCGCTGGCTGGTGATCCTGCCGCTGCAGGATCTGTCGGCCGACATGACGGCCTTCCGGCGGGCACCGGAGGAGCCGGGACGCGAGCGCCCGCCGACGCGTCGCAACGACGAGATCGGCGTGGTCGACCGCGAGTTCCAGAACCTGCAGCGCGAGCTGCGCGCCTCGCTGCGCCAGAAGTCACGGCTGGCGGAGATCGGCGCGGCGACCAACAAGATCAACCACGACCTGCGCAACATGCTCTCGACGGCGCGTCTATTGTCGGACCGTCTCGCTAGCAGCGACGATCAGCGCACCCGCTCGTTGGCCCCCACCATCCTCAACACCATCGACCGCGCGGCGCGGCTGGCAAGCAATGCGATCGAGTACGTGCGCGACCGGCCGACGCCACGCATGGCTGCGGTCGACCTCGCCGACCTGGTCGACGAGGTCGGCGTCGTGCTGCAGGAGCACGGCGAGGACATCACGCCCAACGTCGTTCGCCACTGGGCGAACCGCATCGCTTCCGACCAACAAGTGCGCGGCGACCGCGACCTGCTTTATCGCGTGTTCCTCAACCTGGGGCGCAATGCCTTCGAGGCCGGCGCCACGGAAGTGACCGTGAGCGCCCGGTCGGCGGGAGCCAAGCTGCTGGTCGACGTGGCCGACGATGGTCCCGGTGTGCCGCAGGAGGTCGCCGCGCAGATCTTCCGGCCGTTTGTCACCGGCGGCCGCGCCGGCGGGGCCGGCCTCGGCCTCGCCATCGCGCGCGATCTGGTGCGCCTGCACGCCGGCGACATTGCGCTGGCGGAGAGCAGCGCCGACGGCAGTGTGTTCCAGTTCACGCTGCCCCTCGAGGCTTCTTCGTAGGACCGCGGACGCTCCGCTCATGAATCATGAATGCGGGCCAGAGATCCGAAGTCCATAACTCATCCTTCCGCCTTCAGCCGCGCGACGAACTCGCGGATGCGCTTGGCGTTCACGCCGAGATCGGATTCGCCGACGCGACTCTTGGAGCGGATGTCGATTCGGGTGCCGCTGCCGTCCGGCTTGATGCGCACCACGATGTCGTCGTTGAAGCCGAACCAGGGGCTGGTGGCGACCGCCTCGAGCCGGCCCTCGCCAGGCGCGCGCGCAACGACGTCCCAGTCCATGTCCATCGCCACCTTGTCGACCCGCTTGAATGCTTCGGCCGGCGGGACAGGCAGCACCACCGGCACGATGTCCGGGTAGCCCGACCGCTGGAGCACACCCGCGCTGGCGCCTGGATAGCCGGGCGGATTGGTCGCGCCGCGTCGCAACTGCGCCGTAACGACGAGGGGCGGCGGGTTGGCGATGTCGGTCGAGATGTCGTTGAGCTCGGGCAGCCGCTGGGCACGCAGGAACCAATCGAGCGGCACCCAGGCGCCTGCCACACCAATCACGATGGCAAGGAACGCCGCGACGAAACCACGACGTCGCTCTCCGGGACGGGTCGGCACGATCGTCGCCAGGCCCAAGGCAGCGCCGGCAGCTGCGAGATAGAAGCCGTAGCGAAAGACAGCGAGGACGATCTCGACATCAAGGCCGAGAAAGCGATGCAGCGGACCCGGTGCCGCAACGGTCAGCGCCCCCGCGCAGGCCAGCAGAAAGGCCATACGCGCCAGACGATGACTCACCCGGTTGGTCGGCCGTACGAACATGAGATCTCCAGGGCGACCGCATGGTAACCTCGACAAGCGCGGGCGTCTTCTTTATGGCGCTGCCATGGTCCGCCGCGGCCAACCGACGTCGCGCAGTAATTGCAGGCGGTTTGGCCATCGCACTTTGGGGATGTCTGGAAACGCTTTCGGTTCTCGCCGGTGCCCTCCCACCGTTCCAGATGGTTGCCATGCCGTTCGCGATTGGTGCGGCAATCGGCGTGCTGCGCGCCCGGTGGCGCAATGTCGGATGGACAGGGTCGATCGCAATTGGCCGGCGCCGCCGCCTGCTTGGTCACGACAGGTGCGATGTTCGCTTCACTTCCTCGGCCATCACCTCCTCGGCGATGATCGCGCTGATCTCAGGATGCCGGTCTCAGGACGCCGATCTCAGGACGCAGGCGGAGCCGTCGCCTTCATCGAAGGCAGCTTGGAGAAGGCCGCGTACCATTTAGCGAGCTTGGGATGCTTGCTGCGCCAGTCGTGATGGACAAAGCGCAGGTCGAGATAGCCCAGAGCGCAGCCCACGGCAATGGTGCCGATGGTCGGCTTTCCCTTGAGCGATTTCGCCTCCGCCTCGAGCTGGGCCAGCACGCCATCGATCTTCTTCATCTGGCCCTGGACCCAGTCCTTCCAGCGCCTGTCCTCGGGCCTGAGCGCATTCTCGTAGCGGGCCAGCAGAGCGGCATCGAGCAGGCCGTCGCCCATCGCCTGCAGGCGCAGCGCCACCCAGCGGTCGCGGCCCTTGCGCGGCAGGAGCTTGCGCTTCTTGTGCTGGCTGTCGAGGTACTCGCAGATGACCGGCGAGTCGAAAAGGTCCATGCCCTTGACCGACAAGGCCGGGATCTTGCCGATCGGATTGTGCTTGTCGACGTCGGCGTTGGGCTCGACTGGCGTCAGCGCCACGTTGACCATCTCCAGCTTCTTGTCGAGGCCGGTCTCGATCGCCACCGCCCGCACCTTGCGGGCGTAAGGTGAGGCGGGCGAATAGTACAATCTCATCTTGGCCATGATCGTCTCCCCCTGAGCGGCCTCCCTGTCAGGCCATGTGCGGAATGTCGGTATCGTTGAGCCGGACCTTGGCCGCGACGTCCAGAAGCTGCTGCCAGGTCGTGGTGTCGATCGGAATGCCGTTCTTCTCGCGATCGGCGCGCCGGGCACGCTCCGGCTCGCCGGGTGCCAAGACTTCTGGCACCCCGTCCTGCGGCTTTGCCGACTTCACCCAGGTGATGAAGGTCTCCACTTCCTCCTCGAACAATGCGCTGCCGCCCATCGCGGCCGGATCGATGATCACTGACAGCATGTTGTTGATGATGTCGGTGCCGGTCTTCTTGATGGTCCGAGGGCTGTGAGTGCGCCCGCCGGTCAGCGCGCCGGCCAGCAGATCGCAGATCACGGCGAGCCCGCCGCCCTTGTGCAGCCCGAACGGGAGCAAGGCGCCGTAGGGCGCGTTGTACATCACACCGGGATCCGTGGTGGGACGGCCGGCTGCGTCGATCAGCAGGCCGTCCTCCATGGGCACCTTCTTGTTTTGGGCCACCCGCACCTTGCCCATCGCCACCTGGCTGGTGGCGAAGTCGAGGACGATGGGTTCCTTGCCGTTGCGCGGAATCGTGGTGCAGTAGGGGTTGGTGGTGAAGCGCGGCTCGGCGCCGCCGAACGGCGCGACCATCGACTTGTGGCCGTGAACGTTGACCCAATGCGTGCTCACCATGCCCGCGCGGGCGCACTGCTCGCCCCAATGGCCGATGCGCCCGATATGATGCGCGTTGATGAGGCCCAGCACGCACACGCCGTGCTGCCTGGCCCGCTCGATGCCGATATCCATCGCCTCCTTGGCGACGACCTGGCCGTAGCCGGCCCCGCCGTCGACTACGATCACCGCGCCATTGTCGCGGGCCATCTTTGCATGATGGTTACGGACGCAGGCGCCGCTCTCGGTGTTCTGGATATAATGAGGGATCATGCCGACCCCGTGGCTGTCATGGCCGAACAGGTTGGCCAGCACCAAATGGTCTGCGACCAGCCGGGCCTCCTCCTCCGAGCTGCCGTCCGCCCGGCAGATCGCCATGGCGAAGGTGTGCAGTCGCTCCGGCTTGATCCGGACCTCGCCCACCGAGCCCAGCGTGCTAGCCATTGCTCCATCCCTTGTTGCTTTTCGGGCCGCAAAGTTCCTCCTTGCAATGGCCCTGTCAACTCGCGCGCATAAGCCGCGGAAGTCCGCCTTATTTGGCTTATACGGTGACCTCATGCCCGGATAGGCGTTGGGGGCATTCGATGGCTTGGGCTCGCCGACCATGTTAGGAAAAAACATGCGGACCTTCTTCCGCTTGGCCAGCCTTGGCCTGCTGCTGGCGGCGCAAACGGCCCTCGCACAGTCCACGCCGCAACCGCAGCGGCCGTTCGGCCAGCTCGTCGACCTCTGGACGCGCCAACTGAACCGCGTCGCCGACCGCGCCGACCAGCCGGACCTCCTGCCTGCCGAGATCGACGCGCTGCGCGAGCAGGTGGTCGACGTGCGGACAGCGGCCAGCGCCGCGGCGGCGCTGGCGCGGGCCGACCTCGGCGACACGCGCAAGCTCCTGGCCCCGCTCGAGGTCAAGCCGGGCACCGATGCCGTGCCCGAGACGGACGCCGTGAAGGCCGAGCGCGATCGGCTGTCGACCCAAGCGGCGGAAAGCGAGAGTCGCGTCAAGCAATGCGAAGTCGTGATGGCACGCGCCGATCAGCTGCTCGATCGCATGACCAAGCTGCGCAGCCAGGTGGTGCTGGAAAACCTGTTGCACCGTGACGCCTCGCCGCTGTCGCCCGAGGTATGGGTCAAGCTCGGGCCGCAAGTCGTCGAAGCCGTGCAGAACCTGTCGACGGCGTTGGCGGCTTGGGGGCGCGAGGGCCTGAGCGGCCTGCGAATCAGCAGCCGGGACGCCGTCTCGCTGGGCGCCTGGACGGTCGCGATGGGAGTGCTCTGGTGGCTCGGTCGCGTGCTGCGCCATCGCTTCGGCCGTGGCGATGCCGCCGAGCCCGGCCAGCGCGACCGCACCATCGCCGCCGCCATCGACGGCGTCGGCCTGGTGCTGGTGCCGATCCTCGCCGTCTGGCTGATCGGCAAGATCCTGGTCGCGACCTCGCCGCCGCCGCCCATCGACCAGCTGGTGCCCGCCGTCACCCTGCGGCTGATCTCCTTCCTGCTGGTCGTCGGCCTCACGGCGACGGCGCTGTCGCCGGCCCGGCCCAACTGGCGCGTGCTGCCCTTCACCGACGACAGCGCGCGACACCTGTCGAACGCTTTGCGGCGGCTGATGGGCGTCGGCATCGCCGTCGACATCGTCTACGTCGCGCTGACGCGCAGCGCCACCACCGCCGACGCGCTCGCCGCGGTGGGCGCCCTGGTGCTGGCCAGCACCATCGCCTTCCTCACCCTGCCGGCCCTTTCGAACCGCGCCTGGCATGCCGCGCGGCCCGACGGCGCGGAGCTGCCGACCATGATCGGCGGCACCCCCTGGTCGATCGGCCGCCTGCTGCTGAGCGGCATCGTGCTTCTGGCCATCGCTATGGCCCTGCTGGGCTACGCCCGGCTCGCCGCACACCTGCACAGCGCGGTCTACACGACCTGCCTGCTGATCGCCGTGGCGCTGCTCGCACACCGGCTGGTGAGCGACCTGCTCGAGGCTGCCGCCGCGCCCGACACCATAGCCGGCCGCTGGGTGCGGCAGCGCCTGGGCCTGGCGCCCGACGCCAATCTGCACAGCCAGAACATCCTGATCCTGCTGTTCGACCTGGTCCTGGTCCTGCTGCTGGCGATCGCCATCCCGGCGGCCTGGGGTGTGGACACCGACGCGGTTCTCGACGGCGCCGGCCAGCTGCTGCGCGGCATCCGGGTCGGCGGCGTCACCATCTCGCTCGGCAACATCGGCATTGCCCTGATCGCCTTCGGCGTCTGCCTCGGCCTGGTCCGGCTGCTGCGCACCATCGTGCGCGACCGTGTGCTGCCGACCATCGACGTGCCGTTGCCGCTGCGCCAGTCGGTCGATGCCGGCCTGAACTACCTCGGCGTCACGGTGGCCCTCCTGATCGCCATCGCGGCACTCGGCATCGACTTCACCAACCTCGCGATCGTGCTGGGCGCGCTGTCGGTCGGCATCGGCCTTGGCCTGCAGAACATCGCCAACAACGTGATCTCCGGCCTGGTCCTGCTGGTCGAGCGGCCGATCAAGGCGGGCGACTGGGTGTCGGTCAGCGGCCACGAGGGCTTCGTGCGGCGCATCAACATCCGCGCCACCGAGATCGAAACCTTCCAGCGCACCAGCGTGATCGTGCCCAACAGCGTCTTTCTGGAAAACCCGGTCATCAACCGCACTTATGCAGACACATCGAGCCGCATCGACATCCAGCTCACGGTCGGACTCGCCACCGAGGTTGCCCGAATGGAGGCGATTCTGCGCGAAACCGCGCTGGCGCATCCGCGGGTGCTGCGCGTGCCCATGCC
>JAFAKN010000563.1 GCA_019235415.1 Alphaproteobacteria bacterium
GCCGATCTGGGCTTCGATGCCGGCGACCGGGCAGAAAACGTCCGGCGGGTAGGCGAGGTCGCCAAGCTGATGGCCGATGCCGGCCTGATCGTCATCGTGGCGCTGGTTTCTCCCTTCAAGGCCGATCGGGCGAAAGCGGCGGCGCTGATGCCGGAGGGCCGCTTCCTGGAGATCTTCGTCGATGCGCCGTACCAGGTCTGCCGGCTGCGCGATCCCAAAGGCCTCTACGCGAAGGCCGATCGCGGCAAGGTCCTGAACCTGACTGGGCGCGACCAGCCTTACGAGCCACCCGACGATCCTGCGCTGACCCTGCAAACGGCGACGATGACGGCGGAACAGGCCGCCGAGCGTGTGGTCGAGCTGGTGGTTGCGCGTTCCGGCGGCGAGGGGTGACGAGCGCCGTCGCCGTCGGCGCTTGAGCACGGAACTCTTTGCAAGGTCGCGCATTGACGGGCCGGAGAATCAACCGTCCGACCGCGGATGTACCGGCGGGCCGTTGCAGCCCGCCCCGCAAGGTAATCGTGCGGGCGCGGGCGCTCCTAATCCTTGTCGACGCGACTCCTGGTCGGCCCACGCTTCAGAGCGCGCGCGCCCAGCGGTTGATTCAAAAACATCACGTTTGTATGGTTCTGTGCCATGAAGCGGACCCGGACACAGGCCGCACGCAGTGCCGCGACCCGGCAGCGTTGATCGAAGCCGCCGTGCAGCGCTTGATCGACCATGGCTACTCCGGCGCCACATCGCCCGCGAGTCAGGCGTCTCCCCGGGAGCCGTGCAGTACCATTTCAAGTCGAAGGAAGACATCGCGATCGCCGCCCTCGCGCATGTGTTCGAGGAGGTGGCCGAGCGTTTGTCGGCGATCGATCCCCGCGACACGGCCATCGAGGAGCGGGCACACCGCATCGTCGACACGCTGTGGGAATTCTATGGCGGACCGCGATACGTCGCGGCGTCGGAGATCCTGATGGACACGCGCCAGCAGGCGGCGCTGCACAAGCGCGTGCGGGCCTGCCGTCTCGCCTTGGCTGTCGCCTATCGCGAGATGTGGGACCGCCTGATGGGCGACACGCTGCTCGATCCCGACGAGCGACAACATCTCCTGCAGTTCATCATCGCGACTCTGCGCGGCTTGGCACTGCTGCGCCTGCACGAGCGTGATCCGATTCTGTTCGGGCCGCATCTTTCGCGGCTGCGCGCGCTCGTCGCCGCGGCGATGCGTGACGGGACGAGCGCGGTCGTGCCCGCTGCCGCCGAGCTACCGCCGCTCGATACAAACACGTCGATCTTCGTGTGAACAACGATCCCATGGGAGGGACCAAGATGACGCCGCAATACAAGGAACTGCTGAACGTGCCGATGGCGTGGCGCGGCAACGAGCTCACCAAGGAGCAGGTCTCGGTCGACCTGTCGGCGCGCCAAGTGGCGGCGCTCGAGGATGTGCTGGCCAGGATCGAGAAGGCTGGCACCCCGATGCGCGAGATCGACCGCGACGTCGCGCGTCATCCGGCACTCGACAAGCCACTGGAAGAGATCTTCGAGGAGATCCAGCACGGCCGCGGCATCGTCATCGTGCGCGGCTTCCCGGTGCAGCAGCACAGCGTCGAGCAGGTCGGCAAGATGTACTGGGCGTTCGGCGCCCACTTCGGTCGCGGCGTCTCGCAGAGCGCGCGCGGCGACCTTTTGGGCGCAGTGCAGGACGAGACGCCGCCCGGCGAGGAGGAGAGTGCGCGCGGCTACACGTCCCGTCGTGAGCTGCAGCTGCATACCGACCTGGGCCAGGTCGTCGGGCTGATGTGCGTGCGCCAGGCACGGGCAGGCGGTTTCAGCCAGTACGCGTCGGGCCTCGCCATCCACAACGAGCTGCTGCAACGGCGGCCCGACTTGATGCCGCTCTATTATCGCGGCTTCCGCTACCATCGCCGCGGCGAGCAGCCCGCCGATCATCCCCAGATCACGCCGTACAACGTGCCGGTCTTCTCCAATGTCGACGGCCATGTGAGCGTGTTCTACGTGCGCGAGATTGCCGCCGTCGCCATGCGCGACCTCGGCCTGCAGTACACGCCGGAGGAGCTCGATGCGCTCGACACCTTCCGCGAGACGGCGCGCCAGCTGCAGTTCGAGACGCGGCTCGAGGCGGGGGAAGCGACCTTCCTCAACAACCTCGTCACCTTGCATGCGCGATCGGAGTTCGAGGATTGGGACGAGCCCGAGAAGAAGCGCCTGATGCTGCGGCTGTGGCTCGACGTGCACCACGACGCGCGGCCGCGCGTGCGCGAGTTGCACATCTACGAGAACAAGGAGGGCGCCAGCGGCATCGATCCGGTGCCGGGCCGCAAGCCGGCCGAGTCGACGTACCGCATGGACCCGGAGTACCGACGCGTGGCGGCCGAATAGTCAGCCTCGGATCGCGCGCACCATGCCAGCCGCCGCGTTGCCTATAAGGCCCGCGTCGCTGCCCAGCACGACGAAGCGATACCCGCGGGCGATCATGGCCTTGGCCTCATCGGCATTGAAGGCGATGCCGCCCAGCGCCACGGCGTTGCGCTGCAGGATTTTCGTCTCGGCCCGCGCCACCACTTCCTGGAGGCGCGAGTGATTGAACTGGCCGGCCACGCCGAGGTTCTCGGAAAGATCGCCGCGCGCCACTGCGACGATATCGAGGCCGTCGACCGCGAGGATGTCATCGAGCGCGTCGACCCCCGCTGTCGATTCGATCAGCACGATGTTCAGGACCTGAGTGTTGGCCGCCTTGAGGTAGTCGAGCGAGGGCATGCCCCAGCGCAGCGCCGCGTATGTTGGGCCGTAGCCACGGCGGCCGACGGGCTGATAGCGCGTCACGCTCACCGTCGTCTCGGCTTCCTCGCGCGTGGCAATCTGCGGGAAGGCGACGCCGAAGGTGCCGCAGTCGAGCACGGGCTTGACGCTGTCGGAGTAGGGGCCGGGGACCCGCACGATCGGCGTCGCCGGCGTGCCGGCGGTCGCCGCTATCATGGCCGCCACCGATTCGATGCCGATCGGGGCGTGCTCCATGTCGATCATCAGCCAGTCGACGCCGCTGCGGGCCAGCACCTGCACGAGCTGCACGCTCGGCATCGACACGAGATAGCCGAGGATCGGCCGGTTCTCGGCAAGGCGCTGCTTGAGAGGGTTGTTCATCCGACCTGCTCCAAGTTCATTGCGACTGGGAGGAACCATCATGGACGGCTTGAGCCATTTCGCGCCGCGTCCCGACCACATGCCGCAGACGCCGGTGATGCGCCAGCACATCGACCATGCGTCGGCATGGAGGGTACCGGACTTCCGTTCGGCGGCCGACTACGCGATCGATCTTACGCCGGCGCAGCTGGCTGACATCGAGGCATGCGTTGAAGGTTATCCGCTCTGCCGGCCTCGGGCTCGTGGACATCGAGAAGGAGCATTTTCCGTTGCCGACCCTGACCGACACCATCGAGGCGGTCCGCCGCGAGGTGTGGGAGGGCCGCAGCTTCGTCGTGCTGCGGCAATTGCCGGTCGAGGCCTTCACGAAGGACGAGATCGGGATGATCTATTGGGGGCTGGGCACGCATCTTGGCATCGGCCAGTCGCAGATGGGCGACCGGCTGGGCCACATGAAGGATTCTCCCAATAACAGGGATCACCGAACAGCTCGCGCCAGTTACCGAGGTTGAGCTCGGGCTTCACCGCGCCTGTCGCCGTTCGCAGCCAGAATGAATAGACAGCACGAAGCCCAGCGGCACGCGAACAGGAAAGAAGAGCAACGACAGCGATGGCGCGAGCAAAAGCGCCCACGTTGCGGTCTCCGTGCGAGCCGCTGTTCCTACCTTGTTTCCTTTCATGCTCAAAAACGATACGGTCGTAATGTCCGTGAGGCAACGGGTTTCGCCTGTCATCGCTCGCGGCTTGCTCTTCGGCGTGCAGTCCGCTTGGATACGGCGGCACCCGGAAAATCAGGGAGAGGAGAGAGCCCGGCATGACCGAGATCCAGTACAAGGTCGCCAAGAACATCAAAGACGCGTGCATCTTGATGGCTGCAGCCGACGGCAAGGGCCGCATTCTGGCGGGCGGCACGGACCTGTTGGTCCAGATGAAGGCCGGTACCCAGGCGCCCGGCACCATCATCGACGTCAAGAAGATCCCCGAGATGGTGACGATCGCCAAGACCAAGGGCGGTTTCCGCATCGGCGCGGCGACGCCCGCGGCCGTGATCGGCGAGCATGAGGAGCTACGCAAGACGTGGCCCGGCGTGGTCGAGGCAATCAACCTGATCGGCTCCAAGCAGATCCAGGGCCGCGCGTCACCCGGCGGCAACCTGTGCAACGCCTCGCCGGCGGCCGATTCGGTGCCGGCGCTGGTCGCGGCGGGCGCCACCGTCAATATTCAGGGCCCGGGCGGCAAGCGCCAGGTGCCGGTCGAGCAGTTCTGCACCGGCCCCGGCCGGACGTCGCTCCAGAAGGGCGAGATCGTCGTCTCCCTCAGCCTGCCGGCGCGGCCGAAAGGCTCGAGCGACGCCTATCTGCGCCTGATCCCGCGCACCGAGATGGACATCGCCGTGGTCGGCTGCGGCGTCAGCCTGACGATGAAGGGCGACACGGTCGTCGCGGCGCGCGTCGGGTTGGGTGCGGTGGCGCCGACGGTGCTGCTGGTCGAGGATGCGGCCAAGGCACTGGTCGGCTCCCAGCTCGAGGACGAGGCGCTCGAGGCGGCCGCCAAGGCCTGCTCGGCGGCCTGCCGGCCGATCGACGACAAGCGCGGCACCATCCGCTACCGTACCAAGATCGCCGGCGTGCTGTTGAAGCGGGCTGCGGCCATCGCGCGCGATCGCGCCAACGGCATCTCACACACAGCACACTAAGGGCAGGCACCTTTCATGGCCAAGATCCACGTCACCACCACCATCAACGGCGCGCCCACCGAGTTCCTGTGCGATGCCAACCAGACCCTGCTCGATGTGCTGCGCGACACGCTCGGCCTGACCGGCAGCAAGGAAGGCTGCGGCTCGGGCGACTGCGGCGCCTGCAGCGTCACCGTCAACGGCCGACTCGTGTGTAGCTGCCTGGTCTTGGCGCCTGAAACCGAAGGTGCCAAGGTCGAGACCATCGAGGGCATGGCCGACGGCGAGAGGCTGCATCCTTTGCAGAAGAAGTTCGTCGAGATGGCAGCGCTGCAGTGCGGCATCTGCACGCCGGGCTTTCTGGTCGCCTCCAAGGCGCTCCTGGACCGCAATCCCAATCCGTCGGAGACGGAGGTGCGCTTCTGGCTGGCCGGCAACCTCTGCCGCTGCACGGGCTACGACAAGATCGTCAGCGCGGTCATGGAAGTGGCCGCCGAAATGAGGGAGACCGTCCGATGAGCAAGGCCCAGTACAAGTGGATCGGCACGCGCCCCGACCGTCCGGACGGCGCGGACAAGGTGACCGGTCGTGCCCGCTTCGGCGCCGACTTCAACCTGCCCGGCCAACTGGTCGGCAAGGTGCTGCGCAGCCCGCATGCGCACGCGCGCATCCGTTCGATCGACACTTCCAAGGCCGAGGCTCTGCCAGGCGTGAAGGCGGTGGTCACTGCCGCGGACTTCCCGGATCAGCCGAACCAGATCGTGCCGACCGGCGAGATGCAGGTGAACCTGCGCGACATCACGCGCAACATCATGGCGCGCGAGAAGGCGCTCTACGAAGGCCACCCGGTCGCGGCCGTGGCTGCAGTCTCGGACGCGATTGCCAAGCAGGCGCTGGCGCTGATCGACGTCGACTACGAGGTGCTGCCGCACGTGATCGACGTCGCCGAGGCCATGAAGCCCGACGCGCCGCTGCTGCATGAGCATCTGATCACCGAGGGCGTCAATCCGCCGCCGACCAAGGCGTCGAACATCGCCAAGCGCATCGAGTTCAAGAAGGGCGACGCCGCCGAGGGCTTCGCCCAGGCCGAGGTCGTGGTCGAGCACGACTACACCACCCAGGCCGTGCATCAAGGCTACATCGAGCCGCACGCCGCGCTCGCCAGCGCCAGCGAGGACGGCCAGGTGCAGGTCTGGTCGACGACCCAGGGCCATTTCCAGGTGCGCGGCTTCTGCAGCCGGCTGCTCAACATCGAGACCTCGCAGATCCGCGTCACGGCGACCGAGATCGGCGGCGGTTTCGGCGGCAAGACCGTGGTCTACCTCGAGCCGCTGGCCATCCGGCTGTCGCAGAAGGCGGGCAAGCCCGTGAAGATGGTGATGTCGCGCGAAGAGGTGTTCCGCGCTTCCGGGCCGGCGCCGGGCGGCAACGTGCACGTCAAGATCGGCGCCATGCGCGATGGCCGCATCGTCGCGGCGGAGTGCCGGGTGGACATGCAGGCAGGCGCCTTTCCGGGCTCGCCGGTCGGACCAGCCTGCATGTGCTCCTACGCCTGCTACGACATCGACAACGTCCACATCGTGGGCTTCGACGTGGTCAGCAACCGGCCCAAGGTCGCGGCCTACCGCGCGCCGGGCGCGCCGATCTCGGCGTGGGCGGTGGAGTCCAGCTTGGATATCCTGGCCCAGCGGCTGAACATGGATCCGATCGACCTGCGCCTGAAGAACGCCGCCAAGAAGGGCACCAAGACGGCCTACGGCGTCACCTTCAACACCATCGGCATGGTCGAGACCCTGGAGGCGATCCGGGACTCCGAGCACTACAAGGCTCCGGTCAAGCCGGGCTATGCGCGCGGCGTGGCGGCGGGCTTCTGGTTCAACGTCGGGGCCGATTCGAGCGCGGCCGCGCATGTCGGCGAGGACGGCAGCGTGACGGTGATCTCGGGCAATCCCGACATCGGCGGCAGCCGCGCTTCGCTCGCCCTGATGGCGGCCGAGGAGCTCGGCGTCGACTACAACAAGGTGCGGCCGGTGATCGCCGACACCGCCTCCATCGGCTTCAACTTCGTGACCGGCGGCAGCCGCGTCACCTTCGCCACGGGACTAGCGGTGGTGAACTCGGTGCGCGACCTGATACGCGAGCTGAAGGTGCGCGCCGCCAAGATCTGGAACGTCGATCCCGACGGCGTGATGTGGGAGAACGGCATGGCCAAGCCGGCCGGCTCCAACGTCGGCGAGTTCGAGCCGCTGTCGCTCGCCCAGCTCGCCGCGCAGGCGGGCCGCACGGGCGGACCGATCAACGGCCACGCCCAGCTCAACGTCACCGGCGCCGGCCCGGGCTTCGGCGTGCACGTCGTCGACCTCAAGGTCGACCACGACACCGGTATCGTCGGCATCGGCCGCTACACCGCGGCGCAGGACGTCGGCACGGCGATCCATCCGTCCTACGTCGAGGGCCAGCTGCAGGGCGGCGCCGTGCAGGGCATCGGCTGGGCGCTGAACGAGGAGTATATCTACAACACCAAGGGCAGGCTGGAGAATCCGGGCTTCCTCGATTACCGCATGCCGGTCGCCTCGGACCTGCCGATGATCGAGACCATCCTGGTCGAGGTCCCGAACCCGTCGCATCCCTACGGCGTGCGCGGCGTCGGCGAGGTGCCGATCGTCCCGCCGACCGCCGCCATCGGCAACGCGATCGCGCGCGCCACCGGCATCCGCATGACCGACCTGCCGATGTCGCCGCCCAAGCTCAGCGAGGCGCTCGACAGCGCGGCGCTGAAGATCGCGGCGGAGTAGGAAGGTCATCGCTGAGGGCGCGCGACTCCGATCGCGCGCCCTGCAGCCCTAAAACTTAGCGAGGGCGCGTCACGCCCATCCTCGCGCGCACCTCCGGAGGTACGACGTAGTCCTTGAGGATGTGCTCCGTCCCCCTGAAACCGCTGCATTCGCGTTGGACGATGAAGTTCCAGAGGGCATAGGCGGCAGCGTGGACGAGACTCTCTCGCTGCTCGTCACGGCGGTCGGCTGCAGCGTCGCTGCTGCCCGCCTCCCTCTTGAACGCGTGCAGCGCATCGAGGGTGTCCTGTAGTTCGCGGCCGAGGCGGCCCATCGTCGCCGCCTGCTCCTCGCGGATTTCGTACTCGAGGACGTCGTATCCGGTTTTGGGGCGCGTCATGACCACCCTCTTCGAAACGCTGCCGACTGGACACGACAGTAAGCGGGCCAGGTCTTGCCCGCGATGCGCCACCTTGGCGCGGTCTGCTCGGTTCAGGCCGCGACGGGTGCGCCGTGGATGCGTCGCGAGAGCCGCTCGGCGGTCGCGGCCTCGTCGGGCGTGGGCTTCTCGAGCCGCACCGCCACGTGCTTGTGGTAGGGCGTGCCGGCGATCGGATCGCGATTGCCGCCCTGGGTCAAAAGGTTGATGCGTGGTCCGTTGGTCAGCCGCTCGCCGTCGGCCGCTGGATAGGCTTGGCCGAAACCGTGCGGCAGGGCGAGCTGGCCGCGGCGCATCGACGGATCGGCCTCGGCACGCACGACGATGCGGCCGCGCGGCGACTGCACGGCAACCCAGCTCCCGTCCTCGGTTTCGAGCGCGGCAAGGTCGAGCGGATGGATCAGCAGGGCGCCCTCCGGATCGCTCTTGCGCCACGCCGGGTCGCGGAAGATCTGGTTGGCGTTGAACATGCGCCGTTGTCCGGCAGCCAGCACGAACGGGAAGTCATCGGCCGGTTGCGCCTCGGCGGGATCGAGGCGGTCGAGCCAGTCGAGCATTTCCGGAATCACCAGCCGTATCTTGCGATCGGGGGTGTCGATCAGCGACCACACCTCGTCGTGCTCGTGGCGCGAAAAAGCGGTGCCTTGCGGCGACGTCACGAGGCGCTCGAACAGCCGCTCGGCCAGCGCTGCGTTCGGCACGTCGGCGGGCAGGTCGAGCGCGCGACGAACGGCTTGCGGATTGCGCTTGGCGCAGAGATGCGCCGCGGGCCACAGCGTGGCGGCGGAGGCCGTGCCGTTGGGCAAGGTCGGACCCAGCGTGTTGTAGAGCACCAGCGCCGCGGCAGGCGCGGTCGCGGGGTTGTCCTTCAGGAACGCCTGGAAGGCTCGATCGAACTCCATGCGCGAGCGTCCGGCCGCGGCGCTGAGCGGCGCCAGCACGTTGTCGCCCGGCAGGATGCCGAGCGCCCGGGCGAGGCGGCTGTAGATCTCGGGCTCGGCGAGCGTTCCGGGCAGCGGCGGCAACACGGCCGGCCGGACGTGGAAATAGTTGGTCGGGAACTCGAAGTTGAACAGGGTGAACTCGCACTTCTCGTACTGCGAGGAGGCTGGCAGCACGTAGTGGGCTAGCCGCGCGGTCTCGGTCATCGCGACGTCGACCACGACTAAAAGATCGAGCGCGCGCAAGGCCCGCTCGACCTCCTGCGTGTCGCTGACCGTGTTGGCGGGGTTGCTGCTGTCGACGAACACCGCCCGCAGCCGTTCGGGATGGTCCGCCAGGATGGCCTGCGGGAAGCTGTTGGGCGGCAGCAGGCCGGCGATGACCTCATCGCCGGTCGCGCCGTAAGTCTTGCCCTGGCTGTTGCCCCACAAGGGCGCCAGCCAGGTGTGCAGCTGGTTGGTGCCGGGCCGGCCGAGGCTGCCGGTCAGCAGGATCAAGAGCTTCTCCAGGTAGGAGTTGAGCGTCGAGTTCACGCCCTGCTGGATGCCGAGCTCGACTCGCACCACCATCGCCTTGGCGGCGGCGATCATGTCGGCGCAGCGCGACAGATCGGCCAGCGCGACGTCGGCCGCCGCGGCCCACGCCGCGATCGGCACGCGTCGCAGTGCATCGATGACCTGCTCGTGGCCCGCCGTGTGCTGCTCGAGGAAGTCGTGGTCGATGCGATCGCGTTGCACCAGCAGCCCGAGCAGGGCGGCCAGCAGGAAGGCATCGGCGCCTGGCCGCACCGCCAGGTGCAGGTCGGCGAGCTCGGCGGTCTCGGTGCGCCGCGGGTCGACCACGATCAGCTTGCGGCTAGAATCCTTGCGGATCCGGTTGAGATGGTCGCGGGCGTTGGGGAAGCCGTGCGCGATCCACGGATTGCAACCCAGCACGAACAGCAGGTCGCAGTGATGCACGTCCTCGGCAGTGTGGCAGGTCTGGCTGCCGAACAGCCGGCCGTTGACCCAGAAGTCGCCGGTCTTCTCTTGCGCCAGCGCATTGAAGGTGTTGCGCGAGCCGAGCGCGCGCAGCACGGCATTGGCGTAGGCGCCGCCGGCATGGTTTCCCTGGCCGCCGCCGCCGTAGAGGGCAAAGGCCTGGCCGCCGTGGTTGGCGTGGATCTCGCGCACGCGTCCGGCGATCTCGGCGATCGCCGTTTCCCATCCGATGGCCTCGAAGCCACCGTCGGCGCGTCGCCGCAGAGGCGTGGTGAGCCGGTCCTTGTGATGGGCGTAGTAGGGGATGCGCGCGGCCTTGTTGCAGAGGTAACCCTGCGACTTGGGGTTCGCCTTGTCGCCGCGCACCTTGGCGATGCGGCCGTCTTCTATTGCGACCTCCAGGCCGCAGTTCACGTAGCAGAGGTTGCAGGCGGTCTTGTGCCACTGGGCGTTGGACATGGAGTGCTCCTGGTTAATTCCCTCCCGTCATCCCGAGCGAAGCCTCGCGAAGCGAGGCGTAGTCGAGGGACCCCTCTTTGCGGCGCCAGAAGCATGAAAGGTCCCTCCACTTCGCGCTTCGCGCTCCGGTCGGGATGACGGTAGTCACGTTCATCGACCCTGGAACCTCGCCTCGCGGCGCTCGACGAAGGAGCGGATGCCTTCGCGGGCGTCCTCGGTGTCCATCACCTGGGCGTGGATGGCGGGGATCGCGGCGATCGCCATGGCTTCGCCTGATGCGATGTATTTCAGCGCCGCCTCCTTCATGGCGCGCAAGCCGATCGGGGCGTTGAGCGCAATGCGCCGGGCGATTTCCAGGGCACGTGTCATCTGTTGGCCGGCCGGCACCACCTCCTGCACCAGCCCGATCTCCAGCGCCCGCTTGGCATCGAACTCGTCGCACAGCATCAGGTGGTACATGGCGTTGCCCCAGCCGGTGCGCGTCAGGAAGCGGAAGTGGGCGCCGCCCAACGGCGCGATGCCGCGCTTGGACTCCATCTGGCAGAAGCGCGCCGTGTCGGCCGCGATCACGATGTCGGCCGCCAGCATCATCTCGATGCCGATCGTGAGGCAGAGGCCCTGAACGGCCGCCACCACCGGCTTCAAGGTGCGGCGCTTGAGCGCAAAGGGATCGACGTTGCCGGCCGGGCTGTCGCGCGGCTCGCGCTTGGGCCCGAAGAACTTCGGCATGTCGAGACCGGCCGTGGTGTGGTCGCCGGCGAAGCTCAGCACGGCGACCCAGTGCGCGTCGTCGCCGTCGAACGCGGTGAAGGCGTCGCTCAGCGCCGCCATCATGGCGGGGGTGAAGGCGTTGCGCTTGGCGACGTTGTCGACCTCGATCCTGAGAACACGCCCGTGGGATTCGGTGCGGATCGTTCCGTTGGCGGCAGCGTCGGTCATGGTCGGGCCTCAGGAGCGGGGGGAGGGCGGTTGGCCTCGAGCGCCGCCTGGTGGGCCGGACGGGCCGTCAGGCGAGTCGCATAGTCGCGGCAGACGTCCGGCACGGGCACGCCGTAGTCGATCGCCCACGAAAGGCAGGTCGTGAGCAGCATGTCGGCACTGGTGAAGCGCCCGCCGACCAGGAAGGGGCGGCCGTCATCCAGGGCGCGGGCGGTGTGCGTGAGCTGGGCCTGGAAATAGCGGGCAGCGCTTTCGACCGCGACCGGCGCGTCGCCGTAGATGTGCTTCAGCCCGCCGTGCCGGCGCATGACGTAGAGGCTCGTGGCGTCGAGCTCCATGGCGATGTGGAAGCACCAGTCGAGCCACTCGCCGCGCAGCTTCGGCTCGTCCGGCACCAGGCGGTTGTCGGCGGTGCCGTAGGTTTCCGACAGGTAGGCGACGATCGCGGGGCTCTCGCCGATCGTGAAGTCGCCGTCCTGCAGGACCGGGATCTTCTGGCGCGGATTGAGGCGGGTGAATTCGGCGGTCTGGGTCTCGCCGGTGCGCGGCTGGATGCGGCGCTGCTCGTAGGGCAGGGACAGCTCGTGCAGGGCCCACAGCGCCCGCAGCGTGCGGCTGGTGCTGACGCCCCACAGGATCAGCCGTGGCTCACGGTCCGTCATCGTTCAGCTCGCGCGTTGTCCGTTTGAAAACAACACGGACGACTGTTGACTCGATTCACCATGGCTCGCAAGCGAGATTTCTAGCGCGATCGAGAAGAAAGTCTCGGCGTAGGCTTCGCGGCCGCTGGCGTGACTCTGGGAGCGGGCGGCAGATGGCGGCTGCCGCTGGCGCCCGGCCCGCGGTGGACGTGGATCCGCTTGGGATCGAGCGGCTCGCCGCATTCGGAGCAGACCATCACCGGATCGAAGGTCTTGCCGCACGCGAGATGCTGGTGGAGCAGGGGACGGCCCTTGCGGCCCGCCATGTGCACGTCGCCCCAGTGCACGATCGACATGACGATCGGATAGAGATCCAGCCCCTTCTGCGTCAGGCGGTATTCGTAGCGCAGCGGGCGCTCCTGGTAGGGCACCTTGGCCAGCACGAAATTCTTGACGAGCTTGCGCAGGCGGCTGGCGAGGATCGGCCGCGTCACTCCGAGCCTGGCCTGGAAATCCTCGAAGCGCCGCACGCGCAGGAAGCAGTCGCGCAGGATCAGCAGGGTCCAGCGGTCGCCGATGACCGACACCGTGCGTGCCAGCGAGCACGCCTCGTCCTCGAGCTTGTTCCAACGCATGTCCCATCCATACTACTGTAAGTTCATAAACGAAATCATCTGCGATTAGTTTTGGTCGGCGCGCCATTATTTCTACGACGGCGGTCGAAAGCCGAGGCGCATTGCCGACCGGCGGGGCGGCCTCTATGTGTTGATACGACAGCGATAGAATGCATTGGGAGAAGGGCATGGCCGGTCCTCTGTCGGGTGTGAGGGTGGTCGACCTCACGAGCGTGGTATCCGGCCCGTTCGCCACCATGTTCCTGGCTGACCAGGGGGCCGACGTCGTCAAGGTCGAGCCGCTCGGCGGCGATATCACACGGCGCAGCCGCCAGTCGGTCGATCCGACCGGCCAGTTCTCGGCCCTGTTCATCTCGACCAACCGCGGCAAGCGCTCGATCGCGGTCGACCTCAAGCAGCCCGAGGGGATCGAGATCGTGCGCCGGCTGATCGGCCGCGCCGACGTTCTGGTGCAGAACTTCAGGCCGCAGGTGATGGAGCGCCTGGGCCTGGGCGAGCCCGCGATGCGCGCGCTCAATCCGCGGCTGATCTACGTGTCGATCAGCGGCGCGGGCGATTCGGGGCCCTATGCCGAGAAGCGGGTCTACGATCCGATCGTGCAGGCCCTGTCGGGCTTCGCCGACGTGCAGGCCGAGGCCAAGACCCGCCGGCCGCAGATGATCAGGACCATCGTCGCCGACAAGACCACGTCGGTGATGACCGCGCAGGCCGTGGCATCGGCGCTGTACGCCCGCGAGAAAAGCGGCGAGGGCCAGCACATCAAGGTGGCGATGCTCGACGTCATGATCGCCTACCTGTGGCCCGAGGGCATGATGCAGTACACGGTGGTCGGCCAGGAAGCCTCGGCCATCGACCCCAACGCGCGCCCCGACCTGATCTTCCAGACGCTCGACGGCTACCTGACAGTCGGAACCATTTCCGATTCGGAATGGCAGGGCTTCTGCCGGGCCACGGAGAGGCCCGACCTGATCGAGGACAAGCGCTTCAGCACGCCGGGCGCCCGCGCCGCCAACGGCGCCGAGCGCATCCACCTCATGGGCGAGATCCTGGCCAAGCGCACGACGGCCGACTGGCTGGTGCGCCTCGACGACGCTGACGTCCCGTGTGCGCCGGTCCTGCGCCGCGGCGAGGTCATGGCCAACGAGCAGGTCGTGGCGCGTGGCCTGATCCGCGAGTTCGACCATCCGGGCATCGGCCGCGTGCGCCAGGCCAAGCCTGCGGCCGAGTTCAGCGCCACGCCGACCCGTCCGCCATCGCCCGCCCCCAAGATCGGCGAGCACGGCCGCGAGATCCTGGCCGAGCTGGAGTACGGCGAGGCCGAGATTGATCGGCTGGGGCAGGGGAAGGTTGTGCGGCTGTAAACTGCATTAGCTCCGTGATGTAACGTCTCCGCGCAGAGTCTCGTCTTGTTTTAGTCAGCGGTCAGAACTCGAGGCTCTCGCGTCCGAGCGGGATGGGCTCGGCGCGAAAAAGGTTGGTCATGGCGAGCGAGTGGACTGAAATCTTCCACCTGTTTTTGGGAAGCCGAATACGGCCGAAGCGTTATCTCGGTGGAAAGCTTGATCGCCGCCCCTCGTTGAGGTTTCGAGCAGCCAAGGCCGTATGGCAGACTTTTCAGCCGGACAGCGTCCTCAGCGCTGGGCGCCTCACGAGAGGCGATTTCAGTTTTCTGTCAGAGCGCTTGCTTGGCGACGAGGTTAAAACCAATTGTTATGTCAGGGTATGGCGGCTGGACGATGCACACTGTGCAATGACTGTCCATATGGGACTCTATGATAGGCGCGTCTCTTCGCTGGAATCGACTGCAATCAGACGCGATGTCATGGATCTATACATGTTGAGCTTTGATGTAATGGCCGCATCCTCGCTCATTGATGGACAGGGGTTGCCCGACTTGCCCACTATGAGCGAGAAATATCCAGTGGAGGAGTTCGCCCGTCTCGTCGCTGATTACAGTCAGAGGATCGATCGTATCTGGCGGTCCGTTGGGGGCTGCACGGTTGACGGTCTCGGCAAGCTCGCGGTGTGGGCATTGCGCAATCGCGAGCGAGTGGGGACGTTCAGGCACGGCCTGGGGCCCGCTTGCGCAGCCTTCGTTTACGGCGAGAATGAGTTGGCCCACGCGCTTTTGGATGACTTGACGTCTACTTGGGAAGATCCTGGCGACCAAGTCGTGTCCGATATGTACGACAAGGTTCGCGAGGAAATCGAGACACTTCTGGAAGCCGTGAAGTCACCAACTATGCACTAGCGAAGTGCAGGAAGATGTCGCGATCCGCTTGAGGGCGCCGCTACTTCTTGGCCGCAATCGCCTCCTCGACGTCGCGCAGACGGTCCTTGCCGAAGTAGATGTCGTCGTCGACGAAGAAGGTCGGCGAGCCGAAGGTGCCGCGGTCCACGGCGCGCTGGGTCTCGGCTAAAAGCTTGTCCTTGACCTCGGGCGTCTGCACCAGC
>JAFAKN010000698.1 GCA_019235415.1 Alphaproteobacteria bacterium
ACCTTGGCGCTGATGGGCGCGCGCGAGAACGGCATCGCGGTGTCCTTCCGGCTCGACCCCAAGGCCGGCCTGGTGCTGGCCGACCGCATCCAGATCCAGCAGGTGCTGGTCAACCTGATCCGCAACGCCATCGAGGTGATGATCGAATCGCCCCGGGAGCAAGGTCGCGAGCGGCGGCTGGACATCGCGACCGTCGCCGCCGAGAACGGCCACGCCGAGATCAGCGTCGGCGACACCGGCTCGGGGCTGGCGCCGGAGGTGGCGGCGCATCTGTTCCAGCCGTTCGTCACCACCAAGCGCAAGGGCATGGGGCTCGGGCTCTCGATCTGCCGCACCATCGTCGAAGCGCATGGCGGCAGGATCTGGGTCGAGAACCGCCCGGGCGGCGGCACGATTTTTCGCTTCACCTTGCGCAGCGCCGAGGAGGAGGGCGTTGCATGACCGACAGCCAGGTTGTCCATGTCATCGATGACGACGCCGATGTGCGCCATTCGCTCGCCTTCCTGCTCAGCACCGCGGGCTTCGCGGTCCGCGTCCACGACTCCGCCGTGGCCTTCCTCGAGGCGCTAACCCAGGCGCAGCCGGGCTGCGTGGTGACCGACATCCGCATGCCCGACATGGACGGGCTGGAGCTGCAGCGGCGGCTCGGCGAGGCGCGAGCCGGCTTCCCGGTCATTGTCATCACCGGCCACGCCGACGTGGCGCTGGCCGTGCAGGCAATGAAGGCCGGTGCGGTCGATTTCATCGAGAAACCGTTTGACGACGAGGTCCTCTTGTCGGCGATCCGGGTCGCCCTGTCGCGCCATGTCAGGGACAGCGAACGGCGGGCCCGCCTCCAGGCGGTGCGCGAGCGCCTGAAGCTGTTGTCGGAGCGCGAGCGCGAGGTGCTGACCGGCCTGGTCGCCGGCAAGCCCAACAAGGTCATCGCCTATGATCTCGGCATCAGCGCCCGCACCGTCGAGGTCTACCGCGCCAACGTCATGACCAAGATGCAGGCCGACAGCCTGTCCGACCTGGTCCGGATGGCCCTGCTGGAGTCCGAGCGCGACTGAGGCTGGCCGCAGCCTCGTTGCTGTTGCGCTAAATCAATTCCCAACCGCCAACCCCGGGCAAACTCGGGTGATGTCGGTTCGGCCCGAAATCGTGCTGGTGGTGGATGACGATGCCGCCGTCCGCGCCGCGCTGAAATTCGCCCTCGAGGTGGAAGGTTTCGCTGTCCGCCTCTACGACGGATCGCAGGCAGTGCTGGCCGACGATCGGCTGCCCGGTCACGGCTGTCTGGTGATCGACTACCGCATGCCGCAGATCGACGGCCTGGAGCTGATCGAGCGGCTGCGCGCCCGCGAGGTGGCCTTGCCCGCCATCCTGATCAGAGGCCGCGTCGACGAGCAGCTGCGCAAGCGGGCCGCGCAGTGCGGCGTCGACGTCGTCCTGGAGAAGCCGCTGTCGGACGCCGCTTTGGTCGAAGGGATCCGCGAGGCGTTGCGCGCGCCGCCCCCGATCGGCGTGACCACTCGGCGAGACCAGTCGGCGTGACCGGTCCGCCCGAAGCCATGCCCCATACCATCGTCCACTATGTCCTGCGCTTCACCGGCAAGCACCAGGCGGGCTTGGCGCTGTTGTCGGTCGCCGTCTTCATGCTGAGTGCCGTGCCGCTCGAGCTGCAGCGGCGCATCGTCAACACCATCGTCGACAAGGGCGCCTTCGCCACGGTGATGGCGCTTGCGCTGGCCTATGCCGGCGTCGCGCTCGTCGAGCAGAGCCTGAAGCTTGGTCTCAACGTCTACCGCGGTTGGGTCGCCGAGGACTCGGTGCGCCGGCTGCGCGTCCTGGTCGGCCGACATCACGCGCTTGAGCACAGCGCTGCGGTCACCGGCGTCGAGGTTTCCATGATCCTCGAGGAGGTCGAGCCGATCGGCGGTTTCGCCGGCGTCGCCGTCTCGGAGCCGCTGCTGCAGGGCGGCATCCTGGCGAGCGTGGTGAGCTACATGCTCTATCTCGATGCCAGCTTGGCGCTGCTGGGCCTTGCGTTCTTCCTGCCGCAGCTGGTGTTCGTGCCGCGGATGCAGGGCGCTATCAACCGGCGGGCGCAGGCGCGCATCCTGACCAAGCGCGGGTTGAGCGGCCGCGTGATCGAGGCTGCAGGCGGTGCAAGCGACGGCGACTGGAAGTGGGCGAAGGCGCCGATCGAGCGCGTCTTTTCCCTCAACATGGGCATCTACAAGCTGAAATTCTCGATGAACCTCTTGATGAACCTGATGCACCATTCGGCGGTCGCCGTGGCGCTGGGCGTCGGCGGCTGGCAGGTCCTGCAGGGCCAGATCGAGATCGGCACCGTGGTGGCGATCGTGGGTGGCCTGGGCAAGCTCAACGATCCGTGGGGCGACCTGGTGAATTGGGCTCGCGAGCTCTCCGTGGTCGACGTCAAGTACCGCCTGTTCGCCGACGTGGTGAACCGCACCGATGTCCCATCGGCTATGCAGCCTGAACACCCCAGCCTGAAAGCCCCAGCCTGAAAGCCCCAGCCTGAACGCCTACGTAAAACCCCTTAGGTTCAAGACCCGAATGGTGGCTGTAGGGGGGCACGGGTACGGAAGCGGTCATCGAGACCACCGCCGGAGTTCACCATGCAGGTTCAAGCCGCCACGCAGATGTCGAGGTTCCCCGCCGCCGCCCTGCCGCTGCCGCCCAAGGCCGGCGCCCCGGTCGGCACCCAGATGGCCCTGCGCAAGGGCAAGGAGTTGTTCGCCGAGGGCGACGAGGCAGAGCACTTCTACAAGGTGGTCTCCGGCGCCATCCGCTCCTACAAGCTCTTGAGCGACGGCCGCCGCCAGATCGACGCCTTCCATCTGGCGGGCGACATCTTCGGCCTGGAGGCCGGCGCCGAGCACCGCTTCTCGGCCGAAGCCGTCGCCAGCGCCCTGGTGATCGCCTATCGCCGCAGCCGCCTGCCGGCACTGATCGCCGAGGACTCCCAGTTCCGCGACCAGGTGATGTCGGCGATGCTGCGCAGCCTCGAGCGGGCGCAAGACCACATGCTGCTGCTCGGCCGCAAGACCGCGCAGGAGAAGGTGGCGACTTTCCTGCTCGACATGGCCGAGCGCATCTCGGACGACGACGAGCATTTCGACCTGCCGATGCTGCGCAACGACATCGCCGACCATCTCGGGCTCACCATCGAAACGGTGTCGCGCACCCTGAACCAGTTCGACCGCGACGGCCTGATCCGACTGCCGGCGGCCAGCCGGTCGGTCATGCTGCGCAACCGCGCTGCACTGGAGCGGCTGAACGCCTGACAAGCTCGCGGCGTTCGCGGTCGGCTGGCACAATGCAAGCTGGTACGGGGCCAAGCTGGTACGGGCCGGGCTGGTAGGGAGACGCCGATGAAAGCGATGGTCCTGCCCGCGGTCGGACAGAAGCTGCGGCTGGAGCATCGTCCCCTGCCGCAGCCCGGGCCGGGCGAGATCCGCCTGCGGGTCGAGGCCTGCGGCATCTGCCGCACCGACCTGCACATCGTCGACGGCGAGCTCGGGGACACCCGCCTGCCGATCGTGCCGGGCCACGAGATCGTCGGCATCGTCGACGCCGCGGGCTCGGGCGTGACCGGCCACGAGGCGGGTCGCCGGGTCGGCGTTCCTTGGCTCGGTCATACCTGCGGCGTCTGTCCCTACTGCGCGAGCCATCATGAAAATCTCTGCGACAACCCGGTATTCACTGGCCACGGTCGCGATGGCGGCTTCGCCAGCCATGTCGTAGCCGACGGAGCCTTCGCCTTCCCGCTCGACGGCTTCGACGATCCCGTCGCCGCAGCGCCCCTGATGTGCGCCGGGCTGATCGGCTGGCGCTCGCTCAAGCGCGCGGGCCAAGGCAGGCGTATCGGCCTCTACGGCTTCGGCGCTGCGGCGCATATCCTGGCGCAGGTCTGCCGCTGGCAGGGCCGCGAGGTCTACGCCTTCACACGGCCCGGCGACGGCGCCGCCCAGGCGCACGCCCGGTCGCTCGGCGCCCGGTGGGCCGGCGGCTCCGATAGCCCGCCGCCCGAGCCGCTCGACGCCGCGATCCTGTTCGCGCCGGTGGGCGCGCTGGTCCCCGCTGCCTTGCGCGCGGTGCGCAAGGGCGGGGTCGTGGTCTGCGGCGGCATCTACATGAGCGACATCCCGCAGTTTCCCTACGGCCTGCTGTGGGAAGAGCGCGAGATCCGCTCGGTCGCCAACCTCACGCGGCAGGACGCGTTCGAGTTCCTCGAGCTCGCGCCGCGCGCCGGCGTGCACACGACGACCACGGTCTATCCGCTCGAGCAGGCCAACGAGGCCCTGGCCGACCTGCGCGCCGGCCGCTTCCAGGGAGCCGCGGTCCTCGTTCCCTGACGGCGCCCCTGACGACGGCCCCTGACGGCAGCATGTCGCGGTAACGCGACTGCAAATCATTGGACGCCGCGCTGCATCTTCAATACGGTCGCGCCGCTTCACTGCGTCGAGGACCCGCGTATGATCGAACCCTACACCGCGGTCGGGCTGGTCCCGACCTTCTGGGGCATTCGACGTCGCGAGGATATCCAGAAGAACCTGGAACACATCGAGGAGCTGACCGCGGCGGCCTTCTGGCTCGCCAATCTCGATGTGCCGGTGCGCCTGATCGCTGTGCCGGAAGGCGGCCTGCAGGGTTTCAGCGACGAGATCCTCGACCTCGACCCGGCCGAGTTCACCCGCACCTGCGCCATCGACATTCCCGGTCCCGAGACCGATCGCCTGGGCAAGCTGGCGCGCCAGTGGAAGGTCTTCATCATGGCCCAGGCCAAGGCCCGCCACGAGGATTGGCCCAACCGGTTCTTCAACGTCGGCTTCGTGATCGACCCCGACGGCAACGTCGTCCTGAAGCACCACAAGATCTCTGCCCTGCTGGCCTGCGAGCGGTCGGTCTCGCCGCACGACGTGTTCGACTGGTGGGTCGAGAAATACGGCCGCACCTTGCAGGCGTTCTGGCCGGTGGTCGACACCGCGATCGGCCGACTCGGCGTGATGATGGCCATGGAGGGCAACTATCCGGAGAACGGGCGCGGGCTGGCGCTGAACGGTGCCGAGGTCGTCTACCGTGCGTCGCTGCCGGCGCCGTTCACCCAGAACGACTTCTTCGAGATCTCCAACCGGGCGCGGGCGCTCGAGAACAACATGTACGTGATCGCGCCCAACATGAGCAGCTACTACGTGTTCCCCGACAGCAAGACGGCGATCGACGCGGTGGGTGGGCAGTCGATGATCGTCGACCATCGCGGGGCGATCGTCGGCAAGCAGCTGTTCTCCAACGGCTCGACTTTCGTCACCGGCGTGGTCAACGTCGAGGCGCTGCGCCATCACCGGCAGAGCGCGCAGGTGACCAACTGGCCCAAGGACATCCGCGCCGAGCTGGCGCAGATTGTCTACGAGCGGCCGATCTACCCCAAGAACCTCTATGCGAAGGCCATTCCGGGCCGGCACGCCGACTACAAGCGCGAGGTGCTGGACCGCCAGGTCCAGCTGATGCAGGAGCGTGGGATCTGGAAGAAGCCGATCGGCGGCTGATCGACGACAGGAGAAGCAGCGATGAGAGCGTTTTGCCAATGGGTCGCGACGGTGCTGGGGCTATCGATGGCGTTCGGGCTGTCGGCCGAGGCGCAGCAGCTGAAAGTCTGCGAGAGCACCTTTGCGCTCTGCACCATCGCGCACTGCGATCCGATTCCGGGCAGCGACAAGGAAGTGATGTGCCATTGCACGGTGAATACCGGCGTCTCGGCCGGGGCGGAGGCCTGCACCGGAGTGCAGGACACGCCGCAAGGCAAGCTGCTCCATTCGCGCTACTACCCGGTCAAGAGCTATGCGGTGTGCAGCAACAACCGGCCGTGGGCGTGGTGCCTCGACAAGCCGTGCCTGGTCGACAAGAACAATCCCGAAGCCGCCGACTGCAAGTGCGACGTCGTGAAGGATCTCGGCGCCTACGTCATCGTCACCGGCCAGTACACCGACGCGACCTGCACGACGGGCGTCATCTCGTCGGCGACCGTCCCGCAGATCGACCAGGCCACCCAGTCGCTCAAGGCCTCCAAGCTGATCGAGCCCTTCCCGATCCAGGTCCTGAACAAATAGACGGACGGCGTTCTTTCGAAATGCCTCTCCCCCTAGCGGGGGGAGAGGAATCGAAGATGCCTGGCGATCTTAGTTGCGACGGCCTCAGTCCTTGACGCTGAACGGGATGTCGCCCTTGTCGACCTCCGACCCGGCCAGGGTGCGGACTTCCCAATGCAGCGTGTAATTGCCTTCGGCCAGTGTCGGCGCTCGAGCGAACAGCACCTCGGGCGCTGAATCGAGTCGGGGCTCGAGGCGTTCCACCAGTTTGCCGTCCTGCATGATGGTGAGGGTCGAGCGGACATGGTCGACGGGCCGGTCGAAGCGCACGGAGAAGGCGCTGGTGCGGCCTGAGATCACCGCGCTCGCGGCCGGCGTCGATTCGAGGACGCGAGTCGAAGCCGCCTGCGCGAGGCCGGGAACGGCAGCGACGGCGGCGCCGGCGCCGAGAAGCGCCGCGAGGTAACGCCGGCCTCTCATGCGCCGGCCCCTCATGCGCCGAACACCGCGAAGTCGACGCTGTGGCGCAATTGGAAGCCGCCCAGCAGGTCGGCGCATCGTCGCACGACGGCGTCGCGGTCTGCGGCTTTGCTTGCTTCGATGCGCACGGAGGCCAGCGTGCCGTAGGTCGAATCGTCGCGCACGATCACCGAGGCCGCGACACCTTCATTGCGCAGCGGCACCAAGGCCAGGTCGAAGGCACGTTGCGCGGCCTGCAGGCGCAGCGCCGGCTTGAAAATCTTGCCGACGCCGGTGAGCGGCATGGTCGGAATGGGCACGACCTGCACCGGCACCGCGGCGCGCTCGGGGATCTCGCGCCGGCAGAACTCGCGCAGCTCGTCTTCGGTCGCGGAGGCGCCGGGTCTGAGCTGCACGAAGGCCATCGGCAGCTCGCCGGCGTAGGTGTCCGGCAGGCCGACCGCCGCCGCTGTCTCGACGGCCGGATGGCGGTTCAGCGCCTCCTCGATGATCACCGGGTCGATGTTGTGCCCGCCGCGAATGATCAGGTCCTTCGACCGCCCGGTCAGCCAGACGTAGCCCTCGGCATCGAGCCGCCCGAGGTCGCCGGAATCCAGCCAACCGTCCGCCAACCGCGCCCCGCGGTCGTGGCGCGGATCGAGGTAGCCCGGCGTCACCTGCGGCCCGCGCATCAGGACGTGGCCGATCTCGCCCAGCGCGCAGTCGCGCCGAATGCTGCCGTCGGTTGCCACGTCGGCGATGCGCACCTCGGTGTAGGGCAGCCGCAGGCCGACCGAGCCCGGCCGGCGCTCGCCGTGCATCGGGTTCATGGTCGAGTAGCAGTGCACCTCGGTCATGCCGTAGCCCTCGACCACCGGCACGCCGATCTCGCTCTCGATGCGCCGGATCAGCTCGACCGGCACCGTCGAGCCGCCGGTGACGAAGCCTTTTAGCGAAGACAGGTCGTTCCCCTGGTGTGGCACGTTCATGATGGCGGCCAGCGTGGTCGGCACGGCACCCGCGATGGCGACGCGGTTGCGTTCCACGATGCCCCAGTATTCGCGCACCACATTGGGATTGCGTGCCCCGAGTGCTGTGGGAATGACGATCGTCCAGCCGTTGGCGAACGGCGACAGCGCGCCGAACAGCGAGCCGCCGACGTGGAACTGCGGCAGGGGATTGAGCAGCACCGTGCCCGGTCCAAGGTCGAACATCACCGCATTGCTCCACGCCATCAGCGCGAGCGCGCCGTGGGTGTGCTTGGCGAGCTTGGGCAGGCCGGTCGTGCCGCCGGTGTGGAACAGCGCCGCCAACGTGTCGCGGTCGACCTCGCGCGGCGCCAAAAGCCTGTCGTCGGGCTCGCCGTCCAACGCCGCTTGGTAGTCGACGACATCGGTCAGCGGCGCGCCGCCGCCGACGCGGAACACCTTCAGCTCGGGCAGTGCGCGACGGATGGTCTCCACCTTCGGCCAGATGTCGGGGAAGATCGACGGATCGGCGGCGATCAGCGCCTTGGCGCCTGCCTGCTTCATGATGCCCGCGATCTGCGCCGGCTCGAGGAAGTAGTTCACCGGATTGGCGACCGCGGCGATCTCAGCACCCCACAGGGCGAAGAACGTCTCCGGCACGCTCGGCATCAGCAGCGTCACGGTGTCCTCGGCGCCGATGCCGTGTCGCTGCAGCAAGTTTGCGGTCTGGATCACCCGGCGCCACGTTTCCTCGAAGGTCACATCGCGCACCGGGTCGCCAGCCGCGGCGCCGCAAAGGTAGCGGATGGCAACGTGGCCGCCGTGGCGGCGCGCCGCATCCTCCAGCAGGCCGGCGAGGCTGATATGGCGAATGCGCTCGCTCACCGGCACGGCCTCGAGCGCGGCGATGTCGGCAGCTGTGCGTATCCTCATTGGCGTTCCTCGATTGGTCATTTGCCCAGGGCGTCGGCGGCCGATATGACCAGAAACTCCACCCTCTGTCAGGATGGCGTTCACAGGATGATCGACGCCCACGAGACTTTCGGCGGAACCTGGCCGTTTGCGCCGCACTTTTTAGACGGCAAGGGCATTCGCATGCACTATGTCGATGAAGGCGAGGGCGAGCCGATCGTCTGCCTGCACGGCGAGCCGACCTGGGGCTATCTCTATCGCCGCTTCATTCCGCCGCTGTCGCGCACCCACCGCGTGATCGTTCCGGACCACATGGGCTTCGGCAAGAGCGAGACTCCGCAGGATCGGCCATACACCCTCAGGTCCCACGTCGAGAACCTCGCCGGCCTGATCGAGGCGCTCGACCTCAACGGCATCACCTTCGTGATCCAGGATTGGGGCGGCCCGATCGGCGCCGCCTATACCTTGCGCCATCCCGAGCGCGTGAAGCGTCTCTTCTTGCTGAACACGCTGACGGGCTACGGGCGCGCCAGCCCGGCCGCGCTCACGCCCTGGTTCAAGTTCATAAAGAAGCACCATGATGCCGGCACGCTGCACGAGGTGCTGGGTCATCTCGACGTCAACGTGCTCAGCATCATGAAGATCATCGGCTTCGAGAACTCGGCCGCGATCGACGACAACTGGCTGGCCGCCTACGGCGCGCCATTCCCGACCGCGCAGGACTGCATCGGCGCGATCGAGTTTCCGCTCGATGCCTTGCTGGGGCGCATCTTGCCCTATGTGCGTGAAGGCTTCCCGCTGGTCGGCAACCTCAAGTCCAAGCCCGCCATGCTGGCGGTCGGCCTCAAGGACAAGGCGATCGCGCCGGACGTCCAGATGGCCGATTTCCGCAACCTGTGGCCAGATCGCCCCATCGTGCCGCTGCCTCATGCCGGCCACTTCAGCCAGGAAGACGCACCCGAGACGATCGTTGCCCTGATTCAGGCCTTCCTCCAGGTAAACTGAGAATGCTCGACGCCTCCTTCGACCACGTCGAACGCCAGAGATGGGCCGAGCGCCGGCAGGCGCTGGAGCAAGGTCCGTTCTGCGCCACGCCGGACGGTCTCGTTCCCTGGTGGCGCAAGCGCCTGTCCAGCCGGTTCGTGGATCTCTGCGGCTGGCTGGTGCGGCCGACGCCCATCTACCTGTTCGGCCGGCGTAACGCGCTGCGGCTGCAGCTGACCGAGATGGAGCTTGCCTTTCGTCATTTGCCGGCCGCCTTCGACGGCTATCGCATCCTGCACCTCAGCGACAGCCATCTCGACCGTCTGCCCGAGCTCGCGCCGATCGCGCGCCGCCTGCTGTCCGGGCTCGAAGTCGATCTCCTGGCCCTCACTGGCGACGTGCAGGGCGAGCACCGTGCCCCGATCACCCTCGCGACCACCCTGCTGGCCGACATCCTGGACGGGATAAAGGTCCGCGACCGACGGCTTGCCGTGCTCGGCAACCACGATCCGGTCGCCATGGTGGAAACGCTGGAGCGGCAGGGGTTCGAGGTGCTGCTCAATCGTTCGATGGCACTGGAGCGCGATGGCGAACGTCTGGTCGTGACCGGCCTCGACGACGTCCACAGCTTTTATACCGAAGCCGCCCGCGCCGCTCTCGACGACGGCGTCAGGCACGGCGACACGTTCCGCATCGCTCTCGTGCATTCGGCCGAAATGGCCGACCATGCGGCACGCGCGGGATACGCGCTCTATCTCAGCGGCCACAGCCATGGCGGCCAGATCTGCCTGCCCGGCGGCAGGCCACTGGTGACGCATCTGGCGCGCTGCCGCATCGGCGCGCGCGGGCTGTGGCGATGGGCCGACATGATCGGCTACACCACGACCGGGCTCGGAGTATCGGGCCCGCCGCTGCGGTTCAATTGCCCCGGCGAGGCCGCGGTCATCACCTTGCGCCGGAGGCCTTAGGCTCCACGATCGTCCGCTTGCCCGTGCCGAGAACTTGTACGAGATCAAGTGTCTTGGAACTGTAACAGCGATAAGCTTGCCGCCAGCGGAGGAGCGTCATGCCAAAAACCGAGAACGGGAAGATGAAGCGCAAGGACTACGAACGGGAATTGCGCAAGCTGCAGGAGCAGCTCTGCCATTTGCAGGCATGGCTTCGCGAGTCGAAAGAGCGGGTCATCATCGTGCTGGAAGGCCGCGACGCCGCCGGCAAGGGCGGCACGATCAAGGCCATCGCCGAGCGGGTGAGCCCGCGCGTCTTCCGCGTCGTGGCCCTGCCGGCGCCGTCCGACCGCGAGAAAACCCAGATGTTCATGCAGCGGTATATCGAGCGCTTCCCCAGCGGCGGTGAAGTCGTGATCTTCGACCGCAGCTGGTACAACCGCGCCGGCGTCGAGCATGTCATGGGGTTCTGCACGCCCAAGCAGCACCGGCGCTTCCTACAGCTGTGCCCCGTCGTCGAGAAGTACCTGGTCGACGGCGGCGCGCGGCTGATCAAGATCTGGCTGGAAGTAGGGCAGGAGGAGCAGGAACGCCGCTTCAAGGCGCGCATCGAGGACCCGATGCGCCAGTGGAAGCTCAGCCCAATGGACGTCGAGTCGTTTCGCCGGTGGTACGACTACTCGGTTGCACGCGACCTGATGCTGGAACATACCGATACCGATTACGCGCCGTGGTACATCGTGCGCTCCGACGACAAGAAGCGCGCGCGGCTCAACTGCATTGCCCACATCCTCGCGCAGATTCCTTACGAGAAGGTCGAGCAGAGGAAAGTCGAGTTGCCGGCGCGTGCGAAAAAGAAGAAGTACGACGATCAGGCCGCCCTCAGCGGCCGCCGGTTCGTCGAGGAGCTGTATTAGGGCTAGAGGCAAGGCGAGGAGACGCGCCCCTCATTCACCTCCCCAACGAAGTTGGGGAGGAGAATGAAATGTGCGCCGATAGATTTACACCCTCTCGTGGCCTTTCCTAAAGTGCCGATGCCGGCCGTCACTTGATTGAAATCAAATCGCGGGCACGTGGCGCTCGCAGACGCACACCGGACCGTTACTTTCCTGACACCGAACTGCGTCAGACTCTTTGAGCAGAATCAAACTCCACGCTTCCTTCCCCGGTTAGGTATCCGAAGCATCGCTGGAGGCGCTCATGACACCGAATCAAAGCCTCGACTTCGTGCAGGAATACTGGGTCGACGCCTGGCAGCGCTCGATCCTGACGCTCGACGTCCTGCGCCAGCGCGGCAATACTTACGATGAGCGGACCAAGCGCACGGCGCCGCATGTGCTCACCTTCGAGTTCGAGGTGGTGCGCGATGGCCGCAGCCTGCCTCGACCGGTCAACTACGGCCTGCTGTACATCGTGCCGCCGGAAGGCGCGACGATCGACCCTGTCAAACCACCCTTCGTCGTGGTCGATCCTCGGGCCGGCCACGGGCCGGGCATCGGCGGCATGAAGCAGGAAAGCGAGATCGGCGTGGCGTTGGCGGCCGGCCATCCCTGCTACTTCATCGGCTTCCTGCCGCACCCCGTGCCCGGGCAAACCATCGAGGACGTGTGCGCCGCTGAAGCGGCCTTCATCGAGGAGGTGGCGGCGCGTCATCCCCAGGCGGAAGGCAAGCCGGTCGTTGTCGCGAACTGCCAGGCCGGCTGGCAGATCATGATGATGGCCGCCATCAAGCCCGACATCGTGGGTCCGCTCCTGCTCGCCGGCTCGCCGCTCAGCTACTGGGGCGGCGTGCGCGGGCGCAACCCGATGCGCTACACGGGCGGCATGCTGGGCGGAACTTGGCTGACCACGCTGGCCGGCGACCTCGGCAACGGCATCTTCGACGGCGCCGGCCTGGTCGCCAACTTCGAATCGCTCAATCCCGCCAACACCTACTGGGACAAGGCCTACAACGTCTATTCCAAGATCGACACCGAGGCGCACCGCTTCCTCGATTTCGAGACCTGGTGGGGCAGTCCCGTGCTGCTCAATTCGGGCGAAATGCAGTGGATCGCCGACAACCTGTTCGTCGGCAACAAGCTGACCTCGGGCGAGATCCGCACCAGCGACGGCGTGCGCGTCGACCTGCGCAACATCAAGTCGCCGATCATCGTGCTGTGCTCGTGGGGCGACAACATCACGCCGCCGCAGCAGGCCCTGGGGTGGATCACCGATCTCTACGGCCACGAGGACGAGCTGATCGCCAACGGCCAGACCATCGTCTACACGCTGCATCAGACCATCGGCCATCTCGGCATCTTCGTCTCCGGCAAGGTCGCCAGCCGCGAGCATGCCGAGTTCGCGTCGTGCATGGAGATGATCGACCTGATGCCTCCCGGCCTCTACGAGGCGGTGATCGAGGAGATCGCCGAGGGCACGCAGCGGCCCGACCTGATCCACGGCAAATACCTGATGCGGCTCGAAGCGCGCAGCCTGGACGACATCCGCACGCTCGGGACCAACAGCGAGGAGGACAGCAAGCGTTTCGCGACGGTCGCGCGGGTGTCGGAGATCAACACGGGCCTGTACCGCGCGATCGCCCAGCCGGCCGTCAAGCTGATGGTCAGCGATGCTTCGGCCGAGGCGATGCGCGAGCTGCACCCCAATCGGCTTCGCTTCTCGTTGTTCTCCGATCGCAATCCATGGATGGCGCCAGTCCAGGGCCTGGCCGGCCAGGTGCGGGCCCATCGCCAGCCCGTGGCGGCGGACAATCCCCTGCTTGCTCTCGAGAAGGTGGCATCAACCTGGATCGCGACCTGCTGGGAGAGCTATCGCCAGGTACGCGACGCCGCGACGGAGGCGGTCTTTCTCGGCACCTATGGTGCGCCGCTGCTGCAGGCGGCGGTCGGGCTGGGCGCCGAGCAGGCCGGCAAGGAGCAGCGCATTGCCCGCGACCTGTTGCGTGAGGCCGACGAGGCGCGCATGCGCGCCGATCTGGCGGGCCGATTCGAGGTTGGAGGCCTGGCCCACGCCGTGATCCGTGCCTTGATCTACATTCGAATGCCGGAGCGGAGCGTCGACGAGCGGAGTTACGCCATGCTCAAAGCGATCCGCAGCATGCAACCGGTCAACGACCGCATGAGCCATGCCGACTTCAAGGCGGCGCTGAGGGAGCAGTTCCTCCTGCTGCGCCTCGACGAGGAGAAGGCGGCGAGCACGATCCCCCGACTGCTGCCGGACAGCGACTCGCTGCGCCGCGCCGGCCTCGAGGCCCTGCACCGCATGATGGAGGCGAGGGGGGCGTTGTCCGAAGAGAGTGCGCGGCGGCTGACCCGCGTCGAGGCGCTGTTCGGCGTCGCAACCGAACCGAGAGAGGTCGCCAATGCCTGACGTAACGACAGCACCTGCGGAACGCTTGCACGACAAATACGACCGCCTGATCGAGGTCGCCACCAAGCAACCGCCGATAGCGACGGCCATCGCTCACCCCTGCGACGCCGTCTCGCTGGAAAGCGCCGTGGAAGCCGCCCGCCTTGGCCTGCTGAATCCGATCCTGGTCGGGCCCTCCGCTCGCGTACACGACGTCGCGGCGCGCGAAGGTCTCGACATCGGTCCGTTCGAGTTCGTCAACTCGGCGCACAGTCACGACTCGGCGGCCAAAGCGGTCGAGCTGGTGCGTGCCGGCCGAGCCGAAGCCCTGATGAAGGGCAGCCTGCACACCGACGAGCTGATGGCAGAGGTCGTGGCGCGAGACACCGGTATTCGAACGGCCCGTCGGGTCAGCCACTGTTTCGTGATGGATGTCCCCTCGCACCCGGAGCCACTCATCATCAGCGATGCCGCAGTGAACATCGCGCCGACGCTCGAGGACAAAGCGGACATTGTGCAAAACGCCATCGACCTTGCGCGTGCCATGGCGGTTCCCCAGATCCGGGTGGCGATCCTGAGCGCGACGGAATCGGTCAATCCCAAAGTGCCCAGCACCGTCGAAGCGGCGGCGCTGTGCAAGATGGCCGAACGCGGCCAGATCAGCGGTGCGATCCTCGATGGGCCCCTGGCGCTCGACAATGCCATCAGCCCGCAAGCAGCTGCGATCAAGCAGATCGTCTCGCCCGTGGCCGGCCGCGCCAACGTGCTGATCGTCCCCGATCTGGAAGCCGGCAACATGCTGGCCAAGAGCCTTACTTTCCTCGCGGGGGCCGACGCCGCGGGCATCGTGCTCGGCGCGCGGGTGCCCATCATCCTGACCAGCCGAGCCGATTCGCGGCTGACCCGGCTGGCGTCGTGCGCCGTCGCCGTCCTGGTGGCGGCGGCCCGCCGCGGCAATGCCGCCTCGGCAATCGTTTGAGGCAAGGCATGGAACAAAACATCCGTCCGGTGCTGCCTAGCCGGGTCCTGACTGGGCGCAGGGCCCTGGTCGTCGGCATCGCCAACGACCAGTCGATCGCCTATGGCTGCGCCAAGGCGTTTCGCGAGGCCGGCGCCGAACTCGCCGTCACCTGGCTGAACGACAAGGCGAAGCCCCATGTCGAGCCGCTGGTGCGGGAGATGGAGGCGGCCATCGCCCTGCCGCTCGACGTGGCCGAGGCCGGTCAGCTCGAAGCGGTGTTCGAGGAGATCGGCAAACGTTGGGGCCGGCTCGATATCCTGGTCCATTCGATCGCTTTCGCGCCGCGCGCCGACCTGCAGGGCGGCCTGCTCGATTGCTCCGCCGAGGGCTTTGCCAAGGCGATGGACATCTCCTGCCATTCCTTCATCCGCATGGCCCGGCTGGCGGCGCCTTTGATGACCGAGGGCGGCACCCTGTTCGCCATGAGCTACTACGGCGCCAACCGCGTGGTGCCGAACTACAACGTGATGGGTCCGGTGAAGGCCGCTCTCGAAGCCGCCTGCCGTTACCTCGCCTACGAGCTGGGGCCGCGCGCCATCCGGGTGCACGCCATCTCGCCGGGTCCGCTCAAGACCCGCGCCGCGTCCGGCCTGAAGGACTTCGAGCAGCTGCTGAACGAAGCAGCCGAAAAGGCGCCGCTCGGCGAGCTTATAGACATCATGGACGTCGGCTGGACCTGCGCCTATCTCGCGACGCCCTTCGCTCAACGCCTGACCGGCGGCACCGTCTACGTCGATGGCGGCGTCAACATCATCGCGTAGGAGAAACCGCCGTGAGCACGCCCGGCGCCATTGCCGTCCTCAACGCCGGCTCGTCCAGCATCAAGTTCGCGCTCTACGAGGCGACGCCCGAGGAGACGCTGCTGTTTCGCGGCCAGATCGAAAGCATCGGGCTCGCGCCGCACCTCAAGGTGGCCGACGCAGCGGGCGCCGTCGTCGGCGAGCGACGCTGGCCCGACGGCAAGCTCGACCATCGCGAAGCGACCAATGAGATCCTGAAGGTCGGCCGCGAGCTCCTGGCCGGCCGCCCGGTGTTGGCCTTCGGCCATCGCGTGGTGCACGGCGGCGTCGGTTTCACGGGACCGGTGCGCATCGATCGCGCGGTCATGGACGAGCTTGCCAAGCTGGTGCCGCTGGCCCCGCTGCATCAGCCGCACAACCTGGCCCCCATCGAGGCGATCGCCGCGGCATCGGCCATCCCACAAGTCGCCTGCTTCGACACCGCCTTCCATCGCAGCCAGCCGGCGCTGGCGCAGGCCTTCGGCTTGCCGCGCGACATCACGGCGGCGGGCGTGCGACGCTACGGCTTCCATGGCCTGTCGTACGACTTCATCGTGTCGCGCCTGCGCCAGCTCGATCCGGCGTTGGCGCGACAGCGTCTGGTGATCGCTCACCTCGGTAACGGCGCCAGCGCCTGCGCCGTTCACGAGGGACTGAGCGTCGCCAGCACCATGGGATTCACGGCGGTCGACGGCCTGATGATGGGCACCCGCACCGGCGCACTCGATCCCGGCGTGCTGCTCTGGCTGCTGGACGAACGCGGCTACGACAGCAAGGCGATCGAGGACCTTTTGTACCGCAAGTCGGGGCTGCTGGGCGTGTCGGGCCTCTCCTCCGACATGCGCACGCTGCGGCAATCGGCCGAGCCGGCTGCCCGCGAGGCCATCGCGCTGTTCGTCTACCGCATCGTCCGCGAGGTCGGCTCGCTGGCCGCCGCGCTGGGCGGTCTCGAAGGCTTGGTCTTTACCGCCGGGATCGGCGAAAATGATGCCGCTACCCGCGCGGAGGTCGGAGCCGGCTGCAGCTGGCTGGGCGTAACCGTCGACCCGTCCCGCAACGCCGCGGGTCGCGGGGTGATCAGCAGCGACGCCTCGCGCGTCAAGGTGCTGGTGCTGCCGACCGACGAGGAGCGGATGATCGCGCGCTATACGGGCAGGACGCTGGGAATTTGATTAGGTTCGAGCCTGATGGCGCAGTGGCGCATCGCCAGCCACGGCTGTGCAGGAATGGAGAAGGGAACATGACCAAGATAATGACTGCCTTAGAGCTCAGGAAGAAAATCGCCATCGCAGAAGGTGAGAAGGCGTCGGCCGCGTTCAAGGCGAAGCAGGCCGAGGAGGCGGAAAAGGAGGCGCTGCTCGACAAGATGCGCCGCCCGTCGGGCATGTCCGACGACGAGATCGTCGAAAAGGCTTCGGCGATCGTGAACCGGGCCGTCGAGGCTGGGCTCACGGCGGTGCAGGTCTTCCGCTTCCCCCATACCCTGTGCACGGACAACGGCCGCGCCATCAACCAGGCGGAGGAGGGATGGGAGGATACCCTGACCGGCGTTCCCAAGGAGATCTACGAGTTCTGGAAGCGGCAGCTGAGGGCGCGCGGTTACCACATCCGCTACGAGATCATCGACTATCCGGGCGGCATGCCGGGCGACGTCGGAGTCACGCTGAGCTGGGCCTGAGGATCGTTGTCCGATGCGCTGGCGTGCCGGCATTGTTCCGATGGTGGTCGCCGCCTGCACCGCTCCCCAAAGCTGGACCAAGACGGGTGCCGACGCTTCGGTGACCGCCAAGGACACTGCCGAATGCGAGGACGTGGGCAGGCAGCAGGCTCTGCGCCGCTATCCCTATATGGCTGGGGCCGGTCCCTACGGCTCGACCGGCATGATCTTGTCGCAACAGCAGGACAACGCCAACCGGTCGAGCGTGCAGGTGAGCGTCTTCAACGACTGCATGCAGAGGAAGGGATACGCGCGGTCCTCCAGCTCGTGAAGGCCCGGGTCGTCGCCATCGCGCCCAGGGCGTGCGTCTCGTCCTCGGTAGCGACCGATCGAGGCGTGGCTAAAGCCGCTTGAAGGTCGCGGCGCCGCTGAAGGTCGTGCCGCGGGTGTAAGTGCCCGCCAGGCGATCGCCCGACAGCGTCAGACGATAGGTCCCGCCGAGCGCCGCATCGATGGTGAGCGCCGTACCGTTTACGATCCCGCGGTTGAGATTGCGGTTTGAATCGGTCCTGTCACCGAAGGTCGACACGTACGATTGCAAAGCAAACTCCATGCGTCCTTCGACCCGACCGTCGGCGCGCACGCCTGTTATGACAAGCTTCGCCTCGCCGATGCATCGACGTTGCCTTGCCATTGGCCGACGAACCCATTGCCTTGTTGGCCGGCTGCCGCCATGGCGAACGCAACGAACGTAAGCGCGAGCGCGCTCCGCTTCAAAACCATGTCTCTCCCCCCACTAAACTGGCGGTCGGTCGCTGTTCGAGGCGCGAACCGCCATCCGCAATCAAACTATATCGAAAAACCCGCATGCAAATACGAAGCTTAACGGTCGGCGCCGATTGGCGTGATATGCGTAGTTGTAACTTGCGGTGCCCGCCCCTTGGGCGCACCCTCAATGGATGTTCTCGAGGCGCAGAGGGGGTGCCCGATGGACGACCAGAGACTCCTTTTGTCAGAGGGGAGCGCGCACGTACCTTCGGCGATCGCGCTCATGACATTTGTTACTTTATGGGGGTTTATTGCCTGCGTGGCGGCGTTGTATTCCACGTCGCTAGGGCAGTAGCAGCGCGAACTCGGCTGCGCCGTCTACCCCCTGAACGGCTTTGTAGGCCTCTTTTGTCGGGGGGCAGATCGATTGCCCCCCTTCGGGGAGGTCGCCATGAAGCGACGGGCTCTGCTGGCTTTTTTGCTGATTGTCGGAGCTGCGCGGCTTGCGTCCGCGCAGAACGACAAGAAGACCTTCACGCCTGCGGAACTCGACCAGATCCTTGCGCCGATCGCGCTTTATCCTGATTCGCTGCTGTCGCAGGTGCTGATGGCGACCGGCTATCCGCTCGAGATCGTCGAGGCGGCGCGATGGTCGCAAGCCAATCCCAATCTCAAGGGAGATGCCGCTGTGACCGCGGTGAAAGACAAGACCTGGGACGTCAGCGTGAAGTCGCTGGTCGCGTTCCCGGCCGTCCTCGCGCAACTCAGCGATCACCTCGATTGGACGCAGAAGCTGGGCGACGCCATGATCGCGCAGCAGCAGGATGTCGCCGACTCGATCCAGCGCCTGCGCGCGAAAGCGGCGGATGCCGGCAATCTCAAGAGCGGTCCGCAGCAGACCGTGACCAGTCAGGGCTCGGGCGACGACCGCACCATCGTGATCGAGCCGACAGATACAAACGTCATCTATGCGCCGTCGTACAATCCCAGCTGGGCTTACGGCGCGTGGTCGGACCCGGCCTATCCGCCGGTCTATTATCCACCGGCACCGGCGTACGGCTACGGCACCCTGCTCGCATCGGGGCTGATGTGGGGCATCGGCATTGCTGCGGCTGGCGCGATGTACAGCAGCTGGAACTGGAACCGCGGCAACGCCTACGTCAACGTCAACGCCAACCGCGCCGCCAACATCGACAACAGTTTCGATCGCAACCGCTACGCCAACAACACGCGCTGGCAGCACGACGCCAACCATCGTCGCGGCGTCGCCTACCGCGATGCCGCGACGCGCCAGCAGTTCGGTCAGCAGCGCCCAGGCGTCGAGCAGCGCCAGCAGTTCCGTGGCCAACTGGCCGACCGCCCGCCAGACGGCGCCAATGTCGGACAGGGCGGCCAGCGACCCAATATTGGCCAAGGCGGCCAGCGGCCCAATGTCGGCCAGGGCGGTGCGCGCGCCAACGCGGGACAGGCCAATCTGGGACAGGGGGCCGCACGGCCGAACGCAGGCCAGCGTCCACAGGTGCAAAACCGTGGCAACTATCCGCGCGGCGACCGTCCATCGGCTTTGAGCGGCGTCAATCGCGGCCAGCAGGTCAATCGCGAGGCGGCCCGGGGCCGCGTCCAGCAGGGCCGGGCCGCCTCGCATCCGCGGGCGGGAGGCGGCGGCGCACGTGCCGGCGCTGGGCGTCCGGGAGGCGGCGGAGGCCGGCGATGAGGAAGGTTCTCGAGATCCTGGGCTTGGTCCTGGCGCTTTCGCTGGGATCGACCGCAAGCGTCTTCGCCCAGGCGGACAAGCAGACCCAGGCCGCGGGCAGCACGCCGGTCCAAGCCGATGTCAGCAAGCAGAAGCACTTCGCCACCGCGCAGGAAGCCGCCGATGCCCTCACCGAGGCGATCCGCAAGGACGACGACCCGGCGGTTCAGGCCATTCTGGGCGTCGGCTGGCGCGATCTCATACCCGGCAATGCGACCCACGAGGACGATGTCCGCCAGCGCTTCCTCGAGGCGTGGGACCAGAGCCACAAGCTGGTGCCGGACGGCGACGACAGGATGTTCGTCGAAGCGGGCACCACTGGCTGGCGCAGTCCGCTGCCGCTCATCAAGGATGCGGCCGGCTGGTACTACGACGTCGAAGCCGGTCGCAAGGAGATCAACGCCCGCGAGATCGGGCGCGACGAGTACACCGTCATCCAGACCCTGCTGGCGATCGTCGATGCGCAACGGGACTACGTTTCGCTCGACCCGATGAAGTTCGGCGCGCCGACCTATGCGCGCCGCCTGCTGAGCGCGCCCG
>JAFAKN010000507.1 GCA_019235415.1 Alphaproteobacteria bacterium
GTGATCGAGGGTGTGGCCTCGGTCAACGAGGCGGCCATCACCGGTGAATCGGCGCCCGTGATCCGCGAAAGCGGTGGCGATCGCTCGGCCGTGACCGGCGGCACGCAGGTCATCTCCGACTGGATCAAGGTCAGGATCACCGCCCAGCCCGGCGCCACCTTCCTCGACCGCATGATCGCCCTGGTCGAGGGCGCCGAGCGCCAGAAGACGCCCAACGAGATCGCGCTCAACATCCTGCTGGCCGGCATGACGATCATCTTCGTCTTCTCGGTCGCGAGCATTCCGAGCTTCGCAGCCTACGCCGGCGGCACCATGACGGTGCTGGTGCTGGTGGCGCTGTTCGTGACCCTGATCCCGACCACCATTGGCGCGCTCTTGTCGGCGATCGGCATCGCCGGCATGGACCGGCTGGTGCGCTTCAACGTGCTGGCGATGTCGGGCCGCGCCGTCGAGGCGGCGGGCGACGTCGACACGCTGTTGCTCGACAAGACAGGCACCATCACGCTCGGCAACCGCCAGGCCACCGAGTTCCTGCCGGTGACCGGCGTCAGCGAGCGCGATCTGGCCGACGCGGCCCAGTTCGCTTCGCTGTCCGACGAGACGCCGGAGGGCCGCTCGATCGTCGTGCTGGCCAAGGAGAAGTACAACATCCGCGGCCGCGAGATGGCGCCGCTGCATGCGCGCTTCATCCCGTTCTCGGCCTACACCCGCATCAGCGGCATCGACGTCGACGGCGCCTCGATCCGCAAAGGCGCGGTCGACGCGGTGATCGCCGAGGTCAAGGCAAACGTGAGCGCGCCCAACGTCGCGCGCGAGATCGACACCATTGCCGAGAAGGTCGCCAAGGCAGGCGGCACGCCGCTCGCGGTCTCCAAGGACGGCCGGCTGCTCGGCGTCATCCACTTGAAGGACATCGTCAAGGGCGGCATCCGCGAGCGCTTCGCCACCTTGCGCAAGATGGGCATCCGTACCGTCATGATCACCGGCGACAACCCGCTGACCGCAGCGGCCATTGCCGCCGAATCGGGCGTCGATGACTTCCTCGCCCAGGCCACCCCCGAGACCAAGCTGAAGCTGATCCGCGACGAGCAGGCGCACGGCAAGCTGGTGGCGATGTGCGGCGACGGTACCAACGACGCGCCGGCGCTCGCCCAGGCCGACGTCGGTGTCGCGATGAACACCGGCACCATGGCCGCGCGCGAGGCCGGCAACATGGTCGACCTCGACAGCGACCCGGCCAAGCTGATCGAGATCGTCGAGATCGGCAAGCAGTTGCTGATGACGCGCGGCGCGCTCACCACCTTCTCGATCGCCAACGACGTGGCGAAATACTTCGCCATCATTCCGGCGATGTTCATCGCCTTCTACCCGCAGCTCGAGGCGCTGAACGTCATGCATCTCAGGACGCCGCAGAGCGCCATCCTTTCGGCGATCATCTTCAATGCGCTGATCATCGTCGCGCTGATTCCGCTGGCGCTTAGGGGCGTGAAGTACCGGCCGATCGGCGCCTCGGCGGTGTTGGTCCGCAACCTGTTGGTCTACGGCGTCGGCGGCATCGTCGTGCCGTTCGTCTGCACCAAGCTGATCGACATGGCGATCACCGCCATCGGTCTGGCGTAAAGGGACTGCGACAATGTTGAAAGAGCTTCGTCCGGCGATCGTGATGATCGTGCTTTTCACCGTGCTGACCGGCCTTGCCTATCCGTTGGCGATGACTGGCCTTGCCCAGCTCTTGTTTCCGCACCAGGCCAACGGCAGCCTGATCGTGAAGGACAACAAGGTCGTCCTGGGCTCGGAGCTGATCGGCCAGAACTTCGTCGACGCCAAGTACTTCCATGGCCGGCCCTCGGCAACGACCGACATCGAGACGGGCAAGAAGTCGGAGCCCTACAATGCCGCGAACTCGGCAGGCAGCAACGCCGGCCCGACCTCCAAGGCGCTGATCGAGCGCATCCAGGGCGAGGTCGAGAAGCTCAAGGCCGAAAACCCCGGCGCGCCAGTGCCGGTCGACCTGGTGACCACCTCGGCGAGCGGCCTCGACCCGGATATCACGCCGGCCGCCGCCTACTTCCAGGTGCCGCGCGTTGCCAAGGCGCGCGGGCTTGCCGAGGACAAGGTGCGCGAGCTGGTCCACCAGCACGTGGAAGGCCGATTTCTCGGCGTGATCGGCGAGCCGGTGGTGAACGTCCTCAAGCTCAACATGGCGCTCGACGCTCTGAAATCATGATGACATGGTGGGGCTCCCATGGCTGGAGCGCCCCTTGAAGTTCGGCCCTCGCCCGACGCGCTGCTGAAGGCGGCGGAACGCGAATCGCGCGGCAAGTTGAAGATCTTCTTGGGCGCGGCGCCCGGCGTCGGGAAGACTTATGGCATGCTCGCGGCCGGCCGGCGGCGCAAGGAAGAGGGCGTCGATGTCGTGGTCGGCGTCGTCGAGACCCACGGCCGGCCCGAGACCGAGGCGCAACTGGTCAACCTCGAAGTCGTTCCGCGCCGCATCGTCGACTACAAGGGGCACAAGCTCGGCGAGATGGATCTCGATGCCGTGCTGCGCCGGCGTCCCGGCCTGGTGCTGGTCGATGAGCTTGCGCATACCAACGCCGAGGGCAGCCGCCACGCCAAGCGCTACCTCGACGTCGAGGAGCTGCTGGCCGCCGGCATCGACGTCTACTCGACCATGAACATCCAGCACGTCGAGAGCCTGAACGACGTCGTGGCACGCATAACCCGCATCCGGGTGCGCGAGACCGTGCCCGACCGCATCGTCGACGCCGCCGACGAGGTCGAACTGGTCGACCTGACGCCGGCCGACCTGATCGGCCGGCTGCGCGAAGGCAAGGTCTATGTCCGCGACAATGCCGAGCGCGCACTGCGCCACTACTTCTCGCCCGGCAACCTGACCGCTTTGCGCGAGCTTGCGCTGCGCCGAACCGCCGAGCGCGTCGACGAGCAGATGCTGAGCTACATGCGCGAGCACGCCATCGCCGGCCCGTGGGCGGCCGGCGAGCGCGTGATCGTGTGCGTCGACCCCACGCCCTCGGGCGGCAACGTGGTGCGCGCCGCCAAGCGCACGGCCGACAGTGTCGACGCTGAGCTGATTGCGCTCTACGTCGAGACCGACCGGCACGCCACCCTCACCGACGCCGAGCAGCGCCAGTTGGCCGAGACCATGCGGCTGGCCAGCCAGCTCGGCGCCGAGGTTGTGACCCTGCCCGGCCGCTCGGTCGTCGAGGAAGTGCTGGCCTTCGCGCGCAGCCGCAACGCCACGCGCATCGTCGTCGGCAAGTCGCGCCGCTCGCGCTGGTTCGAGATGCGCCACGGCTCGGTGGTCGACGAGCTGGTGCGCAGCGCCGCGGGCATCGCCATCGAGGTGGCGCCGACCGACGGCGCCGCGACGCCCTCCGGCCCCACCGATTGGTGGGCCAGCGTCCCCCTGACGCCCGGACCCTATCTCGAAGGCGTGATGTCGACGGCGCTGGCGACCGGCGTCGGAATGCTGATCGACGCCTATGTGAAGCCGCCCAACATCTCGCTGGTCTATGTCGTGCCGGTCCTGGTGGCGGCAGCGCGGCACGGCCTGGCGCCGTCGCTCTGGGTCGCGACCCTGAGCGCACTCACCTACAACTTCTTCTTCCTGCCGCCGATCTACAAGTTCACCATCAACGATCCCGCCAACGTCGTGGCGCTGGTGTTCTTCATGTTCGTGGCGATCGTCACCAGCACGCTGGCGGCGCGCACCCGCAGACAGACCGAATCGGCGCGGCGCGAGGCGCGCACCACGGCCGAGCTCTACGCCTTCAGCCGCAAGATCGCGGGCGTCATCGAGCTCGACGATCTGCTGTGGATCGTGGTCACGCACCTGGCGCGGCTCTTGAACGCCGAGATCGCGGTCCTGATGCCCGAGCGCGACAAGCACCTCGCATTGCGCGCGGCATTTCCGCCCGACAGCGAGTTCGGCGACGCCGACCTCGCCGCGGCGCGCTGGGCGTGGGATTCCGACCGGCCGACGGGGAAGGGGACCGACACGCTGCCCGGCGGCCGCTGGCTGTTCGTGCCCATACGCACCAGCCGCTCGCCGATCGGCATCCTGGGCGTGCTGGCGCGCCAGGAAGCGGCGGGGGACATCCGCGAGGTGTCGGCCTCCGAACGTCAGCTTCTGGAGGCGGTCGG
>JAFAKN010000221.1 GCA_019235415.1 Alphaproteobacteria bacterium
CGGCTGCCCTGGGCGCCGTAGTCGAACGGCGTCGCCTCGGTGTCGACCTGGGCCACGTCGATGTCGGCGAGGTCGATGCCGAGCTCCTCGGCCAGGATCTGGGCGGCGCCGGTCAGCGCGCCGGTGCCGATCTCGACCGCGCCGCTCACCAGGGTGACGGTGCCCTCGGGGTTGACCTTGACGTAGACGCCCGACGAGCCGCCGGTGGTCAGCCACCAGCTGCAGGCGAGGCCCTTGCCGCGGCCGGGCGCCGGCCTTCGGTCGTACCAGCCGATCGCGTCGGCCGCCTTGCGCAGGCATTCCTCGATGCTGACGCCTAAAACCTTTTCGCCGGCGGGGCCCTCGTCGCCTTCGCGGAAGGCGTTGCGCAGGCGCAGCTCGAGCGGGTCGATGCCGAGGTCGTCGGCGATGATGTCGATCTGCGATTCGACGGCGAAGTTGGCCATCGGCCCGGCCGGTGCGCGATAGCTGCCGGTGGCGCCCTTGTTGGTGTAGACGGCGAGGCCCTCGAAGGCGAGGTGCGGCGTGCGGTAGGGGCCCGCCAGCACCTGCAGGGCGATGGCGACGGTGGCCGGGCCGGAGTTGGCGTAGGCGCCGCAGTCGAGGACGACGCGGGCCTGGCGAGCCAGCAGCCGGCCGTCGCGATCGACGCCCGTCTTGAGGTCGATGACCGTCGGCTGGCGCGGATAGGCGTCCAAAAGCTCTTCCTCGCTGGTGGTCATCAGCTTCACTGGCCGCCGCGACTTGCGCGCCAGCCAGGCGGCGAAGTGTTCGACGCCGACCCGGAGCTTGCCGCCGAAGCCGCCGCCGATGCCGGGCACGATCACGCGTACCTTGCGGGCCGGGAGGTCCAAAACCTCGGCCAGCATGTTCTTCATGTCGAAGGGCAGCTGGGTGTTGGTCCACACGATCAGATCGCCGTTGCCGTCCCAGCTTGCCACCGCGGCGCGCGGCTCGGTGTAGCCGGGGTGCACCAGCTGGCTGGAGAAACGATGCTGGTAGACGCGATGCGAAGCGGCGAAGCCCGCCTCGATGTCGCCGTGGATCATGGCGGAGCGGCCGGAGAGGTTGCCCGAGCGGTCGAACACCGGCAGCGCCTGGTAGGCCTGCCAGTCGGCGTGGACCAGCGGTGCGTCGGGCAACAGGGCGGCTTCCATGTCGAATACCGCGGGCAATGGCGCGTACTCGACCTCGATCAGGTCGATCGCCTGCTCGGCGATCTCCAGCGAGGTCGCGGCCACGGCGGCGACCGCCTCGCCCGCGAAGCGCACTTCGCCCTGGGCGAGGACCGGGCGGTCCTTGATGGCCGTGCCGAAGCGGATCGCCGGCAGGTCCGCTGCGGTCAGCACGGTGCGCACGCCGGAGAGCGCGCGCGCTTTGGTCGTGTCGATGCCAACGATGCAGGCGTGCGGATGCGGGCTGCGCAGCACCTTGCCAAAAAGCATGCCGGGCAGCGCGAAGTCGGCGGCGTAGACGTGGGTGCCGGTGACCTTGCCGACGCCGTCGATTCGGCTGAGGCGACGGCCGGCGACGCGGCGTTCGACTGTGCTTGTCGGGCTGTTCATGAGGGGGCGCCTCCCATCCGGCGCGCGGCGAGCGCCACGGCGTCGACGATCTTCTGGTAACCGGTGCAGCGGCAGAGCGTGCCTGAAAGCGCCTCGCGGATCTCGGGCTCGCTGGGCAGGCGGCCGCGGCACTCGTCCAAGAACGACTTGGCGGTGAGGATCATGCCCGGGATGCAGTAGCCGCACTGCACGGCGCCGCATTCGACGAACGCCGCCTGCAGGGGATGCAGGTGCTCGGGATCACCGAGGCCCTCGATGGTGACGATCGACCGGCCGGCGCACTGCAACGCGAGCAGGATGCAGGAGTTCACCGCCTTGCCGTCGAGCAGCACGGTGCAGACGCCGCATTCGGCCTCCAGGCAGTTCTCCTTGGTGCCGGTGAGGCCGAGCTCGCCGCGCAGTACACTCAGCAGCGTCCAGTGCGGCTCGACGCTGACGCGATGCACCTCGCCGTTGATGGTGAGGTCAAGCGGCACGCTCATGGCAGCCGCTCCCGGCAACGCATCAGCGCGCGCTCGACCAGGGCGGCGACCAGCAGGCGGCGATAGCGCGCCGAGGCTCGGACATCGTCGATCGGTGCGGCGGCTTCGGAGGCGAGCCGGCCCGCCTCGGCGAAGGAGCCGCCGTCGGTGACCAGCTGCTCAGCTGCGACGGCGCGGAAGGTGCGCGAGGCCGCGGCGCCGATGGCGATGCGCGCCTTGGTGTAGCCCTTGCCGTTGGCCGCCAGGTACGCCGCGACACAGACGACGGAGATCTCCATGGCCTTGCGCCGGCCGCCCTTCAGGAAAGCAGTCGCGCTTGCATCAGGCGGCTTGGAGAAGCGCACGGCGGTCAGAACCTCGTCGTCGCGCCGGTCGGTGCGGCCGCGGTCGAGCAGGAAATCGTTGATCGGCAGGCTGCGCGTGCCGCCGCTGCCGGCGAGGT
>JAFAKN010000262.1 GCA_019235415.1 Alphaproteobacteria bacterium
CGCATCAGCGCCGCCGGGCCCTACATCACGGCGCGGCAGAGCCTGACCGACTGGTATCCGAGCTGGATCGGCGCGCCGTCGACGTCGATCGGCCGGCTGGTCGCCAGCCGCGACGAAGCGATCGAGGAGATCCGCGTCCAGGCCAAGAACGGCGTCGACTGCGTGAAGATCGCGCTCGACGGCATCCAGCGCCGCCCCGACGGCTCGCTGATCGCCGCTTTCACCGAGGAAGAGACCGCCGCCATGGTGCGCGAGATCCAGCGGCTGGGGCGCAAGGCGGTGGTTCACGCGATCGGCCGTGAAGCCGTGCTCTCGGCGGCGCGGGCCGGCGTCGATCTCATCTTCCACGCCTACGACCTCGACGATTCCTGCATCGACGCCATGCTGGCGAGCGGCTCGGCGATCGCGCCCACGCTCACATTCCAGCGCAACATCATGGAGTTCACCCAGGCGCACGAGCCAGCCTCGCGCGGCGGCCGCGTCGACCATGTGCGCCGCCAGTACGAGCGCGCCTGCCGCAACCTCGCCAAGGCGCGCGAAGCCGGCGTGCCGATGCTGGCCGGCACCGATACGGGCTTCGCGGTCACGCCCTACGGCGAATGGCACGCCCGCGAGCTAGAAATCTTCGTCAACGATCTCGGGTTCAGCCCGGTCGAGGCGTTGCTCGCCGCGACCCGGACCAACGCGGGCTTCCTGGCCGATGGTGCGCGGATCGGCTGCCTCGCGCCCGGCCGCGCGGCCGATTTCATCGCGCTGGACGGCTCGCCGATCGACAACATCTCGATGCTGCTCGACAAGAGCCGGATCCATGCCGTGCACGTCGACGGCAGGCGCGTGGCGCTGCCGCAGCGGGACTACGATCCGCGCGAGGTCACCGACAAGGCGATGGTCAACTGGGGCGACGTCTACACCCAGGCGCGCGTGGCCGAGCTTTTACGCGACAACCCGCTGCAACGGGCAGCGGAGTAGCCGGTCAGCCTATGGTGTTTGGTATGCGCGCCTGTCGGGCTGCATTGATGCCATCGACTTCTCTGCATTCGGCGAGATGAATCAGCCGAGCCTGCGCATTCGTGTTCTCCCCGCCTCGATGACCGAGAAGCGACCTGACCAGTCGTTGCGCGCGAGGATGCGTTTGGCGAGGAGCTGTCCGACATCGTCGGACTTGGGCATCGGCATGCGCACCAGCACGACGCCGCATGACTTTGGCAAAGTCGTTCTTCCGGCCAGTTCCCCGAAGTCCTTGTCGAAGGTCAGCAAGATGCGTTCTTCGCGCACAGCGTGAGCCAGCACGTCGGCATCGGCGGCCCCAGGAGCCACGACACGGACCCAAGCGATGTCGTGTCCTGCCGAAGAGATCGCTGCCACCGCTGCACGCGGGAAATTCTCGTCCGCGCGAAAGCGCATGCGTCAGGCTGCGCTCGGAAACACCTTTTCCGAGCTCAGCACGTCACGTGCGTAGGCGAGGCAGGCCAAGATGTCGTCGCGGCAGAGCCCCGGATAGTTGTCGAGGATCTGGGCTTCGCTCCAGCCCGCTGCCAGCAGGTCGATAACGAATTCCACCGCCAGTCGGGTGCCCCGTACAAGCGGCTTTCCGGCGAGCACGGCAGGATCGAGGACGATTCGCGGATGATCCATCATGACTGGAACGCCCCTTTGTCGCAGTCTGTGCTTAGCCGATATCGGCTTGCGATGCCACCGAGGTGCGCGACGCGTCGGGCCCTGGCCGGCGATCGAATAGTCGGAGCGGATGGCTGTCGGCATGCTGGCTAGAGAACGCGCGTCAGGAATTCGCGAGTGCGCTCGTGGCGCGGATTGCGCAGGATTTCCGACGGCAGCCCGCGCTCGGCGATCACCCCGCCATCCATGAACACGACCTCGTCGGCGACTTCGCGGGCGAAGCCGATCTCGTGGGTGACGACGATCATGGTCATGCCGTCGCGCGCCAACGAGCGCATGACGTCCAGGACTTCGCCCACCAGCTCGGGATCGAGCGCCGAGGTCGCCTCGTCGAACAGCATCAGGCGCGGCTCCATGGCGAGCGCGCGGGCGATCGCGACGCGCTGCTGCTCGCCGCCCGAGAGCTGGCGCGGATAGCGGTCCTTCTTGGTCGCCAGGCCGACCCGCTGCAGCAGCGCCAGCGCGCGCTCGACGGCGATGTGCCGGCTTTGCTTCTTCACGAGGGTTGGCGCCAAGGCGACGTTGTCGAGCACGGTCATGTGCTGGAACAGGTTGAAGCGCTGGAACACCATGCCGATGCCGGCGCGCGCCGCGCAAAGGTTGCGCTCGCTGGTCTCGTGCAGCCGGCGGCCGATCTTCTCCAGCCCGACCAGCTGGCCATCGACCAGCACCCAGCCCTGGTCCGGTCGCTCGAGATGGTTGATGCAGCGCAGGAAGGTCGACTTGCCCGCTCCCGAGGCACCGATGATGCAGACGACCTTGCCGGCATCGACCGCGAGATCGATGCCCTTCAGCACCTCGACGTCGCCGTAGCGCTTGTGGACGTTGCGCGCCACGACCATGGGTGCCACGGCCATCTCCTACCCCCGCCTGCTGCGGAGGGGTGGTTCGTACTTGTCACCCCGAGCGTAGCGAGGGGCCTTTGAGGCAGCAGGAAAGGTCCCTCGCTGCGCTCGGGATGACAGAGGGCCTGCATCCGCCATTGGCGACTAGCCCGCCGGCCGTGCGCGGCGCGGCCGGAAGCCGAACAGGCCCTGCCAGAGGGCCTCGCCGAACGAGCTCGACGCCGCGGCGCGCGTGTCGCTGTGGCTGCGGCCGACATGCCATTCGAGCACGCGCTGCACCGCAGTCAGCAGCGTGGTGAGCAGGACGTACCAGAGCGACGCCACGATCAGCAGCGGGATGGTCTCGAAGGTGCGCGTGTAGACCAGCTCGGCCGAGGCGAGCAGCTCGGTCACGGAGATCACGCTGGCAAGCGAGGTGTACTTCAGCATGCCGATGACCTGGTTGCCGGTGGGCGGAATGATCACCCGCAGCGCCTGGGGCAGGATGACCTTGCGCATCGCTTGGGCGCGCGTCATGCCGACGGCGACGGCCGCCTCCTGCTGTCCGGCATCGACGCTTAGGATGCCGCTGCGCACGATCTCGGCCATGTACGCCGCCTCGCACAGGCCAAGCCCGAGATTGGCGGCGATGAACGGCGTGATCAGCGCGTTGGCGTTCACGGTCGCGAAGACCGGCCCGAAGAACGGGATGCCGATGGTGATGGTCGGGAAGAGCGCCGACAGGTTGAACCAGAAGATCAGCTGGACGAGCGCCGGCGTGCCGCGGAAGAAGGTGATGTAGAGCATCGCGGCACTCGACAGCAGGCCGTTGCTCGAGAGCCGCATCAGCGCGACCACGATGCCGAGCCCGATGCCGATCAGCATCGCCGTGATGGTGAGCTCGATCGTGACGAGGACGCCGCGCAGGATATCGGCGCCGAACAGGTATCGGCCGACGACGTCCCACTGGAAGTTCGGATTGGTCACGACGATGTAGCCGAACCACAGGACCAGCAGCGCCACGACGCCGCAGGCGACCCAGCGGCCAGGGTGCCGCAGCGGAACCGGCGGGCCGGGCAGGAGGTCGGCGAGCTCTTCCGCGGCGACCCTGGTCCTTGCGGTCACTTCACGATCGCCGGCGAGGCGCGCTCGTCGCTCAGCCCCCACTTGGCGAAGATCTTGTCGTAGGTGCCGTTGGCGACCAGCACGTCGAGCGCCGCCTTGATCGCCTCGCCGAGCTGCTCGCGATCCTTGGCGAAGGAGATGCCGCATTCCACCGTGCCGCCCGGTACCGGGCCGCCGGGCGCCGCCTCGAGCTTGCCGTCGGAATGCTTGGCGGCGACGATCGCGGTGGCGTAGCCGACGGCGGCTGCGTCGGCGCGGCCCGACTCGACGGCCAGCACCTGCGGCCCTTTGCCGTCGAAGATGGTGATCTCGGGCTTGGGCTTGCCCTCGGCGGCGCACTTCTCGGCGATCTTCTGCCACAGGAAGAGCGGCTGCGTGCCCTTCTCGGCGGCAATGCGCGCGCCGCAGCCCTGGTCGTTGCGGACGTTGGCGGGATTGCCCTTCTTCACGATCAGCCCGTTGCTGAAATGGCCGTAGCGCACGAAGGAGACCAGCGGCAGGCGGGCCGGCA
>JAFAKN010000330.1 GCA_019235415.1 Alphaproteobacteria bacterium
GGTTCTGGCAATTTGCCGTCAATCCGCCTGATGAGCCAAACCTTGGCTTCCGCGACCCGCGCGTGACCCGCGATACCAAGCAGGACATGCGGATGCCGCCCTATATGCGGGATTCCGACGAAAACCCGCTGTCGATCACGTGGCGTCAATACGACCTATTGATGAGATTCCTCGATCACCTTCTCGAGCTCGATCAAATTGCTCCGGGTCCCGCCGATGGTCAGCGGCGGGTCGTCAGCAGTGCCGTGCGCCGGCGCGTTGCTCACATCGTAGCGCGGCTGCGCCAAGCCGCTGCCGAACAACAGGATGCGACCTGAATGGAAACCAGGGACAAGATATTCCCGCGCAATCTTACCGCCAGGGCGGCGTATCAGGTGCCCGGCAACCCCGATACCTCCCGCCCCGAGGATGCGGTGGCAAATTGCTATCCGGGCCTCGAACTCGACTTGCGCAATTTGGACCGGCGGTTCTTCCCAGGGCTCCTGTTCAATTATGTCGCCCGCCCGGACAACTCCGAGCCTTACAGCCAGCCACACCGGTACGGCGCGCGGCTGTTCTATGTGGACTATAGAAATGAGCCCGACTTGGCATTGCCCTATCCGAAGGAGCTGGCGGCGGCATCCCCGGAATGGCAGGAGCCCCTTGCCGCCAGGTTGCTCGACGACCTGAGTGGCGACAAGGGCACCGCGTTGGCTGAAGGCAACTGGTACATCGACTGGGTCGGACAGGCTGTCAGGGACCGGGGCGGACCGGCCCCTGACAAGCGCATCGTCATGAATCGGCGAGACGGCACGCCGCTGGACGGGCTCTTTGTTTGGCGCATCATACGTGGACTCGAGTTCGCGCCGCTGACGCTCGGGCTCAAGTGCCGCGATACCAATGAGGAAATAGTGATCGAAGGCTGGCGCCGGCGGTTCACTCATCCGCACACCGGGGTCATCAGCCTGGCGTACCAGCCGGGTGAAATGCTGCAGAGTCTGTGCTCGCCCTGGCAGCACGATTTTCGCGACTGCTCGTGTCACTATTGGGCCTCGAACCGCCCGGATATCGTGCACGGCGAAATTTACCCCGGGGAGCCGGTGCTACCCAGCGGCAGGGCCGAGGATCCGGTCCGCGCCACGGTACTCCTCGACTGGATGCGCGCGGACCACTCGCGTGCGATGGCTGCGGCGGCTCAGAACAACTATGCGGCGAACCGCCCCTTCCAGATGGACCACTACCAGATCAACAGCACTTGGCAGGTTCTCAATGTTGTCGTTAACAATACTGAGATCGGCGATTTCTGGATGCCGCCGCAAATCGACAGTGCAAAGCCTTACAATTCGCCGGCCGAGCTCGCTAAGGCAATAAAGAAGGAACTCGCGCCACTGGAGATGACCCTCGCGCTGGAGTACCTCTATGCGCGCTTCTCCCTGCGGGCGCCCGAGGAATGTCAGGGCCTGCCAATGATGGCCGACGATATGTTGTTCGCTCGCCATGTGCTGATCCTTGTGGCGGTGGCCGAGATGGAGCACTTGCGGGCGGGAAATGAGTTGCTCTGGCTACTGCACCAAGCCGAGTTCGTGCGGGACTTCGAGCCAGTGTTGACGCCGGCGAAACGGGTACGGGTCAGCGCCAACGGCAAGTCCCGAAGGCGCATGCTGCGTCGGCTGGAGCCTGCTACGCTCGACGACTTCATTGCCATCGAGCGCCCAAGTGGCTTCATCGACGGCGCTTATGCGCGGACGGTTGCTACCCTCCGGCAGCCCGGCTATCCAAAAGACTTGTTGCAGATGAGTGAACGAATCGTAGCCGATGGTATGCAGCACTACCAGCAATTCTGCGACCTTCGTTCGGTGCTGCGGGCATATGAGGGTACCGACGCCGCCGGCAAGCCAGTTTATCCGTATCTTCGCGATGTCGAAGTCGCCTCTGATGCAGATGCCGCGGATGCATTGGCGCTGTATGGCAAGATCCGAGATGAACTCTCAGTTGCATATCAGCGCATGTCTTCCCAGAACTACCCAGAAGCGGGTGCGCTGGTCCTGTCAGCCCGGGCCGCCATGGCGGAGCTGCTCGAGGTCGGCGACAAGCTGGCTGCTCGGGGTATCGGCATCCCGTTTTGGCGCCCGTGATGACGGGGCCGGCTGACATGCACCGCTTCGATACCGAGTTCGGCCCTCATGTGCTGGTGGCCGATGGCTCACGCATCTACGCTATAAACCCCGAGTTTGATCGCGCGCTGCAATCTGCCGCTGCTGATCCGCAGGCCCTGCAAGCCCTGCTGGACGATGCGGGGTTGGGCTCGCTCGGCTTCATCGGCGGAGGTCGGATCGTCGATCCGCCGCTGCGCTCTGTTTCGCTCTCGGTCGCTCAGAAATGCAACCTAGGCTGCACCTACTGCTACGCTCACAAGGGCGATTTCGGCTCAGTGCCGCGAGACATGCCTGCGCACGTCGCCGAGGCCGCGCTGCAGCTTCTCTTCAAGACCGCGGCGACGGGCGAGCGGGTCAATGTCGCTTTCCTCGGCGGCGAGCCGCTGACCAACCGCAAGCTGATACGCACCGCCACCGCGCGGGCGCTCGAACTGGCGGCCAAGCGGGGCGTGCAAGTGGGTTTTGCCATAACGACCAACGCCACATTGCTCACGCCGGACGATGTGGAATTCTTCGCTGCGCACCGTTTTACCGTTACCGTCAGCCTGGACGGCGACGAGGCCCTTCACGATACGCAGCGCCCGTTCAAAGGCGGCAGCGGCAGTTATGCTCGCATCATCGCCAGGCTGGCGCCATTGCTGGCGCTGCAGGATCGCGTTCAGGTGTTCGCGCGCGTATCGGTGACGCCGCGCAACCTTGAGTTGGCGCGCATCCTCGAGCACCTGGCAAATGTCGGTTTCCGCAGCGTCGGCTTCTCGCCGGTTCTCGCCTCGCCGTCCGGTGCCGACACGCTGCATGGCGAAGATATGGAAAACCTGCTCACGCAGATGACCGCCTGCGGTCGCGATTTCGTCGATCAAGTAATTCGCGGAGTACGGCCCGTCTTCGCTAATCTCGCCAGCGCGCTGATCGAGATCCATCGTGGTACGCACCGGCCTTACCCGTGCGGTGCAGGTGCGGGATATGCCGCTGTCGGCGCCGATAGCGGATTGTATGCTTGTCATCGTTTCGTCGGCGACGACGCCGGCGTATTGGGCGACGTTCGTAACGGGATCGACCGCGGCAAACAGCGTCAGTGGCTTGAGGAACGTGCGGTCGATCGCCAGACGCCATGTACCACCTGCTGGGCGCGCTATCTCTGCGGCGGCGGATGCCATCACGAGGTAATCCATGCCGGCCGACCGGCCTGCGATTTCATTCGCGGCTGGCTGCATTTCTGCTTGCAAGCGTATGTGACGATCTCGGAGCGCGCGCCCGGTTATATCGAACCGCTTTCTCGAGCGTGACGGGCGGGGGTGTGCAGATCGATGCGGATGTCTGCGTAGTTGGCGGTGGCCCGGCCGGATCGGCAGCTGCCATTCGACTATGCAGGCTGGGTTACAAGGTTTGCGTCATCGAGCGGCAGGCTTCGAAGCGGCCTGCTGCAGCAGAGGCCTTTCCGGACACGATTATTCCCCTGCTTGACGACCTGGGGATCTTATCCTCGCTCGAACAACTTGGCTTCCTGCATTGCCGAAAGACCCGTCTCAGTTGGGGAATACTGTCGTACGAGCGGCCGACCTCGTCACTCTTAGTTGATCGCGGACTTTTCGATCCGCTGTTGCTGGAAGCGGCGCGCAAAGCGGGTGCCGCCGTGCTGGCTCCAGCACGTTGCCGCAAAGCGAACTACAGTGGTGGCCTGTGGACCGTCGCGGCCGACGGCAACGACATAGCAGTTCGCGTCAAAGCCCGCTTCTTGGTCGGAGCAACTGGGCGACGGGGCGGTCAAGCTAGGCTAAGACCAAAGACGGCAGCGCTGTGCGGCCGCTGGAGAGGTGCGGTACCGTCGGATCGTCCGGAAATGCGCATCGCGGCTAGTCTTAACAGCTGGCTGTGGGGAGCGCCTCTGGCCGACGGGACCTATGCCGTGACCTGCTTCGTGGACACTGACCGATGCGCTGCACTCGACCGCGTCACCCGACGGCAGTTCTATCGCGAGCTTATCGCCGACGCCTCTGTCGACGAATTGCTCGTCCACGCTGAGCTAGTGGACGACATCAAGGTGCGCGACGCAACGTGCCGGTGCGCCGCCGACCCCGTCACGAACCGCTCGATCAAGATTGGGGACGCTGCCTTCGCGATGGATCCGCTTTCCTCGCAAGGGGTTCGGGCTGCCCTCATAGGCGGTATCCAGGCGAGCATCGTCGCAAACACGATTCTCACAGGCGGCGATACGGGTGCCGCGATGACCTTCTATCGCCAAGCCCAACAGAATGCCGCAACGCGCCATCTCCGTACGGCAGGGGAGATCTACGCATCCCAGTTGGACTTTCCGACCTCGTTTTGGCGAGAGAGGTCAATCGACTTTGCATCACATGGTGCACCTAGGCGCGTAGTGCCGGAGCCGAACGCACCCGTCCGTCTCACTCCCGCTGCACGGCTTCAGGAACTGCCCGCGATCGAGGGCACGATTATTCGTGACAAGTGGTCGCTTTCCTGTCCCAACCTCGATCGGCCTGTCGCATGGTTCGCCGGTATCGAAATTGCGCCACTTCTCGCACAAATTCGGCCTGGATCTACGCCTTTGTCGCTATTCTCCGACTGGTCGCGGGCCGCGCCGGTGGAGGTAGTGCACGCCTTGCTGCATTGGTTGGGCAGCGAGGGAATTCTCATCAGTGATGGCGCCTGTACCGAGAAGTTCAGCTGAACCTTTCAGCTAGCTGTGGAGTCTCAATAGGTAATCGTCGGCTAAGCCGAGTCTTGTGATGGGAGGCTTACCGCCGATGCCTGCGTGAGGTCTATGCCAGCTGTAGCGGTGGATGAAGGCCGGCAACTGCTCAGCACGATGTTGCGACGTTGATGGTCGACGGTTCGTTTGGGTGATCGCGCACCATCTGTTCGAGGATGCGATAGGCAGCGGCGGCCAGATCGCCGGTGGTCATGGCGCGAAGTAGGAAACCGCCTCGCAGTCGGCCAGCGCACGGGGCTCGTTGGGCAAGGTTATTGTCGATGCCGGCCTCGGCAAGTGTCGGCGGTGTATTGGGTTTTCCCACAGCCCGTATTCCCGCGGGAACGTTTAGGCATCAAGCTCAGCGCGGCGCAACCGAAAGGTTTAGTCATCGGCCTAGCGCTCTGAAGATTGCCACCAGGCTGAACTGCTGCCCATTGGCTACGTTGGTCACCACGCAGGCCGCCACCAGTAGTACCAGACCCCACAAGGGAGGTCACGACGAGGCGTTAGTCATCGGGTCTAGCGCTTTGAAGATTGCCAAGTTGGCCACCACGCAGGCCGCCAACAGTAGCACCAGGCCCCACAAGGGAGGCAACGTCACGACGAGGTGCACGACTAGGCAAAAGGGAAGAAAGATCAGCACAGTGCGCAGACGTCGTTTGATAACCATGTAGTAGGGCCTCCATTTTACGCATGGTGCGCACATGCACATGAACAGTTAGTTTACGCGACCCTGACGCCCATCCCCTACAGCGCGCTATGAAAGGTGCTGCGGCCATACCGGCGGTCGCTTGAGATATCTTTCGAACCTCGTGTGGCCCCTGGCGACTTTTTTCTCAGCAAATATTTCGAAGCGTCGGAGGTTGTAAGCCTGCCGCTGCACCACCGTCATCCGCTACCTTCCATGAGCTCCGGGATTGGGGCCTGACCGTAGCTATCGCCGACCGACCGGTTCTCGTGGCCGGGGATCCCGTCGTGGTACTCCTTGGGTACCGCTAGTCGCGGTGGGCTATCAGACCAGTTCGAGGCGCAGCTTGCGACCTACGATGGTTGCTGCCCGTTGGAGTGTCGCCAAGGTCACGTTTCCGTCTTCGGGATCGAGCAGCCGACTGATCTGGCTGCGGCTCGTTTTCATGCGCTCGGCCATCCGCTTGCGCGACAGCTTTGCTTCCCGCATCGCCTCGCGATTTGCCAGGCGAGCACCTCCTTGATTGCCACAGCTTCGAACGCTTCTAGCGTACCCTCCTCCTTCAGGAAAGCCTCGAGTGTGCCCAGTTCGGCGACGGAGCGTCGTGACGCACTTTTTTCTTATTCTTTTTCCTCACCTTCATCGGCTGTCCCTTTCGTCCTCGAGCTCCGTGATCCGCCCGCGGTCGGCGTGGTGTACCATATAATGTGCACTGCGTTGCAGTGCCGACTTCCCAGGGATCGGCCGTGCATGCACTGCCAGCACTGGAGGCGAAGTTTCTGTGTTGATGGTGCCCAGAAACTCGAGGCGCTAAAGCGGCTACATTTTTACTTGAATATCCTAAAGAAAAGCTTATAGTCCTCCACGCTCAACTGGAGGACCCAACGCCATGCCGGGCGGCCGACCAACGCTCTACAAGCCCGAGAATGCCGAAATCGCGCGGATTGCCTGCATGCTGGGCGCCACCAACGCGCTGCTGGCCGAGCGGTTCGAGGTGTCGCGCAGCACCATCGACAACTGGATCGCCTCGATCCCGGACTTCAGTGATGCTGTCCGTAAGGGCCGCGAGGTGGCCGATGGCGCCGTCGTCTCGGCGCTCTACGCGCGCGCCGTCGGCCAGCAGCACAAGGTGACCCGCGCCTTCTTCCACGACGGCAAGCCGATCACCGTCGACGTCACGGTGGATCTGCCGCCCGATGTGCGCGCCTGCATGTTCTGGCTGCGCAACCGCCTGCCGCAGCAATGGCGCGAGGACCGGCCGATCGTCGATGCGCGGACGGAGGCCGAGCTGTTGCGCGACCTCGAGGAGGCCGACGAGTGCGTTCGCCGCCGCCGGCTCGAGGAGGAGCGCGCTTCGGCACTTGCACACGAGGACGCCGTTGGGGCGGTCTGATTTCTACGTTGAAAGGCTTTTAACCATGCCCGAGACAATCGCCGCCAACTCCGGCGCTTGGCCGATGCCCGATCCCGGCCTGCTCCAGCAGGACCGGCCCGCCTTGCCGGACTTCCCGTTGCACGTCCTGCCGCCCTTCTGGCGCATCTGGGTCGCCGAGACGGCGGCGGCCATCGGCGCGCCGGTCGACTACGTCGTGCAGGCGCTGCTCGGCGCGGTCGCGGGTGTCTGCGGCGCTGGCGTCGTCGCGCGCCTCGGCCGGGGCTGGGACGAGCCGCTGATCCTGTGGTTGGCGCTGGTCGGCGGTCCGTCGACCGGCAAGTCTGCCGCGCTCGACACGTTGCGCCGTGCGCTCGCCGCGGTCGAGAAGACCGCCGGCCGCGAGGGCCGCGCGCCGCTGATCATCGAGGCGCCCACGACCCTGCCGGCGCTGCTATCGGCTGCCGCCAAGCGCCCCACCGGCGCGCTGCTGTGGCGTGACGAGCCGGTCCATTGGCTGCCGGCGCTGGGCTGCAACGGCCGCCGCGAATCCCTCGACGTCAGCCCATTGCTCTCTGCCTGGTCGCCGCTGCGCACCGCGCTGGGCAGCGGCAGTCCAGGGGTGAGTCTCGTGGGCTGCCTCGACCCCGTACGTCTCGGCGAGGCGCTTTCAGGCAGCGAGGACGGTCGCGCGGCGCGGCTGCTCTATGCCTGGCCGCGGCCCGCGCCCTATGTTTCTTTCCTCGAGCGGCCCGAGTTGCGCGAGAGCGATGCGGTGAATGCCTTGCAGCGCATCGCCGCCGTGGCGGGCGACGGCGTGGTGCCGCTGGCGCTCCTGCCGAGCGAGCAGGCCTTGAGGGTGTTCGACCGGCATCTTGCCAAGCTGCACGAGGCCTGGCCGCGCTGCGAGGGCGTCGAGGCGGCGTGGCTCGGCAAGGGACGCGGCAGCGTCGCGCGTCTCGCCGCGGCGTTGGCGCTGCTCGGCTGGTCGGCCGTCGCCTCGAGCGCCGCGCCGCCGCCGCGCGTCCTGTCCGAGGAGACGATGATCGCCGCCGAGACCCTGTGGGATTATTTCCGCCAGCACGCCCGCGCAGTGCTGAGCCACGGACTGTCGTCGCGGGCCGATCACCGGATGCGCCAGGTCGTGCACTGGCTGCGCCTCAACCGGCAACCTCGCATCAGCCGGCGCGACGTGCGCCGCGAGGCGCTCGGCCAGGCGCTCGACGCGCGCCAAACCCTCCAGCTGCTCGAGCAGCTGGAACACGCCGGCTGCCTGCGGCGTGAGACGACCGCCGCGGCGGAGGGCGGCGGCCCGCGCCCGATGCGCTGGGCCGTCAACCCCCAACTGATCGACCAGGGCCTGATTGGCGAATCACCAGCCCTAACTGCCGCAACTGCCGTAACTTGAGCGACTATGCCGTGACGGTCTTCCAGTCGTGGCTGCGCTCGTAGGCGTCGGCGGCCTTGTAGATCGTCGACTCGTTCCAGTGCTTGCCGATCAGCATCAGCCCGGCCGGCAGGCCATCGCTCATGCCGCACGGCACGGTGATGGCCGGATGTCCCGTCACGTCGAACGGCGCGGTGTTGGGCAGCATCTCGAAGGCGCGCGAGATGATGTCCATGCGCGGGCCGGCCGGGTCGGGCAGCTTGGTCGCGCGCAGCGGCAGGGTCGGCATCAGCAGCAGGTCGTACTTGGCGAGCGCGCTGTCGTAGGCCCCAGCGAGCTTGCGGGCGAGGTTCTGCGCCTTGGCGTAGTAGTGGCCGCGGTGCTTGTTGAGCGCGTACTTGCCGAACAGGATGGTGGTCTTCAGCGTGTCGGAGAGCTCGTCGGCGCGCTCGCGCCACGCCGAATGGGCATCGACCAGGCTGGTGACGTAGAGGCCCTTCCAGTTGAAGCCGTAGCCGTTGCCCAGCATCATCTGCCAGGTGGCACCCTCGACCGCGATCGGCGACCAGATCGCCATGCCGGTGATGTGCCAGGGGATCGAGACCTCCTCGACCGTGGCGCCGAGCTCCTTGAACTTGGCGGCGCCGCGCTTCACCAGCTCGTCGACCACCGCCTCCGACTGCGGATGGCCGAAACCTTCCTTGACGACGCCGATCTTGAGGCCGGCCGCGCTGCCGCCCAGCGCCTTGGTGTAGGTGTCGGTGGTGCAGCCCATCTGGCGCGGGTCGAGCCCGTCGGGGCCGGCGATCGCCTCCAGCATCAAGGCGTTGTCGGCCACCGTGGCGGTCATCGGGCCGGTATGGTCGAGCGTGAGCTCGATCGGCATGATGCCGGTGTAGGGCACCAGGCCCCAGGTCGGCTTCAGCCCGACGATGCCGCAATAGGCGGCGGGCATGCGGATCGAGCCGCCCTGGTCGCCGCCGATTGCCATGTCGGCCTCGCCGGTGACGATCGCCGCGGCGCTGCCCGAGGACGAGCCGCCGGCCGAGTAGCCGTACTTGCGCGGATTGTGGACCGGTCCCGGCGACGAGGTGTGGCTGCCGCCCGAGAAGCAGAAATACTCGCAGTGCACCTTGCCGACCACGGTGGCGCCGGCGTCGAGCACGCGCGTTACCACGGTGGCGTCGACGTCGGGCACATAGCCTTCGAGCGTCGAGGCGCCGTTCATCATCGGCACGCCGGCGACGCAGACATTGTCCTTGAGCGCCACGCGCTTGCCCTTGAGCTTGCCTTCGGACGCGCCCTTGATTTCGCTCTTGTAGTACCAGAGATTGTACTTGTTCTCGTCTCCGTCCGGCCGATAGCCCGGCGTCCGCGGATACTTCACGGCTGGCAGGTTGTCGGGCAGCGACTCCAGGAGATTGTAGGCCGCGACGTTGCCCGGCATCGTCTCCAGGAAGAAGGCGATGTCGGACTCCGAGAGGTGCATCCCCAACTCGCTTCCGACCTTGGCCAGCTCGTTGGGCGTCGGCAGTTTTACGCTCGGCATGGTTCGTCTCCCTCTGTTGCCGTCGACCCGTGTCGACTTGAACTAGTGCGCGCTCATGCCCACGAACTCGGCGACGAGCTCGTCGTCGCCGAGATGGTCGGGCGGGATCTCGCCGGTCATGCGGCCTTTCTGGATGATCAGCACGCGGTCCGACAGCCGGCGGATGAAATCGAGATTCTGCTCGACCAGCACGATGGTGACGCCGCGCTCGCCCTTGAGCCGCTGCAGGATCTCGATGATCTCCTCGATGATCGAAGGCTGGATGCCTTCGGTCGGCTCGTCGAGCAGGATGAGCTTGGGCTCGGCGCACAGGCAACGCGCCAGCGCCAGGATCTGCTGCTCGCCGCCCGACAGCACGCCGCCCGGCCGGCCGAGGATCGACCTGAGCCGCGGCAGCGCGTCCAGGACGCCGTCCAGCACGCTATCGCCGAGCCCGGCGCTCGCCGCCGCCATGCGCATGTTGTCGAGCACCGAGAGGCCGGGGAAGATCTGTCGGCCCTGCGGCACGTAGCCCAGCCCGAGCCGCGCGCGGCGATGGGTCGGGGCGTGCGCGATGTCGCTGCCGGCGAAACGGATCGCACCGGCGGTGGCGGGCAGCTGGCCGACGATGGTCCGCAGCAGGGTCGTCTTGCCCATGCCGTTGTGGCCCAGGATGCCGACGAACTCACCGGCGGCGACCTGGAAGCTGACCCCGAAGATGATCGGGATCTTGTGATACCCGGACGAGAGGCCGCGAATGTCGAGCATCATCTCCTCCCTGCGCGCAGCGCGGGGAGGTGGCCCGAAGGGGCCGGAGGGGTCATGGCTTCTGGTCGAAGATTCACGACCCCTCCGTCCGCTGCGCGGACACCTCCCCACGCGAAGCGTGGGGAGGCGACGCCGCCTGCTTGCCGAGATAGACGTCGCGCACCTGCTCGTTGGTCAGGATGGCCGCGACGCCGCCTTCGATCAGCACGGCGCCCTGGTGGAACACCGTGACGATGCGGGCGATGCGGCGGATGAACTGCATGTCGTGCTCGACCACGACCAGGGCGTGGCTGCGGTTCAGCTCGGCGATCAGGTCGACCAGGCGATCGACCTCCTCGTCGGTCATGCCGGCGGCCGGCTCGTCGAGCAGGATCAGGTCGGGCTCGGGCGCGATGACCATGGCGAGCTCGACCAGCTGGCGCTGGCCGTGCGCCAACTGGCCGACCAGCCTGTGACCGATCGCAGCGATGCCGACCCGCGCCATCGCCTCATCGGTGCGCCGTTCGGCAGCGCGGCCCGGCGCCACCTTGGCGGCCGCGATCCACACATTGTCGCGCGCGCTCAGCCCGTCGAATACGTTGGGTACCTGCGTCTTGATGCCGACGCCCAAGCGGGCGATCCGATGGCTGCCGCTGCCGGCGATCGGCGTGCCGCGATACAGGACGTCGCCCTCGCTCGGCACGAGTTGGCCGGTCAGGCACTTGAAGAAAGTGCTCTTGCCGGCGCCGTTGGGCCCGATGACGCAGCGCAGCTCGCGCTCCTGCAGGGTGAAGTCGACATGGTCGACCGCCACCACGCCGCCGAAGCGCATGGTGAGGCCCCGTGTCTGTAGCAGCGGCCTCGCCGTGGAGCTGCCCGTGGAGCTGGCCGTCGTGGAGCTGGTCGTCATGGATCAGTCTGCTCGCGGGTCGCGGATCGCTCGGCCGGCGCGCGATTGGCCAGCCCCTTCAGCCAGCTCCAGACGCCGGCCGCGAGGCCCGTCAGGCCGCGCGGCACCAGCAGCACGAAGATCACCAGCAGCACGCCCAGCACCAGGTTGGGGTCGACCCAACCGAAGCCCTTGATCTGGCTCACCGTGCCCAGCCAATTGGTCAGGACCTGCATCAGGATGCAGCCGATCACCGGTCCGATCAGCGTGCCGAGCCCGCCGATGATGATCCAGATGATGATCTGGCCGCTCACCGGCAGGCTGAACATGGTGGGGCTAACGAACACCGAGTTGGCGAACAAGAGTCCGGACAGGCCGGCCATGGCGCCGCCCAGCATGAAGATCGCGAGCTTGTAGAGTCGCACGTCGTAGCCCAGGAGCTCGGCGCGCGTTTCGTTTTCGCGGATGGCGACGAGGATGCGGCCGAAGCGGGTGGCGAGCAGCAGCTTGCAGCCGAAGTAGACGGCGAGCAGCAGGCCGACCGACAGCGCGAAGATGTCCTCCGGCGCGAGCTGGTCGCCCGCGCGGCCCGGCCAGTTCAGGATCGGCGTCGAGGGGATGCCGTTGAAGCCGCCGAGCGGCGCGTCGCCGATGTTCCACTGCTCGCCCGCGGTCTGGTTCACGAAGCGGTAGAAGATCAGCGACACGGTGAGCGTAATGACGCCGAGATAGACGTCGCTGATGCGGCCCCAGAACATGAAGTAGCCGAGCAGCCCCGCGAACAACGCCGGCAGCAGGACGGCCATCAGCGCAGGCAGCGTCGTCTCGCCCATGTTGATGGCGGCCACGGCGTAGGTGTATCCGCCCAGGCCGAAGAACGCCGCTTGGCCGAAGCAGAGGATGCCGGCGTAGCCCCAGATCAGCGCCAGCGACAAAGCGAGGATCGCGAAGGCGGCGAAGATCGTCGAGTTGATGATGAGGTAGGTTTCGGCGAAGGCCGGCAGCCCGAAAAGCGCGGCAAGGCCGGCTGCGAGGACCGCGAGGTTGCCGGCGAGCGCCATCCGGCCGGCTTTCACGGGGCCCGCTTTCACGCGGCCCGCTTTCACAGGGCCCTCCTGAAGAAGCGCCCGGTGATGCCTTGAGGCAGCAGGCGCAACAGCACCACGGCGGCCACCAGCAGCGCGACCTCGCCCAGCACCGAGGTGAAGGCGAAGGTGGCCAGCGTGTTGATGGCGCCGAGCAAGGTCGCGGCGATGGCGGTGCCCGACAGGATGGCGGCGCCGCCGCTGATCACCGTGATGAAGGCCTTGGCGATGTAGGCGGCGCCGATGGTCGGCACGACGCCGGAGAGCGGCGCCAGCAGGCCGCCGGCCAGGCCCGACAGCGCCGAGCCGACGGCGAAGGTGACGGCATAGACCGCCGACGGGTTGGTGCCGAGCGCCGCCGCCATCGCCGGGTTCTGCATGGTGCCGCGGGCGATCAGCCCGTAGCGCGTGAAACGCAGCACCAGCCAGCCGGCGACCAGCAGCAGGACGGCGACGCCGATCAGGAAGATCTCGTAGGCGCCGGTCCGGTAGGCGCCGATCGACAGGCTGCCGAGCGGTGCGGAGATGCCCGACACGGTGTTGCCGAACACCACGGTGACGAAGCCGATCATGGCGAGGCTCAGCCCCCAGGTGGCGAGCATGGTGTCGATCAGCCGGCCGTAGAGATGGCGGATCACCAGGCGCTCGACGACGGCGCCGAACAGGCCGACCGCCAGCGGCGCCACCACCACCATGGCGAGCCACAGGTTGACGCCATGGTTGAAGGCGGTGATCGCCGCGTACCCGCCCAGCATCAGGAACTCGCCGTGCGCGAGGTTGATCACGCGCATCATGCCGAAGATCACCGCAAGCCCGATCGACATCAGCACCAGGCTCGCGACGGCGCTGCCGATCTGCAGCAGCAGGATGACGAGATAGTCCATGCGGTACCAAACGCTTTCCTCCCCATCGCGGAACCCGCGATGGGGAGGTGTCCGCGCAGCGGACGGAGGGGTCATGAATCATGCATCGAAGTGCATGACCCCTCCGTCGGCGTAAGACGCCGACACCTCCCCTTCGCGGTTTCCGCGAAGGGGAGGAGTGCTAAAGGAAGGTCAGGTCTTCACGTCGATGACGTACTGCTTGTTCTCGTTGGGGCTCTTCTTGAGGTCGCACACCGCCTGGGTGTCGGCCGGCTGCTGCTGGGCGAACTTTTCGAGCACCACGAATTTCTTGTCGCGCGCCTCGCCGATATAGACGTCGAGGATGTCGTGGTGCGTCTTGGCGTCGATCGTGGTCTTGCCGGCCGGCCCGTCGTAGGACGCGCCGCCTTCGAGCGCCTCGATCACCTTCACGCGGTCGAGGCTGTTCGCCTTCTTCACCGCGTCGGCCCACAGGTGCAGGCCGTGGTAGGTCATGGTGGCGAGCTCGGTCATGTGCGGAATGCCGTACTTGCCGTGCACGATCTCGACGAACTTCTTGTTGGCCGGCGTGTCGATACCTTCGAGGTAGCCGAACGCCACGATGTAGCCGTTGTGCTCCTCGGGCGAGGTGATGACGATTTCGTTGCCGAAGGTCGTCGAGGCGAGCGGGATCTGCTTGTTCATGCCGGCCGCCGCCCACTGGCGGTAGAACGAGATGTGCGCCGCGCCGACCAGCGCCGACATCACGAGGTCGGGCTTGGCCGCCTGGATTTTCTTGACGGTCGGGCCGAAGTCGGTGACGTCGAGCGGGAAGAAGTCGGTCTGCACCACCTCGCCGCCATTGTCCTGGGCGTACTTCTTCACCCACTTGGCGGTGATCTGGCCGTAATTGTAGTCGGCGGCGATGGTGTAGATCTTCTTGCCCCACTTCTTCTGCACGTAGGGCACCAGCTTCTCCACCGTCTGCGCCGGCGTCGAGCCGGTGCAGAAGATGTTGCGGTCGCAGACGCCGCCCTCGTAGAGGGTGTTGTAGAAGTAGAGCGTGTTGAAGCGCTTGAGCAGCGGGCGGATCGCCTCGCGCGAGGCCGACGTGATGCCGCCGTGCACGACCGCGACCTTCTCCTTGGTTGCCGCTTCCGTAGCGTACTGCGTGTAAAGCTGGATGTTGGACTGCGGGTCGTAGTTGATGAGCTGGATCTTGCGTCCCAGCAGGCCGCCCGACTCGTTGACCTCGTTCACCGCAAGGTCGAGCGTGGCCACCATCTGCTTGCCGTAGATGTCGAGGCCGCCCGACGTGTCGTGGATGCCGGCGATCTTCACGGCGTCCTCCGCATGGAGATCGCGGATGACGAATGGCCCGGCTGCCAAGCCGGCGGCACCCGCGGCCGAAGCCCTGAGAAGCTTGCGACGATTGATCATGGAACGTCCCCCTTCTCGTTGCGCGGTAGTAATGCTGCAAGAATGGTGCCACGGCGGCAAGGATGGATCGCCATCTGGGCAGCGCGCACCGCACGGTCGGGCGCACGGCCTACGACCAAGTCACGCCAGCTTGCGCACCAGCTCGATGAAGCCGAGCGTCGCGGCGGAGCGTTCGTCGCGGCGGCTGGCGAGGCTGAGCGGCACCTTGAGCGGCGGGCGGCCGCGCAGGGGCCGGTACGTGACGCCTTCGAGCGGCAGGCGGCTGAGCGAGGCCGGCACGATGGTGATGCCGAGGCCGGCCGCGACCAGGTTCAAGGTCGACACGATGCGCGGCGCTTCCTGACCGACATGCGGGCTGAAGCCGGCCGCCGTGCAGGCGGCGATGATGACGTCGAAGAGGCCGCGGCCGTCGGGCCGCCGGTAGAGGATGAACGTCTCGAGGGCGAGATCCTTCAGCGCCAGATGGGCGCGCCGCCCCAGGCGATGGCGGGCGGGCAGGGCGGCCACCATGTCCTCCTGCAGGAGCGGATGCACGGCGAGGCCTTCCGGATCGGCGACGCCGGAGCGGATGAAGGCGATGTCCAGCCGCTCCTCGCGCAGGCCGGCCAGCATGTCGCCGGAGCTGCTTTCCTCCAGCACGAACGAGACGTCGGGGCGCGCGCTCCTGAACTCGCGGATGGCGCGCGCCACCAGGGGATGGAACGGCGCCGACGTGGTGAAGCCCACCGCGATGCGGCCAGTCTCGCCGCGCGCCGTGCGCCGCGCCCGCTGGGCGGCCTGCCCGACCGCGGCCAGGATCGCT
>JAFAKN010000554.1 GCA_019235415.1 Alphaproteobacteria bacterium
ACTCCAGTGGCGCGATCTTCCGCGGAGAGGGAAAAGACGCGCGACTGGAGTCGCGCGCCCCCAGCGCGCCGTCGTCAGCTGCCCAGCTCGTCTTTGCAGATCACGCCGGCCTTCATGACGAGCTTGAGGTTGCGCTCCGGCGTCAGCAGCACTTTGAGGTCGGCGAGCGGATCGCCGTCGACCACCAGCAGGTCGGCATGGGCGCCCTCGGCGATCGTGCCGAGCAGGCCCTTCTCCATCAAAAGCTCGGCGTTGACGGCGGTCGCCGAGCGCAGGATCTCCTGCGGCGAATCGAGCTCCAGCCGGAGCTCGAGCTCGCGCAGCTGCGACTTCTGCGCCTCGGGCCCCCACAGGTCGGTGCCGAGCGCGATCGGCACACCGTGCTTGCGCGCCCAACGGTAGACCTGCTTGCCGCGCGCGATCGTGCGCTCGAGGTTGTGCACGATGGCCTCGGGCAGATGTTGCTCGGCTGCGCTTTCAACGCGCTGCACCAGCGAGATGAAGGTCGGCACGTAGAACGCCCCGTGCTCGGCCATCAGCGCCACCGTCTCCTCGCTCACGAAGTTGGCGTGCTCGATCGAGCGCACGCCGGCCTCAAGGCAGCGGCGCACGCCCTGGTCGGTGTAGACATGCGCCATGACGTAGGTGCCGCGCGCCTCGGCCTCCTCGACCACGGCCAAAAGCTCCTCGCGGGAAAACTCGTAGCGGGTGGCGTGCCCCTCGGCCGGGAACACCACGCCGCCCGAAGCGAACAGCTTGAGCTGCGTCGCTCCCTTGCGCAGCTCCTCGCGGGCCGCCTTGCGCACCGCGTCGACGCCGTCGGCGATCACCGACATGCCGGAGAACGGCCCGACATGGCCGCAGGGGTCGATCTCCTCGTCGGGCGTGCGGAAGTCGGCGCCCCCGCCGGTCTGGGTCAGCGCCTTGCCCGAGTAGTAGAGCCGCGGCCCGACGACATGCCCCTCGGCCAGCAGCCGGGCCGTGGCGCGGTCCGCGCCGCCCGCCTCGCGGATCGTGGTGTAGCCGTCCATCAGGCAGTTGCGCAGGTAGTTGGCTGAGGCGATGGCGATCTCGGCCTGCGGATAGGCGATGTTCTTGGGCGTGAGCGACAGGCCGGTGATGTGCGCGTGCGCGTCGATCAGCCCCGGCATCAGCGTGCGGCCGGCGACGTCGACCAGCCTGGCGTCGGGTGCCGCAATCGGCGCCCGCGACACCGCCGCGATTCGGCCGTCGGCAACCAGCACGTCGTAGTCGCGTTGTCGCTCGCCGAATCCGTCGAGCACGAGCTGCGCGTTCCGGAAGAGGGTGCGGGTCATCGAGTCTCATGGTCGAGCCCGCCCGAATCGGAGTCAATGTCGAGATGACCACACCGCCGCCCGCCGACACCGGTGAAATCGTCGAATTCCTCAACGAGCTCCTGGAAGCCGAACGCGCCGGCACGCGGGTCGCGCTGGACAGCGCGCGCGAGCAGGCTGGCGGGCGCTTCGCCGACCTGCTGGAGCACATCCGGCACGACGAGGCGCGCTGGTGCGCCATGCTGCTGCGGCACATCACGCGGCTGAGCGGGCAGGCCTCGCCGCGCATGGGTGCGTTCCACGGCAAGGCGATGGCGGTCGAAGGCCTCGAGGCGCGTCTGGCCTTCCTCAACCGCGGCCAGGGCTGGGTGGTGCGCAAGTTGCGCGAGATGCTGCCGCGCGTGCAGGACGAGGCGCTTCGTGGCGATCTCCAGGAGATGCTCGACGCGCACGTCGCCAACATCGCGACGACGAACTCGGCGATCGCGTAATGTTGCCGATCACGTACCGTTGAACCGCGACCTTCCCCCTCGCGGACGTTGGCGACTCGTGCCAGAGTCAGCGTTCCAGCGGGGGATGCAACCATGCGTTGGCTGGGCCTGCTCGTTGCCTTGATCGGCTTGATTCTGTCGGACGCCGCACTCGCCGTGCCCAATGGCGACGCCGAGCAGGCCTATGCGCGCGGCGACTACGCCACCGCCTTCAAGATCTGGTTCCAGCTCGCCGAGCAGGGCTCGGTCCAGGCGCAACGCAACATCGCCCGCATGTACGAGCGCGGCGAATGGGTAGCGCAGGACAGCCAGGCGGCGAAGGAATGGTACGATCGAGCGGCCGCGCAAAG
>JAFAKN010000741.1 GCA_019235415.1 Alphaproteobacteria bacterium
TTCTCGCCCTCGCGCAGGCCGGACAGGCCGGCGCGCTCGACGGCGCTGATATGCACGAAGGCATCCTTGCCGCCGTTATCGGGCTGGATGAAGCCGAAGCCCTTTGTTGCGTTGAACCACTTCACGGTTCCCCTGGTCATGGGAGACCCTTTCACTATCGTAGATATGCTCTCCCCGCCGCCCTTAGCTCGGCAGGGTCGTCGAATGCGCATTGGAATTCGGGATCGAGGTCATTTGAAACCGACGCCGGCCCGAGACCGGCGTGCGGACCAAATCATCTGTCCGTCTATCGACGCCGCCCATATGGGCGGAGCTTGTGGCGATTGCAAGGCCTTATCGGCAGGCAAAACCGCACAATACAGATCGGCCAGGCAGAATCAGCTGGGCAAATCAGCCGGCGATCTCGATCACCGCCTTGCCCACCACCTGGCGGTCGATCAGCGCGCGGTAGGCGTCGGCGGCGCGCTCCATCGGGAAGCGGTGCGAGACGTGCGGCCGCATGACGCCCAGCGCCGCGAGCCGCGGCAGCTCGGTGGCGTAGTCGCGTGCGAGGTCGCCCGAGCCGCGGCGCACCGTCTCGCCGGCACGCACGCCCAGGATCGACAGGCCTTTGATCAGCACGTGGTTCGACATGATCTTGCTCGGGCCGCCCGAGGTGAAGCCGACCACCAGCAGGCGCGCGCCGTAGGCCGCGGCGCGCATCGACTTCTCTAAAACCTCGCCGCCCACCGGATCGTAGATCACGTCGGCGCCGTGCCCGTCGGTCACGCCCTTCACGACCGGCACGAAGTCGGTGGTGCGGTAGTTGATCACCATGTCGGCGCCGCGCTCGCTCACCAGCGCAAGCCGCGCATCGTCGCCGCCGGTGGCGATCACCCGTGCGCCGAGATGCTTGCCGAGCTGCACGGCCGCGAGCCCGACGCCGCCCGACGCACCATGCACCAGCAGGATCTCGCGCGGCTTCAGCGCGGCGCGATGGACCAGCGAGTGGTAGGCGGTCACCGCGCCGACGCGGAACGCGGCCGCTTCCGCCATCGACCAGCCGTCGGGCGCGCGCATCAGGTTGCCGGCCGCCGGCACGCGCACGTATTCCGCGAACGCCCCCGGCCGCACCCCGAAAATCACCTTGTCGCCGACCCGCCAGTCCTTCACCTCGCCGCCGATCGCAGCGATGGTCCCTGCCCCTTCCATTCCCGGCACGAACGGCAGCTCGGGCTGGTGCTGATAACCCGCGCCCAGCATCAGCACGTCGGGGAAGTTGACCGACGCTGCGCCGACCTTGATCAGCACGTCGGCCGGCCCAGGCTCGGGGACGGGCAGCTCCTTCACTTGCAGGACCGAAGGATCGCCCAGACGATCCACGACGATAGCGCGCATCACACGCAGCACCTGTCATCCCGAGGGAAGCGAGGGATCCTTAAGGCAACAGGAAAAATCCCTCGCTTCGCTCGGGATGACAAAAGAGCGGCCGGGATGACAGCGATGGCGGCCCTACGATTCGCCACTAATCCAGCTCGAAGGCGTGCTTGTAGTCGAGCTTGAGGGCGGGGTCCTGGTCTTCCTTCTTGAGGAAGCAGTTGCCGACCACCAGCACCTCGATCTCGCTGCCCATGAAGCAGCGGAAGGCGTCTTCCGGCGTGCACACGATCGGCTCGCCGCGCACGTTGAACGAGGTGTTGACCAGCACCGAGCAGCCGGTCGCCGCCTTGAAGGCCTGCAGCAGGGCGTAGAAGGCCGGGTTGGTCTCCCGGTGCACGGTCTGGATGCGCGCCGAGTAGTCGACGTGCGTCACCGCCGGGATGTCGGAGCGCGGCACGTTCAGCTTGTCGATGCCGAACAGCGCCTGCTCGGCTTCGGTCATGGTGCGGCGGCGATCCTCGTTCACCGGCGCCACCATCAGCATGTAGGGGCTGTCGCTCTTGATGTCGAAGTACCGGTCGACGTCCTCGCGCAGCACCGCCGGCGCGAAAGGCCGGAACGATTCGCGGTACTTGACCTTGAGGTTGAGCGTCTTCTGCATCGAGGGCGAGCGCGGATCGCCCAGGATCGAGCGCGAGCCCAGCGCGCGCGGCCCGAACTCCATGCGGCCCTGCATCCAGCCGACCGCCTTCTCGTCGGCCAGCGCTTCGGCGGTGTGCAGGATCATCTTGTCGTAGGACAGCCGCGTGAACTTGGCCCCTGCTTTGGTCAAGCGCTGCGCGATCTCGTCGTCGTCGAACGACGGGCCGAGATAGGAGCCCGCCATGCCGTCGAGATGGCCGTTGAGCTTGCGCGCCTGGCCGAGATAGCCGTGGTAGGCGGAGAAGGCGGCGCCCACCGCGCCCCCGGCATCGCCCGCCGCCGGCTGCACCCAGATTCCGTCGAACAGCTTCTCGCGCAACAGCTTGCCGTTGGCGACGCAGTTCAGCGCCACGCCGCCGGCCAGGCAGATGTTCTTGGCGCCGGTCTCCTGTTTCACCGAGCGCGCCAGCCGAAGCACGATCTCCTCGGTCACCGCCTGCACCGAGGCGGCGAGGTCCATGTGCTTTTGGACCAGAAGCTCCTCGGGCTTGCGCGCCGGGCCGCCGAACAACTGGGCGAACTTGTCGTTGGTCATGCGCAGACCGGTGCAATAGTCGAAATAGGTCTGGTCGAGCCGGAAGGTGCCGTCGTCCTTGAGGTCGACGATGTTGCTCAGGATCGTGTCCTTGAACTTCGGCTCGCCATAGGGGGCGAGCCCCATGACCTTGTACTCGCCCGAATTGACCTTGAATCCCGTGTAGTAGGTGAAGGCCGAGTAGAGCAGCCCCAGCGAATGCGGGAAGTGCAGCTCCTTCAGCATCTCGAGCTTGTTGCCCTGGCCCCACCCGAGCGACGTCGTCGCCCATTCGCCGACGCCGTCCATGGTCAGGATCGCCGCCTCTTCGTAGGGCGAGGGGAAGAACGCCGACGCGGCGTGGCTCTGATGATGCTCGCCGAACAGCAGCCGCTTCTGCCAATCGAAGTCCGGCTGCCAGCGCTTCATCTCGTCGCGCAGCAGCGTCTTCTGGAACAGCTTCTCCTTCAGCCACAGCGGCATGGCCATGCGGAAGGAGTTGAAGCCGCGCGGCGCGAAGGCGAGGTAGGTCTCGAGCAGCCGCTCGAACTTCAGGAACGGCTTGTCGTAGAAGGCGACGTAATCGACGTCGCCCAGCTGCACGCCGGCATGGTCGAGGCAGTACGC
>JAFAKN010000766.1 GCA_019235415.1 Alphaproteobacteria bacterium
GCATGTCAACCACATGCCCTACATGCCGTTCCCGCCGACCTGGCCGGTGTTCATCCCCAAGGACAAGCTGGCGAACTGGTTCGAGTCGTATGTCGATGCGCTGGAGCTGAACTACTGGACCAGCACCGAGCTGATCGGCGGCCGCTACGACGACAATGCCGGCCACTGGGTGATCCGGCTGAAGCGCGACGGACAGGAACGCGTCGTGCGCCCGCGCCACGTCGTCTTCGCGACCGGCGCCAGCGGCATCCCGATCAAGCCGGACACGCCGGGCCTCGATGCGTTCAAGGGCCGGGTGATGCATTCCGGCGCCTACACCGAAGGCGCGGAATGGAAGGGCCGTCCGGCGATCGTCATCGGCACCGGCAACAGCGGTCACGACGTGGCGCAGGATCTGTGCGCCAGCGGCGCCGACGTCACCATCGTGCAGCGCAGCCCGACCTACGTGGTTTCGATCCGCGAGGCGCAGAAGGTCTACTCGATCTACGACGAGGGCCTGCCGTTCGCCGACTGCGACCTGCTCGCGACCGCCTCGCCGTATGCGGTGCTGCAGCGGGCCTATCGGCTGTCGACGGCCGAGATGCGCGAGGTCGACCGCGCGCTCTTGGCGGGGCTGGAGAAGCGCGGCTTCCGGCTCACCTTCGGCGAGGACGATACCGGCTTCCAGATGATGTATCTGCGCCGCGGCGGCGGCTATTACTTCAACGTCGGCTGCTCCGACATGATCGTCGACGGCCGCGTCAAGCTCCTGCAGTACGACGCCATCGATCGCTTCGAGGCCAAGGGCGCGAGGCTGAAGGATGGCGGCCTGCGCGAGGCCGAGCTGCTGGTCGTGGCGACCGGCTATGCCAACCAGCAGGAGACCGTGCGCCGCTACCTTGGCGATGCGATCGCCGACCGCATCGGCCCGGTGTGGGGCTTCGACGCCGCGGGCGAGCTCGCCAACATGTGGCGCCCGACGGCCCAATCCGGGCTGTGGTTCACCGCCGGCAGCCTTGCGCAGTGCCGCATATACTCGCGCTACCTGGCGCTGCAGATCAAGGCGCGCGAGGAGGCCCGCGTCGACGGCTGAGCGATCGAACGCCTACCGCTTCGGCCCGATCAGCAGCGTCGGGATCAGCCCGACGGCCGCGACCGCGGCCATCAGCCACCAGGCGGCCTGGAACGCCGCCAGGCGCTCGGAGGCCGCGCCGGCGGCACCGACCAGGGCGACCAGCCCGGCCACGCCGATCGCCATGCCGGTCTGGCGGATCATGTTGACGACGCCGGATCCGGTCGCGAACGACGATGGCGGCAACGACGCGGCGGCGGTGCCCATCACGGTCGGCATCGTGAGGCCCACGCCGATGCCGGTGAGCGCGATCCCGCCCATGGCCGCGACAAGGTTGGGCTCGAGCTTGACGGCGAGCGCCCACCAGGCGCAGCCGCCGCCGAAGAAGACCAGGCCGAGCACGATGACGCTGGCGGCGCCGAAGCGCTGGATGAGGCGGCCGGCCACGAGCATCGCCGTCACGGGCACGAGCAATGGTCCCGGCGCAATCGCGAGCCCCGTCGCGAACGCCGACCAGCCCCATGTGCCTTGTTCCCACAAGACCAGCGAAAGAAGCATGGCGCCGAAGGTGATGGAGAAGGGCGCCATCACCAGAGCGGCGCCCGTGAAGTTGCGCAGGCGAAACAGCGCGGGATCGACCAGAGGATTGCCGGCCTTCAGGCAGTGCACGACGAAGGTCGCGAGCAGAACGACCGCCGCGGCCAGGCTGACGGCGACACCCGTCGAGTTCCAGCCCCAGTCGTTCGCCTTCACCAGGCCGAAGGTCAGCGCACCGACGCCGGCCGTCACCAGCACCGCACCCCAGGCATCCGGCCTCGGGATGTCGTGACCGGGTATTTCCGGCAGCTTGCGCCAGCCGATCAGCAACGCCGCAAGGCCGATCGGCACGTTCACGATGAACACCCAGCGCCAGCTCATGGCGACCAGCACGCCGCCCACGACCGGACCGAACGCCGCAGCGAGCCCGCCGATCGCCGTCCAAGTGCGCACCGCGCCGCCGCGCTGCTCCGGCGGGAACGACGCGAGCAACAGGCCGAGCGAGGACGGAGTCATGAGCGCGGCGCCGGCCGCCTGGGTGAGGCGGAAGGCGACGAGCATCCAGACGTCGCTCGCCGCGGCGCAAGCAGCCGACGCGGCGGTGAAGATCGCGACGCCGAGCAGGAAGCCGAGGTTGCGGCGATAGCGCTCGGCCAGCCGCCCGAAGAACACCAGCAAGGCGGCATAGACGATGGCGTAGCCGTTCAGCACCCACGACAGGTCGTCGAGCGACGCACCACCGAAATCCCGGGCGATGTCGGGCAGCGCCACGTTGACGATGAAGAGGTCGAGGTTGGCAAGCGCGATGCCCGCGCAGACGATCGCCAGAACCTGGCCGGGCTTGACGCCCGACGCGGGCAGGGCGATCGCGTCGCCGATCGTTGTATCGGTTGGCACGGTGAGTACTCCTGTGAACGCTAGGAACGCTCGAGCACGGCCTGGATCAGCCCGACCCGCCGCTCGCCGAGATTGCGGCCGAGATTGGCGGCCATGAGGGGAAAGTCGGGGCCCATCGCGAGGTGCAGGCCGAGCGATGCACGTGCGGCGTTGCTTGCCTGTGCGGCGTTACCTTGTGCCGCGGCACGCGCTTTCTGCTGCTCGGCGAACCAGGCGACCCCCGTTTCGCTCTTGTCCTGCCAGTCGATGACCTTGAAGCCTGCCTGCTCGAGCGTTCGGCGCATGGCGTCGGGGGCGACCAGAAAGCTGGTCTCAGGTCCGCGTGACCAGGGCACCGGAAAGTGCAGCGGGCCGGCATTCCCCGCCACCACGTCGTAGATCGCGAAACGCCCGCCAGGCCGCACGACGCGATGGACCTCGCCGTAGAGGCACGCACGATCGGCGATGTTCATTGCGACGTGCTGCGTCCAGGCGAGGTCGAAGCGCCCGCTCGCGAACGGCATGGCCAGCGCGTCGGCGGATTGATAGGTGACCTTGCCGGCCAGTCCGGCGCGTTCGGCGAGATAGCTCGCGGCGGCAACGAAGGCGGGGCTGAGATCGATGCCGTGGACACGGCAATCGAACGTCGCGGCGAGATAGCGCGACGCCCCTCCGAGTCCCGACCCGACATCGACGATTTCGGCGCCCGCCTCGATTGCCGCCGCTTGCGCCAGCTCGACGGTGGCGGCGAGGCCGCGGGTGTGGAACTGGTCGAGCGGCGCGAGATCGGAGGACGACAGTCGGCCTTCGCCGAGCCCGGCTCGCGCCAGTGCCTGTTCGAGCCTGTCCCGGATGTCGCCGTCGCCGTAGTGCTGCACGATCTCGGCCGTGTCGCTCATCACTCGCGTCCCTGCGCTTGCCGTCGCCCCAGTCCGTCGCGACAGTCCATTTACGCGCATATGCACCTATTTCCCACGCGATGTTTGCTTGGCCATCGATTAGAGATGCTCATGGAGACGGCACGGGTTGCCGAGGCCGACAGGATGCTAAGCTGACGGACGACGCGATCGCCAAAGGCGATCATTGGACAAACTGGAGGACCGCATGAGCGCTTCGGAATACACGCCGCCCAAAGTCTGGACCTGGAACAAGGAGAACGGCGGCCGCTTCGCCAACATCAACCGGCCGATCGCCGGCCCCACGCAGGACAAGGAGCTGCCGGTCGGCCGCCATCCCCTGCAGCTCTATTCGCTCGGCACGCCCAACGGCGTGAAGGTGACGGTGATGCTCGAGGAGCTGCTGGCGCTCGGCCACAAGGGGGCCGAGTACGACGCCTGGCTGATCCGCATCGGCAACGGCGATCAGTTCGGCAGCGACTTCGTCGCCATCAATCCCAACTCCAAGATCCCCGCCTTGCTCGACCGCAGCGGGCCCAAGCCGATCCGCGTCTTCGAATCGGGCGCGATCCTGGTGTACCTCGCCGAGAAGTTCGGCAGCGCCTTCCTGCCGACCGACATGGCGGCACGTGCGGAATGCCTGTCGTGGCTGTTCTGGCAGATGGGCAGCGCGCCCTACCTCGGCGGCGGCTTCGGGCATTTCTATGCCTATGCGCCGACCAAGATCGAATATGCCATCGACCGCTTCGCGATGGAGACCAAGCGCCAGCTCGACGTGCTCGATCGGCGGCTGGGCGAGAGCGAGTACCTTGCCGGCGGCGACTACACCATTGCCGACATCGCGGTCTGGCCGTGGTACGGCGGGCTGGCCAAGGGCTTGCTCTATGGCGCGGGCGAGTTCCTGTCGGTGCAGGAGTATAAGAACGTGCAGCGCTGGGCCGATCAGATCGGCAGCCGTCCCGCCGTCAAGCGCGGCCGCATGGTGAACCGCGTGCAGGGCGATCCCGCCAGCCAGCTGCACGAGCGCCACGACGCCAGCGACTTCGAGACCAAGACGCAGGACAAGCTCGCCGCGGCGGCGGAGTAACTACTGTCGTCATCCCGAGCGAAGCGCAGCGTAGTCGAGGGACCTCTTCATGCCCCTGGCGACAGTGAAGAAAGGTCCCTCCGCTACGCCTCGCTGCGCGAGGCTTCGGTCGGGATGACGGGGGTGCGCTTGCGATACGCCGCCAGGAAGGTGCGCACGGCGATGCCGACGACGTGCGCGATGCGCTGCGCGTCGGGCGCGGTGCCGAAGCCGAACAGGATCGGCTTGGCGAGCGTGGCGATGCAGCTCTCGAGGAACTGCGCGGCAGCCACATCGACGTCCTCGACCTCGAGCTCGCCGGCGGCGACCTGCGCCTCGAGATAGGCGGCGAGACGGCCCATGCCGGTGGCTGGGCCGGTCTCGTAGAACTTGCGGCCGACGTCGGGCATGCGCTCCGAGATGCTCATGATGGTGCGCACCGGGGCGAGCCGCTCCGGCCGGCAGAGGAACTCTGCGAACGCCGTCCCTAGCCGTTTCAGCACCGCCTCCACGTCGTGGTCGGCATGGTCGAGGGCGAACACCTGCTCGGCCTGACCGAGGCACTCGTCGTACGCCACGACCTGGAACAGCTCTTCCTTGCTGGCGAAATAGACGTACAGCGTCCCCTTCGACACGCCCGCCGTGCGGGCAATCTCGCCCATGCTCGCGCCGTCGAAGCCTTGCGCCAGGAACACCAGGCGCGCGCCCTCGATGATCTGCTGGCGCTTGGCGCTGTCGACCGGCTCGACCGCGGCGAGCTCTTTTTCCTGGATGAGAACCGCCATGCTGCTTGCCCTTTCGAGCGTCCATTGGGGCATGACCGAACGGTTCGGTCGCCGTTGACATACGCCCTCTGGAAGGGCTACGTCAATTATGACCGAACGGTTCGGTCATTGTATCGGGGCGAGCCGAATGGCAAATGGCGTCACGCAGTTGGAGCGGCCGAGCCCTAACCTGCCGGACGTGGATCCGCCGGACGTGGATCCGCCGGATGTGGGTCCGCCGGATGTGGAGCGGATAACGAGCCGGGCGGCCGAGCCGGTCGCGCAGCCCGCGATCCCTGTGCTGAAGCGTCGCCGCTCGCGGCGGCCGCAGGTGTTCGCCGTAGTTATGCTCGTCGCCGCCGCGTTCGGCGCCTGGTACGGCTATCGCTGGTGGACCGAAGGCCGGTTCTTGGTGTGGACCGACGATGCCTACGTCGGCGCCAAGACCGCGACGCTCGCCGCCAAGGTGCCGGGCTATATCGCTTCGCTCAATGTCGAGGACAACGCGCCGGTGCATGCCGGCGACGTCATCGCCACCATCGACGACGGCGACTACCGGCTCGCGGTCGACGCGGCGCGCGGCAAGATCAAGACCCAGCGGGCGACCGTCGAGCGGCTGGGCCGCCAGGTTGCCGCCCAGGAGGCCGCAGTCGAGCAGGCCAAGGCGCAGCTCGCCTCGGCCAAGGCGGGCGCGGTGCGGGCCAAGCTCGAGCTCGACCGCCAGCAGTCGCTCGCGTTCCGCGACTTCGCCAGCAAGCAGAATCTCGAGCAGGCGTCCACCAACCGCGACCAGACCGATGCGGCGGTCACCAGCGCGCGCGCCGCCATCGATGCCGCGCGTGCCAATGTCGAGGTCTCCAAGGGACAACAGGAGGAAGCGCGCCAGGCGCTCGCCGAGCTCGAGACCGCACTGGCGCGCGCCGAGCGCGATCTCTCCTTCACCGTGATCCGCGCGCCGTTCGATGGCGTGGTCGGCAACCGCGCAATCCAGGTCGGCGGCTACGTGCAGACCGGCACTCGGCTCGCCAGCCTGGTCCCGCTCGACGACGTCTACATCGACGCCAACTTCAAGGAGACGCAGCTTTCCCGCATCAGGCCGGGCGCCCATGTCGCGATCACGATCGATGCGCTGCCCGACGTGGTCATCGAGGGCACGGTGGAAAGCATTGCACCTGCCTCGGGCGCGGTATTCTCGCTGCTGCCGCCCGACAACGCCACCGGCAACTTCACCAAGATCGTGCAGCGCCTGCCGGTGCGCATCCGGGTGACACAAGAGGTGGCGCATCAGGGCGCTCTTCGGCCGGGCATGTCGGTGGCGGCGAGCGTGGATACCCGCACCGGCCAGCCCGCTCAGCCGCCCGTCTCCATCTCTGCTGCCCCGGCCGCGAAGTAGCGCCGTGGCCGACGCCGCCGCCAGCGCGCCCGCCGCCTCCAGTGCGCCAGGCCAGTCGCTCGGCTCCATGCCGGCGACGCCGGCACAGGCCGACCACATCGAGCCGCGCCATCTGGTGGCGTTCGTCGCCATGGTCTTCGGCATGTTCATGGCGATCCTCGACATCCAGATCGTCTCGGCGTCGCTCACCGAGATCCAGGCCGGTCTATCCGCGAGCGCCGACGAGATCCCCTGGGTGCAGACGGCCTACCTGATCGCCGAAGTCGTGATGATCCCGCTGTCCGGCCTGCTGTCGCGCGCCATGGGCACGCGCATCCTGTTCTCGCTCTCGGCCGGCGGCTTCACCCTGGCCAGCCTCGCCTGCGGGCTCTCCTCGACGATGCAGGAGATGATCTTCTGGCGCGCCGTCCAGGGTTTTATCGGCGGCGGCATGATCCCCACCGTGTTCGCCACCGCCTACATCGTCTTCCCGCGCTCGAAGTTCGGGCTGGTGACGCCGGTGATCGGCCTGGTGGCGACCTTGGCCCCGACCATCGGCCCGACGGTGGGCGGCTGGCTCACCGATCAAATGTCCTGGCGCTGGCTGTTCTTCATCAATCTCGTACCCGGCGTCTGCGTGACCACGGCGGCGCTGACGCTGATCGACTTCGACCGGCCGCATTGGGCGCTGTTCGACAAGTTCGACTGGCTGGGCCTCGCGGCGATGGCGGGCTTCCTCGGCGCGTTGGAATACGTGCTCGAGGACGGGCCGCGCTACGACTGGTTCCAGGACGACACGATCCGCTTGATGGGCTGGGTGTCGGTGCTGTCGGCCGTGGTGTTCTTCGTGCGCGCCTTCATGGTGGAGCAGCCGATCGTCGACCTGCGCACCTTCGACGATCGCAACTTCGCGATCGGCTGCCTGTTGGCCGCGATGGTGGGCGTCGGCCTTTACGGGCTGACCTTGGTCTATCCGCTCTACCTCGGCCGCATTCGCGGTTACAACGCCTTGATGATCGGCGAGACCATGTTCGTCTCGGGCGTTGCCATGTTCATGACGGCGCCGCTGGTCGGCCGGCTGATGAACAAAGTCGATCCGCGTTTGATGATCGTCACCGGCAGCCTGATCTTCGCGCTGGGCACCTGGCGCATGACATTCATGACCGCCGATTGGGACTTCTGGGAGCTGTTCTGGCCGCAGGTCTGCCGTGGCGTCGGGATGATGACGTCGATGATCCCCGTCCAGAACGTGGCGCTGGGCACCTTGCCGCTCGATCGGGTCAAGAACGCTGCGGGCCTGTTCAACCTGATGCGCAATCTCGGCGGCGCCATCGGGCTTGCCGGCATCAACACCATCCTGAACGACCGCACCGACCTGCATCTGGCGCGCCTGCACGAGCGGCTTACCTGGGCGCATCAGCCGGCGCTCGAGCGCCTCGACCAGATGACCCAACGCCTGCAGGACCGCAGCGATGCGGCCGACATGGCGCTGAAGCAGCTCTACCAGCTCACCCACCAGCAAGGCGTGGTGATGGCCTTTGCCGACGTCCTGTTCCTGCTGACCGCGATCTTCGTGGCGCTCGCCGTCCTGGCGCTCCTGTTGCGCAAGCCGGCGCCGGCCGGAGCGGGCGCCGCGGCGGCGCACTAGACTGTCATCCCGAGCCCCAAATTGACACGGTGCACCGGAGCGCCGCACAAGGCAGGCGAGATGCCGCGGTCCTAAGCTACAACCCCTGCCCACCCGCGACCGAGATCGCCTGGCCGGTGACCCATGAGGCGTAGGGCGAGGCGAGGAACAGCGCGACGTTGGCAACCTCCTCGGGATGCCCCATGCGGCCGAAGGGAATCGACGCCAAGGTCGAGTTGTAGAGCCGCGTGTCGTCGGTCTTGCGTCGGTCCCACACGCCACCGGGGAACTCGATCGAGCCGGGCGCGATGCAGTTCACCCGCACGCGGTCGGCGGCATACATGGCAGCCTGCGTCACGGTGTAGTGGATGGACGCCGCCTTGATCGCGCCGTACGGCGGATTGCGGGTCGCCGGATGAAACGCCGAGATCGAGGAGATATTGACCACGCTGCCCTGCGAGGCCTTCAGCGCCGGCAGTGCTTCCTGCGTTGCATGCACGATCGCCAGCACGTCGACCGTGAAGCAGCTGGCCCAGCCCTTGTCGTCGTCCGCGCCGCCGAAGCCCGAAGCGTTGTTGACCAGGAAATCCAGGCCGCCCAGGGCGGCAATCGCCTCACGTACATAGGCCCGCACCGACTGGCCGTCGGCGAGATCGGCCTTGGCGGCATGGGCTTTGCGGCCATGCTTTGCGATCTCGGCCCGCGTCTCCTCCAGCGTCTTGCCGTCGCGCGCGCAGATCGAGACGTCGGCGCCGCATGCCGCATAACCCATGGCGATGGCCTTGCCGATGCCCCGGCTGCCGCCGCAGACGATGGCCTTCTTGCCCGTGAAGTCGATTTTCATTGATGCGTTCTCCAGTGGATTTTGTGGCGGCCGATTGTGCGCCGGCAACTCGCGAACGGCCAAATCTCGATCCCGACACGGCCGCGGCGGTCTGCTGCCGTGTCGGCCTGTCTGAGTGCGCCGATCGAATGGGGCTATCTGGTCCATCACGTCCGGAGCGTCGCGGATGGCGTGGAGATGCGGGTCCGACTGTGGCTGGGCGGCAAGCACACCGCCCCGCGAGGCGTCGCCGACCGCCTCAGTGCCGAGCAACACCAGCAGTTGGAGGTGATGCGGCAGGGGCCGCCCGGCGGCGCGCACGCGATGCTGGTGCACTGCTGCCAGGAAATGATGCACCTGGCGACTTTCCTGCCCGACCTCTACCGCGAGTACAAGACGCTCGAGTCGTGACCGCGCCTCAGTCATCCCGAGCGCAGGGCGCTACCCTCTTATGACAGCATTAACGACCATTTTGCCACAAGCCCTCGCTGGATCAGCGTTCCAGATCGCCGGCGGCGACCTTCCTGCTCTGGCCTGGCCTACTCCTGCCCGGGCACGCTCGACTCCCTACCGCCCTGCGTGCTGGGATCAGCGGTGGGCGGGGCGCCAGGGGCGTCGGGCACCGGGACCTGGATGCGGGTCGGATCGGCCTCAGGAAGAACAGGCGGTGCCGGGTCCATACCGGGAGTCGTGACGCCGGGCACCGGTCCGCCGGCGCCCAGGCTCATGCCGGGCGGCAAGCGCTGCGCCGTCGCCGGCATGGCGCCGGAGACGAGCAGGATCGCGAGGAGCGAAATCAGGCGCATGCCGCAAGCATGGGTCGTTTCTCCGTCGCCGACAAGGCCTCAGGCGTGGTCGAACTGATGGAAGATGCCCGAGAACTGGTAGGGCGTCTGCGTGATGCCGCTGTTGTCTGGCGCCACGTAGTGCGTCCCGCCGGTATTGTTGTCGCGCGCGACCGACCACATCGAGAGCTCGGTCACGCGTGGGTCCGACTGGGCGTAGTTGAGCAAGGTCGTGGCGTCGGCGAGCGTGAAAGTCTCGGGCGACACGTCGTTGAGGCCGATCATCGGCGTGATGCCGATCTTGGCGTTGGTCATGCCCAGGCTATTGAGCTGCTGCTCGGTGGCCTTCGCCGCGTCGACGGCGTCGAGTCCCATCTGGCCGTTGTTGTCGACCGAAGCGCCATAGTCCATCGCCATGACGTTGACGAGGTCGATTCGGACCCCGTCCCGCTTGGCCGCTTGCAGCACGCCGAGGCCGTTGTTGTCCAGGACGGTCGGCAGCACCGGCAGGGTGAACGACACCTTCAGGTCGGGATTGGCCGCCTCCAACCCGACCAGCGACTGGTCGCGCATCGTGAGCGACCTCTGGTCTGTCTCCGGCGCGCCCTCGATGTCGAAGTCGATCGAGGTGATGTGATAGCGATTGATCACCGACTGGTACTCGGCCTGCAGCGTGGTGGCGTTGGGCGCGGTCAGTGCCGCCTCCTGTCCGGCGGCGCCGCCATTCGGCCGCTCGCGCAGGACCCTCAATCTCCCGAACAATGCCGCGACCATCCGGCTGTATGCCCATCCGACGGACGAGGCCGCGGCCGACGAGGGGGCGGCGAGCGACAAGGCGAAGATCACGGACGCGCTCTACAAGTACTCTGCTCGTGCAGAACGTGTCTCGCCTTTACAGGGCCCGGATCACCCGGCTGATTGCGGCAAATCCCAATACCAAGATACCGCTCATTCTCTGGTCGGGGATCGTCTTCAGCTCCGTCCTGACGGTCTTCTGTTCGTACATGATCGGATACAAGAACAGGCGGCTGCACTATGCCACCGTGTCGGTCATCGCCCTTTCGTTCAGCCTGTTCCTGGTCGTCATCATGTATATCGATCGCCCCTACCTCGGCAAAAAGGGCGTCTCGGCCGAACCATTTCAAATCGTTCTGGAAAACTTCTTGCGCTAAAGCGGCGCCCTGTGTGCCGTCAATTGCTCGGCAGCGCGCCTCATGTCGTGCGCCAGCCGGAGTGACGTCGCGCGATCGAGCTGGTTGCCGAGCCCGACGGCGGCCAGGGTGTGGGTGATCGTGCCGGCGCCATCGAGCACCGGCACCGCAACGATGGTGACGCCGGCGATGTAGTTGCCGCGGTCGATGCTGAAGCCTTGGCGTCGCGTCTGGTCGACTTCCTTGCGCCAGGCTTCGTAGCGCGGCGCATTGTGCCAGCGCAGACGGTGGAAGCGCTTCTCGACCTCGCTCCAGGGATGGCGCGTGAACGCGGCGAGGCAGCGGCCGGTGGCGCTGATCAGCGCCGGGAAGCGGCTGCCGACGTCGACATGCAGGCGCACCGGCGTCTGCGCCCGCGCCAGCGCCACCACCACCATGTGGTCGAGGTCGGGCAGTGCGACGCCGATCGCGGTGACGCCGTAGCGTTTCGACAGGTCGTCGAGCTGGGGCCGCACCAGGTTGGGGAAGTCGCTCTGCTCCAGCACGGCGCGCGCCAGCGGCAGCATGCCGACGCCCAGGCTGTACTGCTTGGTGACCGGGTCCACCCGTACCAACTGCTCGGCGGCCAGCGCGCGCAGGATGTGCAGCGCCGTGCTGGGCACGAGATCCAGCGTCTCGGCGATCGCCTTCAGCGCCAGCGGCGAGCGGCTTCGGCTCAGCAGCCGCAGGACGGCGATGGCGCGGGTGACTGCCGGCACGGCGCGGACGCGGGGAGCTCGAAATTTCATGATTGTATATATACAATTATCAAATCTCTTGTACAATTCATACCCGTTCGCCAATATCCCGCGCCCATGGCGAGGTTGACGGATTTCACCAGCTACGCGGACGCTCAGGCGCACTTTTCGTCGGACAAGCTATGGCAGCTGTTCGACGGCGACCGAGCGCGCCTGAACATCGCTCACGAGTGCATCGACCGCCACGTGGCGCGGGAAGCGCCGGCCGTGATCGTCGTGCGCGCCGAGGGGGGCGAGGAGGTGCTGAGCTTCCGGCGGGTTGCCGAGGACTCGGCGCGTTTTGCTCACTGGCTCGCGGCCGAAGGGGTGCAGCCGGGCGATCGCGTTGCGATCATGCTGGAGCCGTCCAGGGCGTTCTATGCGGCGGTCTTCGGCGCCATCAAGCGCGGCGCCATCGCCGTGCCGCTGTTCACTTTGTTCGGCCCGGACGGTGTCGGCCTGCGGGTCGCCGACTGCACGCCACGACTGATCGTGACCAATCCCGAGAAGGCGCCGATGCTCGAGGCTGCCAATCCCGGAGAAGGGGGCTCGCGCGTCATGGTGGCCGACGATGCTTTCTTCGCCGCGCTCGATCGCTTCTCGTCGGACTACGATCCGCATACCTCGGCCGATCAGCTGGCGATTTTTCAGTACACCTCGGGCACGACGCGCGAGCTGCCGGAGGCCGTGAAGCATTCGCACCGCGCGATCGTCACCCTGATGGTGGCGGCCCTCTACGGTACGGGGCTGCGGCCCGGCGATCGCTTCATCTGCCCCTCGTCGCCCGCCTGGGGGCACGGCTTGTGGCACGGCACCTTGGCACCGCTGGCGCTCGGCATCACGGTCGGCGCCTATGCCGGCAAGTTCAATGCGGAGCGTTTGCTCGCCGCGCTCGACCAGCACCGGTTTACCAACATGTCGGCGGCGGCGACGCACTATCGCATGATGCGCAACTGCGGCGCCGCCGGACGCTACCGCTACGCGATCGACAAGCTCTCCTTCACCGGCGAGCCGATCGACAGCGAGACGGCGGGGTTCGTCGAGCAGACTTTTAGACGCCCCGCCTGCAGCATGTACGGCACCACCGAGATCGGCGTCATTTTGGTGAGCTATCCGGGCGCCGGCGATTTCGTCGTCAAGCCGGGCTCGCTCGGCAAGCCGATCCCGGGTGGGCGGGTCGAGGTGCACGACGCCGACGGCAAGCCTTGCCGTCCCGGCGTCACTGGCGAGCTGAAAGTCTGGCGGCGCGGGCAATGGATCGCGACCAAGGACCTCGGGCGCACCGACGAGGACGGCTACTTCTACCACGCCGGCCGCGCCGACGACGTCATCATCTCGGCGGGCTGGACCATGAGCGCCGTCGAGATCGAGGATGCGATGCTGAAGCACCCGGACGTGCGCGAGGCGGCGGCGATCGGCGTGCCCGATGCGTTGCGCGGCCAGGTGGTCAAGGCGTTCGTCGTGGCCAGCCGCGCCGGCGACGAGGCGCTCGGCCGCGAGATCCAGGATCTCGTGCGCTCCCGCCTCAGCCATCATGAATATCCGCGGCAAATCGAATTCGTGGCCGAGCTGCCCAAGACACCGGCCGGCAAGGTCAATCGCAAGATGCTTCGCATGAAGGAAACCGTCCATGTCGCCTAACCTGTCGGCTGCCACCCTCGAACGCAGCTTCCCCAAGATTACCGAGCGTGGCCTCGACGAGCTGCGCCAGCGCATCGGCGTGAAGATCGGGGTGACCGCCGAGCCGTGGTGCTACGAGGCCACGCGCGACAACGTCCGCCACTACGCCCACGGCATCGGCGACGACAATCCGCTGTGGTGCGTGCCCGAGTACGCCGCCAAGACCCGGTTTGGCGACGTCATCGCCTTGCCGAGCTTCCTGTTCGCGACCAGCCGCATCGTCTCCGGCTATGTCGGAGGCCTGCCCGGCATCCATGCCATGTGGTCGGGCGCCGACTGGACCTGGCACAAGGTGGTCAACCGCAACGACACGATCTCGACCGAGGCGTGGCTGAAGGACCTGGTCGTGCACCAGACGCGCTTCGCCGGACGCGCCGTGCAGCAGACCTACCACGTCGATTTCTTCAACCAGCAGGGCGATCTCGTGGCCGAGGCCGACAGCTGGTGCTTCCGCACCGAGCGCGACCACGCGCGCGAGCAGGGCACCAAATACAAGGACGTCAAGGCGCGTGCCCCGCGCCGTTACAGCCGCGACGAGCTCGAACGCGCCTACAAGCTCTATGCCGAAGAGAAGATCAGGGGCGCCGAGCCGCGCTACTGGCAGGACGTGGCCGAAGGCGAGGCGCTGCCCACCATGCTCAAGGGGCCGATGACCGTCACCGGCTTCATCGCCTACGCTCAGGGCTGGGGCGGCCTCTACATCCGCGCCAACAAGCTTGCCTGGAAGCTCGTCGACGCCCATCCCGGGCTCGGCATCGAGAACCGCTTCGGCATCCCCGACTGCCCCGAGCGGGTGCACTGGGAGGAGGAGTTCGCGCTCGAGGTCGGCGCGCCGGGCGCTTACGACTACGGCCCGGAGCGCTGCTCATGGCTGACGCACCAGCTCACCAACTGGATGGGCGACGACGGCTTCCTGCGCCAGGCGTCGTGCAAGATCCGCCGCCACAATCCGGCCGGCGACATCCTGTTCATCAACGGCAAGGTGACGCGCAAGTGGGTCGAGGACGGCCGCCATCTCCTCGCCATCGAGCAGGAAGCGCGCAACCAGGACGACGAGCTCTCGGTGCTGGGCAGCGGCGTCGTCGAGCTGCCGAGCCGGGGATGATGGACATCACCCTGCTGTCATCCCGAGCGCTGCGAGCGACCTTCAGCGCGGCCTCAAAGGCCCCTCGCTTCGCTCGGGGTGACAGTTTCGCTCGGGGATATAGTGGCTAGCGACCTGCCCCAAGGCGCCCCGAGCGGCCTCAAGGTCGTCGACCTGTCGCGCGTGCTGGCGGGGCCGCTCTGCGCGTAGATGCTGGCCGACCACGGCGCCGAGGTCGTCAAGATCGAGCCGCCGCAGGGCGACGAGACACGCCAGCTCGGCCCGCCGTTCGACGCCGACGGCCAGGCCGCCTATTTCGGCGCCGTCAACCGCGGCAAGCGCTGTTGAAGGACGGCTGATACCGTCGCGCCACTCTGCAAAACGCCTCCCCTGTTCGGTAACCCTCTGGCATTATCGCGTGCGGGGGGAGCAGATGCCCGAGATCAGTCCGATCGCGCCGCGAGGCGCGCCGAGCGCCGAGGAGGGGCGGTTGGTGACCGTCTCGACGGACGGCGTGGCGCCGTGCGAGCAGCTCGGCTTCTGGCGCGACGTGGTGCTGAACCGCAACCGTCCGCTGGTGCCCCAGGACAAGCGGCCCTTCCAGGCCCGGCTGACGCGCATCGTCCTGAGCGAGACGGAGCTGGTCGAGCACGTCTCCGACGCCGTCGAATCCGACCGCTCGCCAGGACGCAGCCAGTTCGCCGGCGGCGACGACATAGCCATCGAGCTGATGCGCAAGTGCCGCGGCGTGTTCATGGAGCACAACGGCGAGCAGCGCTTGCGCAGCGGCGACATGTACATCGTCGATTACGCCCAGCCGCTGCACATGAAACGCATGCGGCACCGTGCTTGCGGCATCGTGCTGTCGCGCCGGCGGGTGATCGAGGCGATCGGTGGCGATCCTGCGCAGCTTGCCGGAGTGCGGCTGCCGGCGCGCGGCCTCGGCGCGCTGCTGCGCGCGCATCTGCAGGCGACGCTCGACGAAGCCCGCCACATGACCGCCGCGCAGCGCGCGCTGGCGGGCAGCGCCGCCGCCGACATGGCGCTGGCGCTGCTGCAGGCGACCGCGCAGGGCCGCATCGACGGCGAACGCCTGTCGGGCGGCCTGCACGAAGCGGCGCGGCGGCTCATCGCGCGCCGCTGCTGCGACTCCGCCTTCGGGCCGGAGCAGGTTGTCCAGGCCATGGGCTGCTCGCGCGCCACGCTCTACCGCACCTTTGCGCTGCACGACGAGAGCGTCGCCGCCGTCATCTGGGAGGCCAGGCTGGAGCTGGCTCATCGCCTGCTGGGTTCGGCGCAAGGGCTGGGCATGAGCATCTCGGAGCTGGCGCTCGCCGCGGGCTTCCGCGAGGTCACGACGTTCAGCCACATGTTCCGCCGACGCTTCGGCATGGCGCCGGGCGAAGCGCGCGAGCGCATGCGCGAAAGCAACGCCGCATCGGCGGGTTTGCGCCTGAACGATTGACGCGCAGCCACTGTCTGGTCACGCATCGCTCTGCTGGGCGCTGACGTTGCTCAGACATAGGCTCCGTGGATGGGCCTCTTCTCCTAGAGTTGGAGACTGGCAAGCGACCCGCCCGCGCTCTCCCCCCGCCGGGCGGGTCATCTCGTCCTGAGCTTAGCGAAGGACCTCCGTCGCTTCGATGCGCACTCCGTTTCCACGGGCGATGAGATCCTTCGCTTCGGTCAGCATCACGGGGGGCAGTGGCGCGCTTCCGGCCGTGAGGTGGAACTACCTCATCCCATACCGCATTAAGCGATTCGGGAGGCAACCGCCATGGCCACCACGGAAGTCTTCGAGTCCCTGCCCGAGCAGCGGCACGGCAGCGAGCTGCGCAAGGCGGTGATCGCCGCCACCATCGGCACCACTATCGAATGGTACGATTTCTTCATCTACGGCACGGCGGCCGGCCTGGTGTTCGGCAAGCTGTTCTTCCCCAACGCGGAGCCGCTGTCCGCCACGCTGGCCGCTTTCGCCACGTACTTCGTGGGCTTCATTGGTCGGCCGATCGGCGCGGCGATCTTCGGCCATTGGGGCGATCGCATCGGCCGCAAGGCCACCTTGATCGCCACCCTGATGCTGATGGGCATTGCCACCTTCCTGATCGCTTTCGTACCGACCTACGCGCAGATCGGCCTGTGGGGTGCGGTCATCCTGACCGTGTTGCGCATCCTGCAGGGCATCGGCGTCGGCGGCGAATGGGGCGGCTCGGTGCTGATCTCGATGGAATGGGCGAAGACCCACAACAGTCGCGGGCTGGTGGCGTCGTGGCCGCAGTTCGGCGTGCCAGCGGGCCTCTTCCTCGCCAACCTGGTGATCCTCGGCTTCAGCGAGTGGTCGGGGCCGGCCTTCCTAGAGTGGGGCTGGCGCATCCCGTTCGCCCTTTCCATCGTGCTGGTGGGCGTGGGCCTCTGGGTGCGGCTGGGCATCATGGAGACGCCGGTGTTCGCGAGACTGGTGGCCGAGCAGAAGATCGAGCGCGCGCCGATCGTCGAGGTGATCAAGAAGCAGCCGCGCGAGATCATCCTGTCGGCGCTGCTGCGCATGGCCGAGCAGGCGCCGTTCTACATCTTCACCGCCTTCGTCTTCTCCTATGGCACGACCGTCCTGAAGATGGATCGCGACTTCGTGCTGTTGGCAGTGCTCGCCGCTTCGGTGCTGTCCTTCGTCAGCATTCCGCTCTCGGGCCACATCTCCGACCGCATCGGCCGGCGGCGCATGTACCTGATCGGCGCCGCCGTCACCGGCCTGTTCGGCTTCCTCTATTTCGGCATGCTCGACACGGCGATACCGTCCGCGGTGTTCATCGCCATCGTGCTGTCGCTGGTGCCGCACGACATGATGTACGGCCCGCAGGCGGCGCTGATTGCCGAAGCCTTCACGCCCAGGCTGCGCTACTCGGGTGCCTCGCTCGGCTACCAGCTCGCCTCGGTGATCGCCGGCGGCCCCGCGCCGCTGATCGCCACGGCATTGTTCGCGCACTACGGCACGGGCTACGCCATCGCCATCTACATCGCCGCCTGCGCCGCCGTCAGCCTGGCGTCGACCGCCTTCATGCCGGACTACACCGGCAAGGACATCTCGCAGGAGTACGACCGAACGCGCTGACCGCCGATCTAGGCTTGCGGTGTCTCGGCGGGCTCGGTCGCACGCATCGAGAGACGGCCGGCGGCACCGTCGAACCACGCCGCGAGCCTGGGCGCCGCAACCCGCCAGCCGTCGGCGGGATAGCGCCACTCCTGATAGCCGCACGCCACGGCGATGGTGATCTGCGCCAGGTCGAAGTCGGCGTCGAACGCGTTCACGCGCCTGTCCAACGCGCTGAAGCAACGCAGCGTGCGCGCCCGCATCTTGTCGATGAAGTCGCTCGACCGCTCGCTCTCGCTGCGCAACAGCTCGGCGCGGCGGGCGATTTGCGCTTCGATGGTGCCGTTGGCGATCGCGATGTCGGCCAGCGCCTGCCAGCGCGCCTCGCCGTCGCGCGCCAGCAGCCGGAAGCCACCCAGCTCGCCGTTGATGTAGTCGCAAATCGCATGCGACTCCACGAGACAGAGGTCTCCGGCGACGAGCGCGGGAATTCTCTGGACAGGAGTCGCTTGCGCGAAGTCGTCGCTATGGTTGACGGTGTGGGTGGCCCAGCTGTGCGGCCATTTGGTCTGAACGAACTCGAAGCGGTCGCGAAGGCCGAGCTCCAGGATCGAGACCACGACTCTCCTGACCCACGGCGAGGCGGGCGTAACGTAGAGCAGCACAAATGACCTCCCGCGGCCGATGGCCGTCCCTTTGACGACCGCCGTATACATGCGTGCAATTCGAAAAGAAACGCGAGCCCTACGCGCGACAAATTGCTGGTCGCAAGGAGGTATTGGATGGCAGAGCCGCGTCGATCGTTTTCCCCGTCGCTGCCGGCCGCGTTGGCGCTGATCGTGGTCATCATCGGCGTTGGCGTCGCGGCGTTCGGCTACACGGCGGGATGGTTCTCGCCCGATCGGCTGACGCCCGGCAGGCTGGTGGATGCATTCACGCCGGCTGGTGCGCAACCGCCGCTCGGCCATCGGCGCAATCATGCCAAGGGCATCTGTTTCACCGGGAATTTCGAATCGAACGGCGCGGGATCCGCCCTCTCGCACGCCCATGTGCTGCGCCGCGGCCAGTATGCCGTCGTGGGTCGCTTCAATCTCGGCACGCCCAATCCCGACGCGCCCGACGCGACGGTCCGCGTCCGCGGCTTCAGCTTGCGCATCGTTCCGCCGGAGGGTGACGAATGGCGCATGGCGATGATCGATCCGCCCTTCTTTCCGGTAGCGACGCCGCAGGCCTTCTACGAGATGCTGCACGCCACGACGAGCAAGGATCCTGCGGCGATGAAGGCGTTCGTCGCCGCCTATCCCGAGTTCGCCCGCTTCGCCGCTTGGGCGACGAGCGCGCCGTGGACCGGCAGCTATGCCGAGGAGCGCTACAACAGCCTCAATAGCTTCATCTTCACCGATGCGTCAGGCGCCGACCATGCCGTGCGCTGGTCGCTCCTGCCGGCCGCGCAGCCTGTCCTGGTGCCGCTCGACGAGCTCGCCAAGCGAGACCCGAATTTTCTCGAGCAGGAGATCGTCCAGCGTGTGCAGGGCGGGCCGCAGCGCTGGACCATGGTGGTGACGGTGGCCGACCCGGGCGACCAGACGGCCGACCCAACCCAGCCGTGGCCGGAAGGCCGCCGCACGGTCGACGTCGGCACGCTGGTCGTGCAGCAGATCGAGGGCGAGCGCGACGGGCCTTGCCGCGACATCAACTTCGACCCGACTGTGCTGCCGTCGGGCATGCGCACGTCGGACGATCCGTTCCCCGCGGCGCGGTCCGCTGCCTATGCGCGGTCCTACGACCGGCGCACGGCGGAAGCGAGCGACTATCCGCGCAGCGCGCCGGGAGCCAAGCCATGAGGCGGAACCTTCAGCGCTTCACGCCGCTTCAGCGCCTGCTGCACTGGCTGATGGCCGCCTGCATCCTCGCGATGCTGTTCATCGGCGTCGGCTTCGAGTCGACGGTCATGCCCAAGTACCTGGCCTTGGTCGCGATCCACAAGTCGCTGGGCTTCGTCGTACTGGTGCTGGCGCTGATCCGGCTCGCAGTGCGCCTGCTGTACGGCGCACCGCCGCTGCCGGCCGACCTGCCGTGGCCGATGAAGCTCGGTGCCTACCTGTCGCACTACGCCTTGTATGCGCTGATGATCGGCATGCCGCTGCTCGGCTGGGCGATGCTGTCGGCGGCCGCATATCCGGTGGTCGTCTTCGGCGGCCTGCAGCTGCCGGCGATCCTGCCGCAGAGCGACCGGTTGCACACGCTCCTGTGGGATGCGCATCTGGCCCTGGCCTTCGCCTTCTTCGCGCTGATC
>JAFAKN010000166.1 GCA_019235415.1 Alphaproteobacteria bacterium
AGCCGCTGCTTCACGCGGCCCAATTGCGGCGCGCGCGCCATGACCACGAGATGGCGTTGCATCAGCCGTAGAGGCGCCGCAGCAGCGGCGGTGGCAGTCCGGCGAAATACAGCGCGAGGCATGCGAGGTTGCGCATCGGCCGCGCCAGCCAGCCGTCGCGCTCGTAGCGCTCGGCCGACGTCACGACGTCGGCATCGAGTGCCACGAGGTTGGTGCACCCGATGCGCCGCACGAGGTCAACGTCCTCCATCAGCGGCAGAGGACGAAAGCCGCCGAGCTGATCGTAAAGCCGTCGAGAAATCAGCAGGCCCTGATCGCCATAAGGCAAGCCGAACGAGCGGCAGCGCCAGGCCACCAACCGCTCCATGCGCCGTGCCGCGCGGGCCCGCGAATCGAACCGCAATCTGAAATATCCGGCGCGTGTGCTGCTGCTCGGTTGCCTGATGAAGGCCACGACGGCGGCACGCCAGCCGGTAGCGAGCACGGTGTCCGCGTGCAGGAAGAGCAGCCAGGGCCTGGTACCGGCGGCGGCGCCTGCGGCAAGCTGGCGGCCGCGCCCAGCCGGCGTGGCCACGACATGCGCACCGGCCGCACGGGCGATCGCGACACTGTCGTCGCGCGAGCCGCCGTCGCACACGACGACGGAGACCGGCGTGTCGCCGTCGCTCAGGCTTGCCAGCGTCCGCGCGAGCCGTTGTCCGGCGTTCAACGTCGGGATGACGACGTCGAGCTCGGTCACCGGCTGCAGGCGGCGCCGCCCAGGACGCAGAACTTGGCGCAATGCGGATGGTTCAGCCGCACCGCGCCCAGGCTGTCGGCGAGGGTTGTGCCGAGCTCGAACTGCGGATCGTACGGCAGCAGGGTGCAGGCGACGACGGCCGGCCGGTCGGCCCCCTTGCGCTTGATGACCATGCGGGCGGAGGCGCACATCACGCTGTCGGGCGACTTGTTCAAAATGCCCCAGCAGGCGGTGGTGATCTCTGGCACGTCGGCCCTGGCGTCCATCTCGGGGAACAGGACCAGCGCCACCGGGTCGGCGGCGTCGACCGGCACGCCGAGCTCGGCGAACAGCCGCGCATAGCCGGCACGCACCTCCGCTTCGGCCTCATCCGTGAAGCGGCGGCCGGCGACATGGATTGCGAAGCCCGCGCGCGCCAACCAGACGAGCCCTTCGATGGTCGGCTTCCAGCTGCGCACGCCGCGCTCGGACTCGTGCACGGTGCGACTGTAGTGGTCGACGGAGACGCGCAGAGTGAGCTTTTGCCCGTGGCGCTCGAGTAGCCCAAGCAGCGGCCGCTTCATCTTGAGCATGGGCTTCATGGCGTTGGTCAGCACCATCGCCTGAAGACCGCGCGACAGGACGTCCTCGAGCATGGCCGGCAGCTCGCGGTTCATGAACGGCTCGCCGCCGGTGAAGCCGATCGTCTTGGTCGGATGGCCGGCGGCCTGGATCTCGTCGAGGTATGCCGCGACCTCCGCCGCCGTCAGGTAGACCAGCCGGTCGTTCAGCGGCGAGGATTCGATGTAGCAGTTGCGGCAGGTGAGGTTGCACAGCGTGCCGGTATTGAACCACAGCGTCTCGAGCGTGCGCAGGGCGACCTCAGCCCGGGCTTCGCCCTTGGCGGTGAGGTAGGCGTCCCTGAATTTCGCGGAATCGAGCAGGACCGGCATCATGGGGTCGTTGGGCATGTGCAGCACTCTACGCGAGGAGCTTGCCGGCTTGGTGACGGCTCACCGAATTATGAGCGAGCCCGCCCAGCCTACAAGCCGAGCGAATGGCTGATGCGCCGCCACGGCAGCGGTAAGGCCGAGATCATTGCCAGCAGGCCGAAGCCCAGGATCACCGATCCCGAGAGCCGGTTCAGCCACAAAAGGCCCTTCTCGGTGAACGTCGTGCGTAAGGCGGCCGACCCGAAGCAGACGACGGTCCACCAGCCGAGTGCGCCGCAGAACACCGCCGCCACCAGCAGCGAGGCGTCCGGCAGGCTGGCGCCGACGCCCGCCAGGTTGCGGCCGGCGAAGGCTGCGCCGAACGCCATTACCGTCACCGGGTTGAACACGGTGATGAAGAAGCTCGAGCTGGCGTAGTGGAAGTGCGTCGCCACCCGGTGCTCGCGGTCGTTGGCGACCGGATCGCCGACGCTGCGCGGCCGCTGGCGCATCGTGGTCCAGCCCATGATCACCAAACCCAGGCCGCCGATCGCCAGCAGCCACGTTTCCCGCCGGGCGACGAACTCCTGCACGAAGGAAAGACCGAACGCTGCAACGGCGCCGAACACCGCGTCGCCGAGCGCCGCGCCAATGCCGGTCATGTAGCCCGCCATGGCGCCGACGGTGATCGAGCGGCGGATGCACAGCGCCGCGGCAGGTCCCACCGGCACAGCGATGAAAAAGCCGATCGCGAAGCCCTCTATGGCGATCCCGATCGGGTTGTAGACGAAGCCCGGAACGTGCATCGACGGGCTAGACGCGCTCGGGCAGGAAGCAACGGGCCGGCGAAATCATCTGGTCCTGGGCCGCGACCAGTTGCAGCTCGCGCTCGCCCATGGCGCTGGTCGCCTCGAGCACCGCGAAGATCGACGAGCATGCCTTGGCGAGCGCGTCCGGGATGTCGCCGCCGGCGATCCAGTGCGCCGAGAACAAGGCCGCGACGGCATCGCCCGTGCCGTTGGGCGCCACCTCGAACCCGATCAAAGGTGTGCAGACTCGCCACGCCTCGTCGCGCGTCACGGCCAGCATCTCGACCTGGTCGGCGGCCGCGTCGGCACGCCGCAGGCTGGTGACCAGGGCGAGCCGCGGTCCCTTCAGCAGGCTGCGTGCGGCGCTGAGCGCCTGCCCCATCGTCGCGACCGTGCCGCCGGTGAGATGCTCGAGCTCGAAGTGATTGGGCGTGACGAGATCGGCCGCCGGGATCGCCCGCTCGCGGAAGAAGGCGTCGATGCCGGGCTTGACGTAGATGCCGGTGTCGATGTCGCCCAGCACCGGATCGCAGCACCAGATGGCGCGCGGATTGGCCGCGCGCACCCGTCGTGCGGTGTCGAGCACGACGTCGGCCAGGGCGGCGTCGCCGACATAGCCGGTGAGCAACGCGTCGCAGCGCGGCAGCAGGCCGAGCGCCTCGATGCCCAGCACGATGTCGGCCACCTGCTCGGCCGAGGCGGTACGGCCGCGCCAGGCGCCGTAGCCCGTATGGTTGGAGAACTCGACGGTGTTGATCGCCCAGACCTCGTGGCCCAATCGTTGCAAGGGGAAGGTCGCCGCCCGGTTTCCGACATAGCCATAGGCGACGTGGCTCTGAAGCGAGAGGAAGCGCATGCGGTCGCTCACCTTGCCACAACCGCTTCGCTCATTATAGTCCGCCGCGTTTTGCGGGAGCCCTCATGTCGAAGACCGTCCGTCCGCGCCGCAGCGTCCTCTACATGCCGGGTGCCAATACGCGTGCGTTGGAGAAGGCGCGCAGCCTGCCCGCCGACGCGCTGATCTTCGACCTGGAGGACGCCGTGGCGCCCGACGCCAAGGAGATGGCGCGCACCAACGTGGTCGCAGCGGCATGGAGCAAGGCCTACGGCAAGCGCGAGATCGTCATCCGCTGCAATGGCATCGCCACGCCCTGGGGCGAGGCGGACGTTGCGGCCATCGCGACCTCGGGCGCCGATGCGGTCCTGGTGCCCAAGGTCGAGAGTGCCGCAGAAGTCACGCACATCGTGTCGCTGCTCGATGCCGCGGGCGCGCCGCCCGAGATGACGATCTGGGCGATGATGGAGACGCCCAAGGGCATCCTGCGCGCCGAGGAGATCGCCGGCGCCCATCCCCGGCTCGCAGCGTTCGTGATGGGCACCAACGATCTGGTCAAGGACATGCGTGCGCAGCACACGCCGATGCGCCTGCCGATGCTCACGGCGCTGGGGCTCGGCATGCTGGCGGCGCGCGCCTACGGGCTCGCCATCCTCGACGGCGTCTACAACGACATCAAGGATCTCGACGGCTTCCGGGCCGTATGCCGGCAAGGCGTCGAGCTGGGCTTCGACGGCAAGACCTTGATCCATCCCGGCCAGGTCGAGCCGTGCAACGAGATCTTCGCGCCGTCGGCCGACGAGCTCGCAATGGCCGAGAAGATCGTGACGGCGTTTCGTCAGGCGCAGGCCGAGGGCAAGGGCGTGGTCACGGTCGACGGGCGCATGATCGAGAACCTGCATGTCGAGCAGGCCGAGCGGGCGCTGGCGCTTGCCGCCGCCATCAAGGAGCTGCAGGCCGCCGCATGACGAAGAGCAAGACCAGTACGGGTAACTTCTTCGAGGACTTCAAGGTCGGCCAGGAGTTCAAGCACGCCACGCCGCGCACCCTGACGGAGGCCGATGCGGCGCTGAACATCGCCCTCTACGGCTCGCGCTTCGCTATAAATTCGTCCGACGAGTTCGCGCGCGCGCTCGGCATGCCACGCGCGCCGCTCGACGACCTGCTGGTGTTCCATGTGGTGATCGGCAAGACCGTGCCGGACATCTCGCTGAACGCCGTCGCCAATCTCGGCTACGCCGAGTTCCGCTGGGGCGTGCCGGTCTATCCCGGCGACACGCTGTCGTCGCAGTCGACCGTGCTCGGCTTGCGCGAGAATTCCAACCGCTCGAGCGGCGTCGTCTGGGTACGCTCGACCGGCGTCAACCAGAACGGCGAGATGGTGCTCGACTACGTGCGCTGGGTCATGGTGCACAAGCGCGATCCGCAAGCCGCGGTCGCAGCACCCGTCCTGCCCAAGACCGCCGCCGCCGTCGCGCCGGCCGACCTGATCGTTCCGGCGGACTTGAAACTTGCGGACTACGACATGGCCGCCGCGGGATCGTCCGATCGCTGGGACGACTACCAGCCCGGCGAGCGCATCGACCATGTGAGCGGCATCACGCTCGAGGACTCCGACCACATGTTCTCGACGCGGCTCTACCAGAACACCGCGCGCGTCCATTTCGATGCCTTCGCCGGCAAGGACACCCGCTTCGGCCGGCGATTGGCCTATGGCGGCCATATCATCTCGCTCGCCCGCGCACTGTCGTTCAACGGCCTCGCCAACGGTTTTCGCATGGCGGCGATAAACGCCGGCAGCCATGTCGGTCCGACCTTCGGCGGCGACACGATCTATGCCTGGTCCGAGATCCTCGAGAAGGCGCCGCTGACCGGCCGCGACGATACAGGCGCCCTTCGGGTGCGCACCATTGCCGCCAAGGACTGCCCGTGCGACAGCTGGCCCGGCAAGGGTGCCGACGGCAAGTACCATCCCGCCGTCGTGCTCGACCTCGACTATTGGCTGCTCATCCCGCGGTGATTTGAATGAATTGCCTCCCCCGTCTGACGGGGGAGGTGCCGGCGTCATCGCCGGCGGAGGGGGAAGGCTACACAGAAGCTTCCTGAAATTGCAGATCTGGAATCGGCAGAAGCCGTCCTCGGGGCTTTCCCCCTCCGGCGCTTCGCGCCACCTCCCCCCGTCTGACGGGGGAGGAACGACTTTGAGATCGCTCGGCCAAATTTCGCTTGGAAATCCGGGGGTTAACCCCCTCGCCGCGGTGACTTTCGTTGACTTGAAGCGACCGCGCGCTAAAAACGATTGAGCCGCTTCGGGCTATTGAGGTTTTTTCGCGATGAGCGTCGCCAACCGGCCGGTGCATCGGCCGCTTTCTCCGCATCTGCAGATCTATCGGCCGCAACTCACCTCGATGCTGTCGATCCTGCACCGTGCGACCGGCATCGCGCTGTCGGTCGGTGTGCTCTACCTCGCGATCTGGGTCATGTGCGCCGCCGGCAAGCCCGACACCTACGCCGGCTTCCAGGGCTTCAACACCTCGATCCTGGGCCGCATCCTGCTGGGCGGCTGGCTGTTCTCGGCCTACTACCATCTGTGCAACGGCATCCGGCACCTGTTCTGGGATGCCGGCTACGGCTTCGAGCTCAAGGACGTCTATCGCAGCGGCTGGCTCGTCGTCGGAGTCTCGGCGGTCGCGACCGTGGTGTCGTGGATCGCGGGCCTGAGCTGAAGGAGGCGCGCATGAACGGCGATCTCAGGACGCCTCTGGCCCGCGCCCGCGGGCTCGGCTCGGCCAAGCAGGGCGTGCATCACTGGTGGGCGCAGCGGCTCAGCGCCGTCGCGCTGGTGCCGCTGGTCGTGTGGTTCGCGGTGTCGCTGGTGATGCTGAGCGGCGCCGACTACGGCGTGGTGCGTGCCTGGATCGGCGCGCCGCTGGCCATGGTGCTGCTGATCCTGACCATTGTCGTCGGGCTTTATCATGCCCAACTTGGCATGCAGGTCGTGATCGAGGACTACGTGCAC
>JAFAKN010000183.1 GCA_019235415.1 Alphaproteobacteria bacterium
CAGACGGCGCACACCGACAAGCTCACCGGCAACTGGCCACTGCCTTACGACGCGGAGCTGAAGGACGCCTTCTGGCCCGAGATCCAGAACGCCGCGCTCGGCCGCAAGGACGCCAAGACCGCGCTCGCCGACGCCGAGAAGGCGGTCGACCGCCTGCTGTCGCGGAAGAAGGCGTGACTGGGACTTTTCCTCCCCTCGTCACACGAGGGGAGGTGTCCGCGCAGCGGACGGAGGGGTCATGGCGTCTTTGAAGGAGACCATGACCCCTCCGGCCCTACGGGCCACCTCCCCACTGCGTGGGGAGGCGTTAAGAATACGCCACCGCACGCGCCGCACGGCGCTCGTCTGGTGCTTTCTCGCGCCGTCGCTGGTGATCTTCCTGCTCTACCGCATCATCCCGGTGATCTGGAATCTGGTGCTGTCGTTCCAGTACTGGTCGCCGCTCAGCGAGGCCGAGCCGGCGGGCTTCGATCACTACGAGGATCTGCTGCAGGACGACGTCTTCTGGCAGGCGCTGTGGAACACCGTGATCGTGATCGCCAGCGCCCCGGTCGGCATCGCGATCGCGCTGATGCTGGCCGTCTTGGTCAATTCGGACATCCGCGGCCGCGATGTCTACCGCACCCTCATCTTCGTGTCCTATCCGCTGATGACGGTGGCCGTTGCCATCATCTGGCGCTGGATGTTCGACGAGCGCGTCGGTCTCATCAACTACGTCGCCCGCTCGCTCGACCTGGTCGACAAGCCGATCCCGTTTCTCAACTCGTTCACCTGGGCGCTGCCGTCGGTCATCGTCGCCAACATCTGGCAGATGCTGGGCTTCTACATGATCATCCTGCTGACCGGCCTGCAGACCATCCCGCCGGAGCTGCACGAGGCGGCGGCGATCGACGGCGCCGGCGCCTTCCACCGCTTCCGCCGCATCACCCTGCCGCTGCTGCGGCCGTCGATCTTCCTCGCCTTCGTGATCGGCATGCTGAACTCGATCACCAGCTTCGACCTCGTCTACGTCATGACCGGCGGCGGCCCGGGCCGCGCCACCGAGATCCTGGTCACCTACATTTACAAGCTGGGCTTCGTGCAGACCAAGTTCGACGAAGCCGCCGCCGTCACCATGGTGTTCTTCGCGCTGCTGATCGGCACCACCTGGGCCGCCAATCGGCTGGCCGGCGGCAACGTCGGCGCCCAAGATATCGAGTGACGGATACCGGATGATGCTGCGCTATCCGCGATGGCCGATCCATTCCGCCTTGGTGCTGGCGAGCTTCGTGATGCTGGTGCCGTTCTACTGGGTGCTGAAGACCAGCCTGACCGGCGACAACATCTACGCCTATCCGCCGTCGCTGCTGCCGCGCAATCCCCATCTCTTCTTCTACGTCGACGTCTGGTACGCGATCCCGTTCGCGCGCTACTTCCTGAACAGCGTGATCGTCTCGCTGATCGCCGTGGCCGGCAATGTCGTGTTCAACGCCATGGCCGCCTATGCGCTGACCCACGGTTTCCGCGGCAAGCAGCTCGTCCTGATGCTGTTCCTGTCCTGCATGATGGTGCCGTTCCAGGCCACCATCATTCCGGCCTACCTGATCACCGGCCGGCTCGGCTTGCTCGACTCGTGGCTCGGCCTGGCGCTGCCGCAGTGCTCGACCATCATCTGCATCTTCGTCTTCAAGGCGAGCTTCGACGCGGTGCCGCGCTCGCTGATCGACGCGGCGCGCATCGACGGCCTGTCGGAATGGCGCATCATCTGGCACATCATGATGCCGCTCTCGAAGTCGGCCATCGCCACCAACGTGATCCTGGCCTTCATCTGGTCGTGGAACAATTTCCTGTGGCCATTGATCATGACGCGCTCGGCCGACATGCAGACCCTGCCGCTGGGGCTGGCGCGGTTTCTCTCGTACCAGGAGGACACCACGGGCGCGCTCTACGCCTTTTGCATCATGGTCCTGGCGCCCGGCCTCCTGCTCTTCCTGCTGGCGCAGAAGGAGTTCATCCGCGGCCTCACCTCCGGCGCAACGAAGGGGTAAGGGGATGTCGATCGCGGCACCCCTGTCATCCCGAGCGAAGCGAGGGACCTTTCTTGTAGCCAAAGGCCCCTCGCTTCGCTCGGGGTGACAGAAAGGGCACGCCATGAACTGGCGCCTGATCCTGCTCAATCGCTTCGTCCTGGTGCCCGGCGCCATCGTCGTCGCGATCGCTCTCTGGAACCTCTACGTCGCGACCCACGACCACGGCATCGTCACGGGGCGCGTCGTCGATGCGGCCGGCCGGCCGGTTGCCGGCGCGACCGTCTCGCTCTGGACCTACAATTTCACGACCTACGAGCAGAAGGCCGAGGTGAAGACGGACGCCGAGGGCGTCTTCCGCTTCACCGACAACCCATCCCACCGCATCCAGATCGGCGCCGAGAAGCCCGGCGTCGGCCGCTCGCAGCGCATCCCGGTGTTCCTCTACTTCCGGGCCCAGGACACCACGCTCGACACGCCGTTGCGGCTGAGCGCGCCTGGGTAAATCGGTTACTGGAACTGCCAGCGCTTGCCCTGCTCGGGGATGATGAAGCGCACGCCGACGTCGTTTTCCCGCTGCAGCTCCTCGTACATCTTGTTCTGCGGCTGCTCCTTGGTCAGGGCGTACTTGATGTGCGTCACCACCACCGGCAAATCCGTGAGCGCATTGCCGCCGGCCAGCTGATCGAGCTCGCGCAAGGACTGCGCCACCCATTTGGGCGTCAAGTGTCCGAACAGGAGTTTGTCGGGCCGATCGCTGGTGTAGGACGATTCCAACAGGATCGCCTTGAGCTTGTGCTGCTTCGCCTTGTCGGCCACGGCCGCCCAGACATCGTGCATCTTCGTCGACTTCTCGACGGCGTCCGGCCCGGTATCGCCGAAGCAGAGCAGCGCATCGCCGTCGCTTTCGATCAGGAACGCCGTCGATTCGACGCCGCCATGGCTCAAGGGGAACGCCGTGACGGTCATCTTGGTGTCGGCCAGCGGCACGGGCAGGCCCGGCTTGAGATCCTGCAGGGCATACTTCTTGAGCTGGGGCGCCTTGCCGCGATCGGTGAAGTTGGGCCATGCCTGCCAATTGAAATAGCTCTCGATCAGCGCCGTATTGACCGACGGCAGGGCATAGATCGGCTTCTTGCCGTCGTCGGGCGAGGCGACGACGAGGCCGGCGACATGGTCGAGATGGGCATGGCTGATCAGGTAGCCTTTGACCTTGTTGGCGAGGACGTAGCCCACGCGGCTGTCGGGACTGTCGCCGGGCAGCTTGACGTCGCTCAGCGCACCCTTCTCGTCGGCGACCCGCAGCCCGTTCACGAGGGTGCCGGCGTCACAGGTCACGGCCCGGTCGTCGTCACCGGGATGGATCAGCCAGGCGCTGAGGTTGCCGTCCTGGATGCCGCCGAGGCTGCCGAGCGCGGTCAGGCTGAATCCGTCGCCGGCAACGGCAGGCACCGTCCAGCCGCATAGGGCTACGCCGCATAGGGCAATGACGCCAACGGCAAACGTGTCGGTCTTCATCGCAGGTCCCCCGGTCTCGGCGGCACCTTAGAGGGTGCCCCCGGTCGGTGAAACCTCTATGCCGCCTCGTTCATTTCCTGCCAGCTCGCCTCCACCGTGCTGCGGTCGAGATCGCGGGTGATGAAGACCAGCCGCGAGCGCCGATCCTGGTCCGGCCAGCGCGCCAGCAAGGTCGGCGGATGGAAGGTGCGGTGCACGCCATGGATCACCAGCGGCTGGCTCTCGCCCACGATGTCCAGCACGCCCTTCACCCGCAGCAGTCGGTCGCCCCACGCGGCGCGCACCGCCATCAGCCAGCGATTGAAGCTGTCCCAGTCGAGCGGCTCTTCGAAGGTCAGGCAGAAGGAGGCGATGTGCGCGTCGTGCCGCGAGCGGTCGACATCATGATGCTCATGCGGCTCGTGCCCGTGCCCCTCGTGCTCATGCTCCTCTTGCCTGGGTTCGTGAGCCTCGGCGTTCAGCCATTGCCGCACGCGCTCGCTCTTGCCGGCCGGATCGAACGGTCCGGAATCGAACAGCAGTGCAGGATCGATGTCGCCCTGCACGACCTCGAACAGCGGCGCGCCGGGATTGAGACTGCCGAGGCGCTGGCGCAGGCGAGCGCTGCTGTCGACCTCGGCGAGGTCGGTCTTGCTGATCAGCAATCGATCGGCGACCGCGGCCTGCTTGACGGCTTCCTGATGCTCATCGAGCTGGCGCGCGCCGTTCACCGCATCGACCGTGGCGATCACGCTGTCGAGGCGATAGTCGTGGCTGATCATCGGATGGTTGAGCAGCAGCTGCAGGATCGGTGCCGGATCGGCGAGACCTGTCGTCTCGAGCAGCACACGGTCGAACGGCGGGGTCTCGGCTCGCTCCCGCCGGCGCGCCACGTCGCGCAAGGTGCGGTCGAGGTCGCCCTGGATCGTGCAGCAAACGCAGCCGGACTGCAGCAGCACCATGTCGCCGCTGATCGATTGCATGAAGAGATGATCGAGTCCGACCTCGCCGAATTCGTTCACCAGCACCAGGCTTTTAGCCATGCGCGGGTCGCCCAGAACCCGGTTGAGCAGGGTGGTTTTGCCGCTGCCCAGGAAGCCGGTGATCAGGCTGACTGGCAGACGCGTCGAGGATTTGTCGGGGTCGAACAGGCTCATGGTCAATTTCGTGACATGTTACAACGTATCGTTGTATTGGCCTTGACGATTCCAGAGGACAGCAGGACGCTTCCCTCGTCAATAACAAAGGAGGAGCGTCCATGGACTCGAGATATCTGCAGGACAAGGAAGAGCTCAAGTGGTCGGCCGACAAGGTCGACGAGGAGCGGCGCGCGTTTCTGACCGCGGGACTGGTCGGCGGCGCGGTTGCTGCCGGTGCTCTCGTAGCAGGCGCCGCACATGCGCAGCAGGCGACGCCGGTGGCCGCCTCCAACGCGACTCCCTGGTGGCCGAATGCCAAGTGGGGCAAGGATGACCAGGCGGGTGCCTCCAACTACATGACGCCGGCGAAGGTCCTCGAGACCGTGAAATGGATCAAGGACGGCAAGGTCTATCGCATCGGCCGCCTCTACGAAGGCGCCATGCCGTTGTTCGGCGATCGCAAATTCGTCCTGCGCATTCCCGGCACGCCGACCGGCGGACCGTTCGGCAAGAACATGCTGATCTATCACGACGAGTTCCTGGCCAGCGAGATCGGCCAGACCGGCACGCAGTTCGACGGACTCGGCCATATCGGCATCCAGCTCGGCAAGGATGGCGACATGAACGATATGCGCTACTACAACGGCATCACCGAGCTCGAGATGGCCAACGCCTATGGCCTCAAAAAGCTCGGCATGGAGCACTGCAAGCCGTTCTTCACCCGCGGCCACCTGTTCGACATCGAGGCGGTGCGCGGCAAGATGATGGAGGCGGGCGACGAGATCACCGTCGCCGACCTGCGCACGGCCATGCAGAAGCAGGGCATGCAGGAAGCCGACATCAAGGAAGGCGACGCCGTGTTCTTCAACACCGGCTGGGGCAAGCTGTGGCTGAAGAACAACGACAAGTTCAACAGCGGCGAGCCCGGCATCGGCCTCGAAGTCGCCAAGTGGTGCATCGACAAGGGCATCGCGCTCACCGGCGCAGACCAGTGGGCCACGGAAGTGGTGCCCAACCCCAACAAGGACATGGTGTTCGCCGTCCATGGCGAGCTGATCTGCAAGAACGGCATCTACAACCACGAGAATCTCGACTTCACGGGGTTGATCGCCGACAAGAAGTACCAATTCGCCTACGTCTTCTCGCCGGCGCCGATCAAGGGCGCGACCGGATCCAACGGCGGCCCGATCGCCGTGACCTGATCTTCTGTCATCCCGAGCAACGCGAGGGATCTTTAGGGCAACAGGAAGGATCCCTCGCCGCGCTCGGGATGACAAACTCGCGCGCCGAGACATGCATCGCAGGGACTTGACTGTGCCTGCTCTCCGCGAGACGATTCGTGCACATAACGAGAAGCGAGGAGGAAAGGTCCATGTTGACTGGATTCCTGCGTCCTTTGCATTGGCTCGCGTGCGCAGCGCTCGTTTCGAGCACGGCGATTCTCCCGGCATCTGCCCAAGAGGGCCCCAAGCTCTATGCCTTCAGCTCGGGCGCCCTGACCATCGGCAAGGGCGCGCTGGTGAACAATGCGCCGAACGAGCCGCCGATCCAGGTCCCGGTCGGCTTCTATGTCATCCGGCATCCGAAGGGCAATGTACTCTTCGATACCGGCAACAACGACAAGATCATCAAGGACCCGAGCTACTGGGGGGCCATGTTCACCGCCCTGAAGCCGGTCAACACGCCGGATGTGGCGATCGACGTGCAGCTCCAGAAGATCGGCCTCAAGCCCGACGACATCAAGTATGTCGTCCCCAGCCACCTGCACCTGGACCATGGCGGCAACGTCGGCAAGTTCCCGAACTCGACGATCGTCGTGCAGAGGGATGAGCTCGTGAACGCGTTCTGGCCCAAGCCGGGGACCGGTGGTCCATACATGATCGGCGACGTCCTGCCGCTCCGGTCTGCGAACACGGACTACCCCAATGCCGTGAAGATGCTGCAGCTCGAGGGCGACCTCGACCTGTTCGGCGACGGCACCATGGTCATCAAGCGCTGGGTCGCTCACACTCCCGGCAGCCAGATGATGACCGTCCGGTTGAAGAACTCCGGCCTCATGATCCTGACGGGCGACAACGTCTACTTGCGCGAGAATGTGGAAAAGAGCATTCCGCCGAATATCACGCTGGCCTACAACCCGCAGGGATTCCTCACCGCCTTCGAATGGATTCGCATGCAGATGGCGAACGAGAAGGCGGACTTCTTCACCGCTCACGATCCGGATGCCTTCAAGGCGATGAAGAAGGCGCCGGACTTCTACGACTGACCGGCGGGACCGACCACCTTCGTGATTGATCGACGGCGAGGCCGTTTTGGGCCTCGCCCCCATGCCGGTTATCGTCGCGCCGGGTATCTGAGCTGCATATGGCCGTCCTTTCGCTCGACCGGTTGAGCAAGCGCTTCGGCGCCCAATTGGCGGTCGATGCCGTTTCCTTCGATGTCCGGGAGCGCGAGGTCTTCGGCCTGCTCGGACCGAACGGCTCCGGCAAGAGCACCATCCTGAGGCTCGTCACAGGCTACCTCTACCCCAGCTCCGGGACAGTCCGGATTGGCGGGATCGACGTTGTGCGCGCCGCCCGCGCCGCCAGGGAACGCATCGGCTATGTGCCGGAGGATTCGCCGCTCTACGGGCACATGCGCGTCGTCGAATACCTCGCGTTCATGGGGCGACTGCGGGGGATCACGGGCCGGGCGCTGGACCGCGCCATCGACTCCGCCGTCGAGCGACTGTCGTTGGGCAGCGTGCGGCGCACCATCATCGAGCGCCTGTCGCGCGGCTACCGGCAGCGCGTGTCGCTGGCGCAGGCCGTGCTGCACAAGCCAGACCTGCTGGTCCTCGACGAGCCGAGCAATGGCCTCGATCCCCGACAGATCATCGAGCTGCGCGGGCTACTGCGGCATCTGGCACAGGACTGCGCCGTGCTGGTGACCTCCCACATCCTGGCCGAGATCGAGCGGACTGCCGATCGCGTGGCGATCCTGCTCGACGGACGACTGCTGACCATCGAGCAGATCTCTCATGAAACGGTTGCTGCACCGGTTCCGTCGCCCCTCGAGGCGCTGTTCCTGGACCTCACGCAGGCAAAGGCCATGCAATGAGCGAAAGGGGGAGCGGAATGGGGAGCCGAGTGGCGAGCCAGATGGCGGCGCTGGTGGACAAGGAAGTCCGCGCGCTTTTCACCTCGCCGATCGCCTATGCCGTGATCGCGGTGTTTGCCGTGCTGAGCGGGTACACCTTCACCGTGTCGCTGATCGTCGCCAAGCAGGCGACCCTGGTGCACATCTTCTTCCAGGCGGCGGTGCAGCTGATCCTGTTGGTGCCGCTGATCACCATGCGCCAGTTCGCCGAGGAGCGGCGCAGCGGGACGCTCCAGCTTCTGCTGACAGCACCCTTGCGGGAAATCGACATTGTCGTCGCGAAGTTCATCGCCTGCATGGTGGTGCTGGCGGCGATGACCAGCCTGACGCTGGTGTACGCCGCGGTGCTGGCAGCGTACGGCGATCCCGACTGGGGTCCGATTTACAGCGGCTATGTCGGTCTGGTGATGCTGGGTGCAGCCCTGGTCTCGATCGGGCTGATGATCTCGGCCCTGACCGCCAACCAGATCGTCGCTGCCGTGGTGTCCCTCGGGTTGTTCGGGATCCTCTGGGCGATTGACACGCTGGCATCGCTGCTGCCGCAACCCTTCGAGAACTGGCTGCTCGGACTGTCGCTTCTGGCACATTTCACGCCCTTCGCGATCGGCGCGATGTACTTGTCCGACTTCGGATTCTTCCTCTCCGTCGTCCTGCTCGGCCTGTTCCTGACGGTCCGGGCGCTGGCGCGGCGCTGAGCCATGCACGAGCATGCCGTCGACCTCCATGCGCTGTCGTGGGCGGCGGGCTGGCTCGTCGCCGTGCTCGTGCTGTTCGCGATCGGAGCCAGGCTGCCGCTGGCGATCGGCTCGGGAGCTGTGGGGTCGAGGCTCTATGCGACCGCCTGCGTCATCGCCGGCCTTGGCGTGTGGGTGCTGGCGAACGTGGCGCTGGGGTTGAACGACACCCACATCGACCTGACCCGCGAGAAAGTCTACACGCCGTCAGCCGGCGCGATGGCGGTGGTCGACGAGCTTAGATCGCCGGTCCGCATCACCTATTTCTACCGCTCCGAGGACCCGATCGGGCAGCGTGCCCGCAGCATCCTGGAGGTGATGGGCCGGCGCAATCCGCTGCTCACGGTGGTCACCGTCGACCCCGACAAGCAGCCGGAGCTGGCGCGGCGCGAAGGCGTGCAACTCTACAACGCCGCCATCATCGAGGCCGCCGGCCGGCGCGTGCTCATCCAGGGCACCGACGAGGCCGAGATCGCCATCGGCATCCAGCGTGTCCTGCGCACGCGCTCGCTCACCGTCTGCTTCCTCGAGGGGCATGGCGAATTCTCGATGGATGGTTTCGAGTTCCACACTCATCTCGAGGGCGTCTCCGATCACAGCCACGGCGACGCGTCGTCGTTCCTCATCGAGACCGCCGGTCACGGCGTCGGCCGGCTGCGCCGGGTGCTGGAGGCGCAGGGTTACGCCACCCGCAAGCTCCTGCTGGCGACCGCCGGCACGGTCCCCGCCGATTGCACCGTGGTCCTGGCGGCCAACCCGCGTACCACGTTCCTGCCGGCGGAAAGCGAGGCGCTGCGCGCCTATCTCGCGGCCGGCGGCAGCGCCTTGTTCATGTTCGACCTCGGCTTCGTGCCGGAGCCGGGCCTGTCGCGACTGCTGTCGGATCTCGGAGCCCGGCTCGAGCAGCAGGTGGTCGTCGATCCGTTGAGCCACTACCATCGCGATGCCGAGATGGTGGCGGTGACCGGCTACGATCCGCACCCGATCACACGGACCCTGTCCCTGACCTTCTTCCCGGGCATCCGGCCGATGACCTTGACGCAGCCGGCGGCCGGCGTGGAGGTGGCGCCGATCCTGCAGAGCAGCCGCGACAGCTACACGCGACCGGTCCAACCCGTGGACGCGCGCACGGTCGAGAGCCCTACCGCTGCCGCAGCCCAGGCGGCAGACGTACGACCGCGCGTGTTGGGTATCGCCGCCGAAGGCGTGCTGGCACAGGGCGCGCCGCCGTTTCGTGCCGTGCTGATCGGCGACGGCGATTTCGCGAGCAACTCCTTCCTGCCCTACATGTCGAACAGCGATCTCCTGGTGGCCTCGGTGCGCTGGCTGGCGCGCGAAGAGCGCGGGACGGCCGTGCGCACGCGAATCCCCGTGCCGCCGATGATCCTGCTCACGGAATCGCAAAGCCGCACCCTGTTCGCAGTCGTCGTCATCGTGCTTCCGTTGACGGTGATCGGAATCGGCGGCGTGGTCTGGTGGCTGAGGCGGCGATGAGCGCGCTATGGGCACGACGCCTCGTCATGTCGCTGCTCGCGACGATGGCACTGGCCTGGCTCGCCGCAATGGTGGTGTCCGGCGCTCAGCCGGTGCTGCGCCAGCTCGTGAAGTTCGAGGCGAAGGGCGTGCTGCCGGTTGAGCCGGAAGCCGTGCAGAAAGTCGTGCTCGGCCGCGGCGGGCGCGAAGTGGCGCTGGTGCGCCGCGGTGAAGGCTGGGCGCTGGACGGCGGCGGTGCCGTCGAAGGTGTCGCGGCGAGCCATCTCGATACGGCGGTCAAGATGCTGCATCGTTCGGGGCCGGTCCGCGAGATCGCCGCGCAGGAGCTGTCGGGCGTCGACACGCGTCCGTTCGGCCTCGAAGAGCCGGTGGTCGTGGCCACGGTCGCAGGACCGGACGGCATGGCGCTGACGGTGCGCTTTGGCGCTCTCAATCCGGAGGGCTTCCTGCAGTACATGCGGATCGACGGCGATCCCAGAGTCTATTTGATGTCGCGCTTCATCGGTGCCGAGTGGACCGCGGCATGGGAAGGTTTGACGGCGCGATGAAGCGGGCCATCGAGTGGAGAGGGGCCATGATCGCCGCCGCCGCGACGTCGCTCGCCTTCGCTGGCGCCCTGGCGCATCAGGGCGGAACGACCGGCTACGCCATGGTCTCGGTGGCCGGGCAGGCGGTGCGCTACGCGCTTTCCTTGCCGGCCGATGTCCTGGATGACACCACGCGGGACCTGCGCGATCTTGGCGCCGCTGTCGCACGGCATGTCGCAGTCGAGGCCGACGGGGCAACTTGCTCGGGCGTTCCGGCGGAGACCAGGCCGCCGTCGGCCGGGCGAACCAACATCGAGGTCGTGGTTCTCTACGCCTGCGCCGCGCCAATACGGAACCTCACGATTCGCGACGGCATCGACACATTGCTCGGCGTCGACCATCACACCATCGCCGACATCCAATGGCCGGGTGGCGCCCGGCAAGTGGTGTTCGAGAAGGGCCAGCGCCAGGCGAGCGTCGCCATAGCAGGCAATGCCTCGCCCGAGGGCGGCGCGGCGAGCAAGTTGGTTTTCTATCTTGGCCTCGGTGTCGAGCACATCATCGGAGGCGTCGACCATCTGCTGTTCCTGGTGGCCTTGCTGGCGCTCGCCACGAGCTTTTGGCAGACGGTGAAGATCGTCACGGCTTTCACCGTGGCTCACAGCATCACCTTGAGCCTGGCGGCGCTCGGGATGGTCGATGTGCCGTCTTCGCTCGTCGAGCCGCTGATCGCCGCTTCGATCGTCTGGGTCGCCGTCGAGAACCTCGTGGCGCCCGCCGGCGTCGGGCGCCGCTGGCTGGTCGCGGCCTTTTTCGGCCTCATCCACGGCCTGGGCTTCGCCTCGGCGCTCGCCGAACTCGGCCTCTCGCGCGATACCCTGGTAGGAGCACTGATCGGCTTCAACGTCGGGGTCGAGCTGGGCCAGCTCGCTTTCGTTACAGTCGTCATGCCGCCGCTTGTCTGGGCATCGCGGCCTGGCCGCCTGCCGCGACTACCGCAGATCCTGTCGGGAGCAGTGGCTTTGATCGGCCTGGTTTGGCTGGTTCAGCGTGTCACCATTTGATGGCCCTGACGGTCGGCCGCTGCACATCCTCCCTTGCCCGGCGTCACCTCGAGCCCGAACCCGTGGCTTCCATGATCGAGGGGGCTGACGGCGTTTTCTTGGTGGCCGTGCACCTGGCGGACAGCTGGCGGCAAATCATCGGGCGGCAAGTCATCGGGCGGCAAGTCGTCGGGCGGCAAGTCACTGGAGCAGCCGCGCCGTGACGCGCAGAGCAGCTGTCCTCCTTGTGATGATGACGTGGCCTCTCCTTGTCCTGGCGCATGCCACCAGCACGGGTCTTGCCACGCTCGACGTCGCGGGCACGAGCTTGCTGTACCGGTTGACGGTGGTCGCGACGGAAGTCGACGACCAGGCGGGTCGCCTGCTCTGGCTGGCCGGCGAGGGCGATCAGGCTGCCGCCGCCAGGGTGGCGGACTTCTTGCGCAACTACGTGCGAGTCTCGATCGCGGGCGAGCCTTGCCGGCCTGGCCGCATCTCGATCCGCGGCTCCAGCGCCGCCGACGACAAGGTGGTCCTGGAAATGGCGCTGAGCTGCGCCAAAGGCACGGGCACGCTGCGCATCCGCGACGACTGGCCGGAAGTGCTCGGCGCCCACTTCCAGACGGTGCTGAGCGTGCGCGTGCCGGGCCGGTCTTCCATCGAGTTTGCGTTCCTCGAGGACAATCGCAGCGCCACGGTCGACCTCGCGGCGCCAACCCCGCCGAGCTGGACCGGCTTCATCGCCATGGGATTGGAGCACATCCTGGGCGGCATCGACCATTTGCTGTTCCTGCTTGCACTGCTGGCCTTCGCGCGCGGCTTGTGGCCGACCGTGAAGATCGTCACCGCCTTCACCGTGGCGCACAGCCTGACCCTGAGCCTTGCGGCACTGGGCTTGGCCGACGTGCCCTCAGGGATCATCGAGCCGCTGATCGCCGCCTCGATCGTCTGGGTGGCGGTCGAGAACCTGGTGGCGCCTGCGGCGGTCGGCCGACGCTGGCTGGTGGCGGCCCTGTTCGGCTTGGTGCACGGGCTGGGATTTGCGTCGGCACTGGGCGAGCTCGACCTGGGGCGCGCCGCGCTGGTTCGGGCGCTGGTCGGCTTCAATCTCGGCGTCGAGCTCGGCCAGCTTGCGTTCGTCGTGGTCGTGCTGCCGCCGCTTGCCTGGGCATCGCGACCGGGACGGCTGCCCTGGCTGCCACGGGCACTGTCCCTGGCGGTTGCCGTCGCGGGCACTGTCTGGTTGGTTCTTCGAATTTACTATTTCATGAATCATTGAAATGTTCTGCACGGGAAATACAATGTTTTCAACGACTTAGCGGGGTTGGCGAGGAAACCGAGATCCCGGCCCCGGAGCCCAAATATTCGGAGCTTAGCGTAAGATATGCTTTACATAACTGTTTAGGTACGCTACTATGCCTGTCGTCATCCTGGGCGACAGTGGAGGATCGCATGAGGTTCTTCGGTGCGTTCAGGACGACGGCAGCGACAGCACCTGCCGTAAACGACAGGGTAGCCGATAGCCGAATTTGCCGTAATTCGGTTTCCTTCCGCATTGCGAGCGCTGGGAGGTCGGTTCCCTTCGCGTGATGTTATCGTCCCCGTTCGGGAGGAAGCACAACAATGTCGATTGTCGTTCGCCTGGCCGCTGCCGGCGCACTCATGCTCTCAGTCGCCGCGTCCGCTCTCGCGCAAGGCATCCCGAAGGCGGCCTCGCCGGAGGAGGTCGGCTTCGTCGAGACGCGCCTGAAGCGGCTCGGCGAGAGGCTGAACGAGGGCGTGAAGAACAACGAGCTGCCCGGCGCCGTCGTGCTGATCGCGCGCAACGGCAAGCTGGTGATGTTCGATTCCTTCGGCTACCGCGACAAGGAAGCCAAGGTGGCGATGACCAACGACACGATCTTCCGTATCGCCTCGATGACCAAGCCGATCGTGAGCGTGGCGGCGATGATCCTGGTCGAGGAGGGCAAGCTCACGCTCGCCGATGCGGTGTCGCGCTACATTCCGGCCTTCGCCGACTCCAAGGTTGCGGTCCCGAAAAAGAACCCGGACGGGACGGAGGAAATCACGCTCGAGCCGCAGGAACGGCCCATGACGGTGCAGGACCTGATGCGCCACACGTCAGGCCTCACCTACGGCACGCCCGGCACCAATCAGGTGAAGCAGTCCTACCTCGACATGAAGGTCGCCGACCGCAACCAGACGCTGGCCGAGATGGCCGACAAGCTTGCCAAGCTCGCGCTGCTCTATCAGCCCGGCACGACCTGGGAGTACTCCATGTCGACCGACCTGCTGGGGCGGGTGATCGAGGTGGCGTCGGGCATGCCGCTCGACAGGTTCATCGAGGAACGCATCACCAAGCCGCTCAAGATGGGCGACACCGGCTTCGAGGTCGGCGCCGACAAGAAGGCCCGCGGTGCGCACCCGATGAAGGAGGGCGCCAAGAACGAGCTGCCGCCGATCCCCGATGTCGCGGAAAAGTACACGTGGCGCTCGGGCGGCGGCGGCATGGTCTCGACCGCGGCCGACTACGCCCGCTTCCTGCAGATGTTCGCCAACGGCGGCCAGCTCGACGGCGTGCGCCTGATCTCGCGCAAGACCATCGACCTGATGACGGCCGATGCCCTGCCGCCCGACGTGAAGTTCGACCCTGGGCTGGAGCCGGCCTTCGGAGCGCTGTTGCCCAGTGCGCGCTTCGGGCAGGGTTTTGGCCTGGGCTTCGCGGTGCGCACCGAGCAGGGCCGCAATCCGCTGCCCGGCTCGCCCGGCGACTACTACTGGGGCGGCGCCTACGGCACTTATTTTTGGCACGATCCCAGGGAGAGGATGTACGTCGTGTTCATGATGCAATCGCCCGCCGCGCGCCTGCGCTACCGCTATCTGATGCGCGATCTCGTCTACCAGGCGCTGATCGGCAATTGACTTCATTGGACCGCGGACCTCCCGGTCCGCCTCTTTGTCATCCCGAGGCCGCAGGCCGAGGGACCTTTAAGGGCGACGCGAAAGGTCCCTCGCTCCGCTCGGGATGACATGAGCGGACCGGGAGGTCCGCGCTCCTCTGAAGGGGTGTAACTTGCCAACCGCCATTCCCATATAGGCCGCCATGACGAACGATCCCAAAGATTGGATGTGGTCCGAGGCATTGGAGATGCTGGCGCGGGCCGAACGCATGCATCGCGAGGTGTTCAACCCGCTGCAGAAGCCGGCTCGCGGCGTGACCTGGGAACCGCCGACGGACGTGCTCGAGACCAACGACGCCGTGCTGATCTTCGTCGCCTTGCCAGGCGTCGACCCGCAGAAAGTGAAGCTGGCAATTCAGGGCGGCCGGCTGATCATTGCCGGCGAACGCCCGCTGCCTGCCGAAGCACGCACCGCCATCATCCACCGTCTTGAGCTGCCGCAAGGGCGTTTCGAACGGCGCATCCCGTTGCCGGCCGGCCGCTATGAGAAGCCGCGCAGCACCGTGTCCAACGGCTGCTTGGTCGTAAGGTTGGCCAAGGCGCTGGTGCATGAGGTCAAGCCATGAGCCCGCCCGATGCGAACCCCGGCGCGGCCGGCCAGTCGATGCGGCCCTTGCCGTCCGACGCGCTCATCGTCGTGCCGGTGCGCAACACCGTACTGTTCCCCGAGATCGTGTTTCCCATCACGCTCGGTCGGCCGGCAACCATTGCCGCCGCCCAGCAGGCGGTGCGCGAGCAGCGCCAGGTGCTGATCGTCCTGCAGCGCGATCCGCAGACCAACGATCCCACGCCTCTGGACCTGCACCGCACGGGTACCATCGCCAACATCGTGCGCTACATGACGACGCCGGAAGGCGGTCATCACGTGATCTGCCAGGGCGTGCAGCGCTTCCGCATCTCCGAGTTCGTCGAGGGCTATCCGTTCCTGCTGGCGCGCGGTCTGCACATCGCCGAGCCGGCTGTGGACGGCTCGGCGATCGAGGCGCGCTTCATGGTGCTGCAGGAGCAGGTGCGCGAGGTTCTCGACTTGCTGCCGCGCGTGCCGCCGGAATTGCGCCAGACCGTCGAGGCAACCACCTCGCCCGGGCCGCTGGCCGACCTGGCCGCGACCTACCTCGACGCATCGCCCTCGGAGAAGCAGGACATCCTCGAGACCATCGACTTGCTGCCGCGTCTAGACAAGGTATCGAAGCTCTTGGCGCACCGGCTTGAGGTGCTGCGGCTGTCGGCCGAGATCGGCCAGCGCACCAAGGCCTCGCTCGACACGCGGCAGCGCGAGGTGCTGCTGCGCGAGCAGATGGCCTCCATCCAGAAGGAGCTCGGCGACGAAGGCTCCAACAAGCAGGAGCTGGCCGATCTCGAGAAGGCGATCGCCGACGCCAAGATGCCGACCGAGGTCGAGGCCCAGGCGCGCAGGGAACTGCGGCGGCTCCAGCGCACCCCGGAGGCGGCCGCCGAGTACGCCATGATCCGCTCGTACCTCGAAACCTTGGTCGAGCTGCCGTGGGCGCCGCCCGGGCCCAAGCCGATCGACATCGCCGAGGCGCGCCGCATCCTCGATGCCGACCATTTCGGCCTGGAGAAGATCAAGCAGCGCATCATCGAGTTCTTGGCGGTACGCAAGCTGGCGCCGGAGGGCAAGGCGCCGATCCTGTGCTTCGTCGGCCCGCCCGGCGTCGGCAAGACCTCGCTCGGCCAATCGATCGCGCGCGCCATGGACCGCAAGTTCGCGCGCGTCAGCCTGGGCGGCGTGCACGACGAGGCCGAGATCCGCGGCCATCGCCGCACCTACATCGGGGCGTTGCCGGGCAACATCATCCAGGCGATCCGCAAGGCGGGCGCGCGCGATTGCGTGCTGATGCTGGACGAGATCGACAAGATGGCAGCGGGCATTCACGGCGACCCGTCCGCGGCACTCCTCGAGGTGCTCGATCCCGAGCAGAATTCGACGTTCCGCGACAACTACCTCGACGTGCCGTTCGACTTGAGCCGCGTGGTGTTCATCACCACAGCCAACATGCTCGACACCATCCCCGGGCCGTTGCGCGACCGCATGGAGATCATCCAGCTGTCGGGCTACACCGCCGGCGAGAAGCTCGAGATCGCCAAGCGCTACCTGGTGCGCCGCCAGCTCGAGGCCAACGGGCTCAAGGCCGAGCAGGTCGAGATCGACGATGCCGCCCTGCGCCGCGTCATCGAGGGCTACACGCGAGAAGCGGGCGTGCGCAATCTCGAGCGCGAGATCGGCCGGCTGCTGCGCAGCGTCGCCGTCGAGATCGCCGAAGGCACGGTGCAGAAGAGGCACATTGCCGAGGCTGACCTGGAGAAGATCCTGGGTGCGGTGCGCTTCGAGAACGAGGTCGCCATGCGCTCGACCGTGCCCGGCGTGGCGACCGGGCTCGCCTGGACGCCGGTCGGCGGCGATATCCTGTTCATCGAGGCGACGCGCTCGCCGGGCGGCGGCCGGTTGTTGCTGACCGGCCAGCTCGGCGAAGTGATGCGCGAGAGCGCACAGGCCGCCCTCAGCGTGGTGAAAGGCATGGCGGCGACGCTCAAGATCGAGCCGGCGCTGTTCGAGAAGAGCGACATCCATGTCCACGTGCCGGCCGGGGCCACGCCCAAGGACGGGCCGAGCGCCGGCGTGGCGATGTTCATGGCGCTTACCTCGCTGCTGACCGGCCGGGTGATCCGCAGCGACACGGCGATGACCGGCGAGATCAGCCTGCGCGGGCTGGTCTTGCCGGTCGGCGGCATCAAGGAGAAGGTGGTGGCGGCCGCTGCCGCCGGCATCACGCGCGTCATGCTGCCGGCCCGCAACCGCCGCGACTACGACGACATCCCCGACGAGGTGCGCAACAGTCTCGAGTTCGTCTGGCTGGAGAAGGTCGACGACGCCGTCGCCCAGGCGCTCATGCCGGCGTAGCCGTCTTGCCGGACCGCGGGCCTCCAGGCCCGCTCATGGTCATGGGAACCGCGCGCGTCCCGCGCGCTCATGACGATGAGCGAGCCGGAGGCTCGCGGTCCAAAAGAAGATGAGCGGGCCTGGAGGCCGCGGTCCGGCAAAACTATTGCGCCAAGCGCAACGCCGCCCTGGCCAGCAATCGAGTCGAATCGAGCGTCGGCAGCGGTGAGTTGTCGTCACTGACGATCAGCGGGATTTCGGTGCAGCCCAGCACCACGGCGTCGCAGCCTTGGTCCTTCAGCCGGCCGATCACTTGCCGGAAATACTCGACCGATTGTGGCTTGAACTGACTACAGACGAGTTCGTCCATGATGATGCGATTGCACTCGATCCGTTCCGCGGCACCGGGGCGCAAAAAGTCCAGACCGCGGGAGGCGAGCTTCTCGGGATAGACGTCGCTGTCGACCAACCATCTGGTGCCGATGATGCCGATCTTGCCGAAGCCACGCGCCGCCGCCTCCTCGGCCACCACCTCGGCGATGTGCAGCCAGGGCAGCGGCGAGCGCGGCAGCACGTGCGGCAGCGCCTGGTGAATGGTGTTGTCGGGGCAGATCAGGAAGTCGGCGCCGATGCCTGCGAGCTTGCGCGCCGAGGCGAGCATCAACTCGCCCACGGCAGCCCAGTCGCCGCGGTCGAGATGCACGACGTAATCCGCCAGCGACGGCGTGTGCATCGAGACCTCGGGATGGGCGTGCGGGCCGAACAGGCCCGCACCCTCGACGCAGATCGTACGGTAACACAGCGCCGCGCCCTCGGCCGAGCACGCGACGATGCCAATGTGTTGCGGGCCGATGTGCTGCGGGCGGATGCGCTGTGGGCCTATGTGTTCGGGCACTAGCTCTTGATCTGCAGCTTGCCCAGGAAGTCGCGCTTGCCGACCGGAACGCCTTTGCTGCGCAGGATGTCGTAGGCGGTGGTGGCGTGGAAGTAGAAGTTCGGCAGCGAGAAGGACTGGATGAAGCCTTCGGCGATGAAGGGAATCTTGGTGTCGCGGACCTGGAAGGTCACGTCTTTGCCGGAGCAGGCATTGACCTCGGCCGGCGTCATCTTCTGCACCGCCTCCTTGGCGTCGCTGACGAGCTTCTGCAGGCCGGCATAGTCCGCGGTCGACGGCGCAGGCGGTGCGAACTGTCCAGCCTGAACGGCCTTGAGCGCACCGAGCGAGTGGTGCGCCGCCGCGACGATCTGGAAGCGGAAGGGCAGCATGTCCGGCGCAAGCTTGGCCTCGACGACCTCGTCGGGATCCTGCTTGTTGTCGGCGAAATGCTGCTTGGCCTTGGCGAGAAAGCCTTCAGCCCCGCCCAGGATCTGCAGGTAGGTGGGGACGCAAAGATCATAGAGTGACAAAGCCATGGCGAACCTCCTGAAAGGAGGGTCCTGCTTAGCCCAACCGCGGTTTTTCTCATAGACCCGTGGGCGTTCACGACTTCGCGCTTCGCAGCCAATGGGCTAGGTTCCGGCGGCAAAATCGGATCGGGAGTGACCACGATGATCGACCTCTACTACTGGCCGACACCCAACGGCTGGAAGATCTCCATCATGCTCGAGGAATGCCGGCTGCCCTACAAGCTGATCCAGGTGAACATCGGGACGGGCGAGCAGTTCAAGCCCGATTTCCTCAAGATCAGCCCCAACAATCGTATGCCCGCCATCGTCGACCACGAGCCGCCCGGCGGCGGCGCGGCGGTCGCGGTGTTCGAATCAGGCGCCATCCTGCAGTACCTCGCCGAGAAGGCCGGCAAGTTTCTCCCGAAGGACTTGCGCGGCAAGTACGAGACGCTGCAGTGGGTCAACTGGCAGATGGGCGGGCTGGGCCCGATGGCCGGTCAAGCCAACCATTTCAATATGTATGCGCCGCAGTTCAATCCGCCTGAAGCACTCAAGTACGGCCAGGACCGCTACAGCAATGAGGTCAACCGGCTGTTCGGCGTCTTGAACAAGCGCCTGGCCGACCGCGAGTTCGTTGCCGGCGACTACTCGATCGCCGACATGGCAAGCTGGCCGTGGGTCGTGGGCTTCAAGAACTTCGGCCAGAACCTCGACGACTTTCCGAACCTCAAACGCTGGTTCGAGGACTCGGTCGGCAAGCGGCCGGCGGTGGTCAAGGGCAAGGCGGTGGGCGCCGAGTTGCGCCAGACGCCGGGCATCAACACCGAGGAGCAGCGCAAGATCCTGTTCGGCCAGACGGCGGCGGTGGTGCGCTAAAAAAGACTGCTGCCAGGAACTGACAGCAGGGGAGCCTAAACGGACGGTCGCAGGAGACCGCCATGACCAAGCTGCCAGCCAGTCCGGACTTCGACTTTTTCATGGGCCTCTGGCGATGCCGCCATCGCTTTCTTGCGCGGCGGCTCGCCGACTGCCAGCAGTGGCTCGAGTTCGACGGCACATGCGCGGTGCGCAAGATCCTCGACGGCTACGGCAACACCGACGAAAGCGACATCCGCTTGCCCGGCCAGCCCTACAAGGGCATCACCGTGCGCACCTTCGATCCGACCTCGGGCCTGTGGTCGATCTATTGGAGCGACAGCCGCACACCCGGCCGCCTGACGCCGCCCGTGGTCGGTCGCTTCGAGAATGGCGTCGGCACCTTCTACGGCGATGACACTTGCGAGAGCCATGCGGTGCGCGTGCGCTTCATCTGGTCGCGCATCACGGCGCAGTCGGCACGCTGGGAGCAGGCCTTCTCGACCGACGGCGGCCGCCGCTGGGAGAACAACTGGCGGATGGATTTCACGCGGATGTAGCCATGCCCGGAACGATCTTCGCCGTGATCCGCACGCGCGGACCCCGTTGGAACGACGACCTGCCGATGGAAGGCCAGGAGGACTGGCGTGCGCACGCCGACTACATGAACGAATTGGTGGCTGAGGGCTTCATGGTGCTGGGTGGTCCGATGCTCGGCACGCGCGACGTGTTGCTGATCGTGCGGGCAGACGACGAGGCCGAGGTCGAAGCGCGACTTGCGGCCGATTGCTGGAGCTTCACTGGCCTGTTGCGCACGCGGCAAATAAGCCCGTGGTGGCTGAGATTGGGGTCGCTCAGCCACCCTTGACGCCTGCCGGCCGGACACCCACGTTGGCACTGCCCCGGTGGGGACTATGGCGGGGCGGGAGGCATTGCCATGCAACAGCAGGAACGCGAGTTGATCGCCGGCCTGTTCGGTCGTTTGCAGCCGTTCGAATCCCAGCCGCGGGATCCCGAGGCCGAGGCGCTCATCAAGGAGAGCATCGCTCGCCAGGCGGCGTCGCCTTATCTCCTGGTCCAGACCGTGCTCGTGCAGGAACAAGCGCTCAAGGCGGCTCAGGAGCGCATCGCCGAGCTCGAAGCCAAGGCCAGCCAAGCGTCGCCTTCGGCGAGCTTTCTAGGCAGCGCTCCCAAGATCGGGCCCTGGGGCTCGGCGCAGGCGCAATCGGCGCCGCAGCCTTCGGTGCCGCCGACCGTCCCCCCGACCGTTCCCTCTTCGCGCTCGCCGCTTCAGGCCGCGCTGTCCCCGCAGCAGCCGATGGGCATGATGGGGGGCGGTGGCGGCGGCTTCCTGCGCACGGCGCTGACGACGGCCGCGGGCGTTGCGGGCGGCGCATTGCTGTTCGAGGGCATCCGCAATCTGATGGGCAGCAGTCCCGGCGCGTTCGGACCGGCTCTGGCCCAGACGCCGGCATCGTTGCTGCCGCCCGATACCGTGCCACCGTTGGATATGCCCGCTTCCGACACGTCCGCGCAGCAGGGCGCGTACGACGACAGCAATTTGCCGCAGCAGGACGACCAGCCTGACGACTACGATACCGCGTCGCTCGACCAGGATCAGGACCAGGATTTCGGCGGCGGCTCGGACGACGACAGCTGGACCTGAGACGTCCGTTCAATCGGGGGGGCAAAGAAATGATCGAGCTTCATACGTGGGGCACGCCCAACGGCCGCAAGGCCTCCATCATGCTCGAGGAGTGCGGGCTGCCTTACAGCGTGCACAAGATCGACATCTCCAAGGGCGAGCAGTTCAAGCCCGAGTTCCTGAAGATCAGCCCCAACAACCGCATCCCCGCGATCGTCGATCCCGACGGTCCGGGCGGCAAACCCTACAGCCTGTTCGAATCGGGCGCGATCCTGATCTACCTCGCCGACAAGACGAAGAAGTTCCTGCCGAGCGAGCCGGTCAAGCGCTACGACACCTTGCAGTGGCTGATGTGGCAGATGGGCGGCGTCGGTCCGATGTTCGGCCAGGCGCATCATTTCCTGCGGGCCGCACCGACCAAGATCGAGTACGGCATCAAGCGCTACGTCGACGAGGCCAAGCGCCTGTACGGCGTGCTCGACAAGCGGCTGGCGGGCGTCGAGTTCGTGGCGGGCGACGACTACACCATCGCCGACATGGCGACGTTTCCGTGGACCGCGCGCCACGAATGGCACACCGTCAACCTCGCCGACTTCCCCAACGTCAAGCGCTGGTACGACACGGTGAATGCCCGTCCCGCCGTCACCAAGGGCATGGCCGTCCCTTATCTCAACTAGATGCGATGCAAGCGGTAATTGCTGGCTTATCAATCGTCTTGGGTAACGTTTTGGGTAAACATCGCCTCGTGTCCGGCCTGTGACCGGGCTGCTCGGCGACAGAGAAGGGGCCAGCGGTACGGTCCTTTCCGCTCCTATCCGTCACTTGCGGAAACCACCCTGGCAGGGACGCCGCTTGTCCAGTGACCATTGCCGATCAGGTGATGCGCTGACGGCAATCCGTGTTGCTTATTGAGGCACGATCGAGGTCGCGTCACCCTCGCTAGCCTTCACATCGCAGACGCCGCTCCGAGCGACCCGACCCTGACGGGCTACGACATGGAGCACCTGGTCGTGTACTTGCGCCTCCTGGACGCCGAGGCGGATGGCGCAGACTGGCGAAAGGTCGTCCAGATCGTGCTCGAGGCGGATCCGGTCAAAGAGCCCGAGCGGGCCAAGCGGATGTGGGCCAGCCACCTTGCCCGAGCCCAGTGGATGACAGAGGTCGGCTACCGTCACCTGTTGCAGGCCGGTCCGAACTAGCCCGACTGTCAGGCCCAAAGGAGACGGGACACTACCGGTCGGCTTCGCGCCTTGCATGTCGAGCACCGGAACATTGCGCCGGCAAACGACCGAACGGAGAGCACAGCGCCTATCGTGACGCGCCGCTCCAATTTGCAGCGCGTGCACCATGCCCACACGCCGAGGCCGAGCGGTTCGATGTCGCCCAGCTTGGCGATCGGCAGCGGCAGTCGTTGCAGCACCATGACCGGCTTCCCTCAGCAGCCGGCCTGAGTCCTGTCTCCTGGGTCGTGGTGACGCTGCTGCGGTCGCGGTGTCAGCGGCACACGGTGTCGCGCTGCAAGGCATGCATCTACAATTTGCCGTTTAATTTTCTATTGCAATGCTAGCAGCGGTGGTTACCCTTCTCGATGGATGCGTGCCGAGGGCACGCAATTGGGCGGCGCCCCGTGCAAAGAGAGGGGACAGGCTATCGCCGCCACCGCGTGCTGGCGTTGGCGCTGGTATTTGCCATCAGCCGAGTGGCCTTAGCCCATGGTGACGCTTGGAGACCAACCGAAGATTGAGTCAATAAGTACGCCGAAAGGAACTATTTGTGGCTCTACAATCACGATTGTTTCGTGGCGATCCCAAGCTCGAAGCAGCGGCCATCTCTGACGCTGCCCACATCACGCAGGGCGCGGCCGGGGAGCATGTTCGCAAGATCCAGTTGGCGCTGATCCAGCTGGACGGGGCGACCATCGTCGCGGACGGGAAATACGGCCCCGCGACTGCAAAAGCGGTGCTCGCCTACAAGCGGAAGCGAAACATCATCAACCGTGCCTTTCAGTCCCAGGCGGACAATATCGTCGGCAAAATGACGATCGACCGGCTCGACAAGGAGATGCTTGCTGCCGAGCGGAGCGACCAATGTACCCCCCGGTGCCTCTTCCTGCCCGACACCCAACAAAGCACCCGGCGATCCTTCACGGCCGGACATGGGCTCGTTGGTGCTGCATCGAGTGCCGCTGCCGTTGGAGATGCGCCCGGGGAGCTCACCGGGTTCATGCTCCTGGCGGATAAAGACGCCAGTCTGCCGCTCGCCAAATCCTGGATCGCATCGACGCTTACAAAGATCAGCCAGGTCGAGGGAAAGATCGAGCGGTTTAAGGTCTACACCGCTGCCGACATCGCCTTTTTCTCGTCGATCGAGACTCACTTCAAAGTCGAGATCCCGAACGTTTCCGAGTCAGTGGCCAGAGAGCGGTTGCGCAAGATCAAGCAGATGTTCTTGAAGATCCAAAATGTCCTCAACGTCATCGGCCCCGGCAGCACCCGGGTCATGGGTAATCCAGGCGTTCCCGACAAGGGATTGGGGCCGCTCGGAGGCATCGACATCCCCACCCAGTTCATCACCATCGGCCGCGACTTCCACAATGCCAACGCCAACATGCGCGCCGCGGTGCTGATTCACGAGGGGGGCCACTTCGCCGATGCGTCCTGCTCGCACGCCGCTTCCGAACAACCAGCACCCAACGGCTCGCCTATCTTGGACCGGTTCGGCACTGCGGTAAACCCGGGCAGGCTCAACTACGCCCAACTGGACTTCAACCTCCACATGCAGAACGCATACTCGTTCGCGCAGTGCGCCATGCACA
>JAFAKN010000223.1 GCA_019235415.1 Alphaproteobacteria bacterium
ACCTGCTCACCATGGCGCTCAACTACTATGCCGACGTCGATCGGCCGCCGACCGGCAGCTCAATGGTGCATGCCGCCCCGATCAGCCACGGTTCGGGCCTGTGGAACTTCTCGATGGTGGCGCGCGGCGTCACCCAGGTCTTTCCCGAGAGCGGCAAGTACGAGGTGCCCGAGACGGTCGCGCTGATGAACCGCTGGCCCGATTGCAGCATCTTCCTCGCGCCGACCATGGTGAAGCGCCTGATCGAGCACGGCAGCCTGTCCGACCTGCGGCCCGATTCGCTGAGACTTGTCACCTACGGCGGCGCGCCGATGTATGTCGCCGACCTCAAGCGCGCCCTCGACCTCCTCGGCAACAAGCTGGCGCAGCTCTACGGCCAGGGCGAGAGTCCGATGACCATCACCCATCTGTCGCGCGAGATGCACGCCGACCGCCTGCACCCGCGCTGGGAACAGCGGCTGGCTTCGGCCGGCCGGCCGGACTCGTGCGTCGCCGTCAAGGTCGTGGACGAGGAGGGACGGCCGCTGCCGGTCGGCGAGGTGGGCGAGATCATTGTTAAGGGCGACACGGTGATGTCGGGCTACTGGAACAATCCGGACGCCACGTCACGGGCGCTGCGCGAGGGCTGGCTGTGGACCGGCGACGTCGGCGCGTTCGACGAGGAAGGCCTGCTGACCCTGAAGGACCGCTCCAAGGACATGATCATCTCCGGCGGCTCCAACATCTATCCCCGCGAGATCGAGGACGTGCTCAGCCTGCATCCCGCCGTCGCCGAATGCTCGGTGGTGGGCCGCCCGCACCCCGAATGGGGCGAGGAGGTTGTGGCCTTCGTCGTGGCGCGCGACGGCAGGCCGCTGGCACCCGCCGACCTCGACCGGCTCTGCCTCGACAACATCGCCCGCTTCAAGCGGCCCAAGGACTACAAGTTCGTCGACGCCCTGCCCAAGAACAACTACGGCAAGATTCTTAAGACGGAGCTCCGGAAGCTGCTTTAAGGTCCTTGGGACCGCAGGCCTATCACAGCCCCTTGTCATCCCGAGCGAGAGCGAGGGATCTTTCCTGTAGCTCAAAGATCCCTCGCTGCGCTCGGGATGACAGCGGGAGGTTGGCGGGACGCCCGCGATTCGCGAGATGAAAAGGAGGAAACAGCAATGGCCGGCATGATCGACTTCAAGCGTCCCGACGGCGGCACCTGCAAGGGCTATCTGGCGGAGGCCGGGCAAGGCAAGCCGGGCATCGTCGTGATCCAGGAATGGTGGGGGCTGAACGACCAGATCAAGGGCGTGGCCGATCGCTTCGCCGCCTCGGGCTACAATGCGCTGGCGCCCGACCTCTACAAGGGCCGCGTGACCCAGAAGCCGGACGAAGCCAACCACATGATGAGTGGACTGGATTTCGTCGGCGCCTCCGACCAGGACATCGCCGGTGCCGTCAAGCACCTCGCCGGCATCAGTCGCAAGGTGGGCGTGATGGGCTTCTGCATGGGCGGCGCGCTCACCATCGCGGCCGCCGCGCGCGTTTCCGGCATCGCCTGCGGCGTGCCGTTCTACGGCGTGCCGCCCGAGGCGCTGGCCGATCCGGCGAAGATCAGAATCCCCCTGCAAGGCCATTTCGCCGTGAAGGACGACTGGTGCACGCCGCAACTCGTGGAGGACTTCAAGAAGAAGATGGTCGCCGCCGGCCACCAGCCCGACGTCTACTTCTATGACGCCCAGCATGCCTTCGCGAACGAGGTGAGCGCGGCCTTCGATCCGGCCGCCGCCAAGCAGGCGTGGGACCGCACGATGGCGTTCCTGGGTCGACACCTCTGAAGGAGGTGTCATCCCGAGGCCAAAGGCCGAGGGACCTTTAGGATGCAGGAAAGGTCCCTCGCCGCGCTCGGGATGACAACCCCTCCCGTCGTCGGCCTCGTCATCGTCGGGCTGGGCGGCTCGCTGGCGCCACTGGATATCGCCGTGAACGTCGCGCTGCCGGCCATTACGCGCCATTTCCACTTGGCGCTGGGCGACGTGCAGTGGCTCGTGATCTGCTACGTGCTGGTCTACGGCTCGCTGATGCTGGTGTGTGGCAAGCTCGGCGATCTGTTCGGCCATCGCCTGATCTTCCGCGTCGGCCTTCTGGTCTCGGCGATTGGCTGTGCGGCCTGCGCCGCGGCGCCGACCTGGCCGTTGTTCCTGCTGGCGCGCGCCGGCCAGGGCATCGGCACGGCGCTGGCATTGTCGTGCACGCCGGCGCTCGCCACCGCGCTGTTCCCCGAGACGGCGCGCGTCAAGGCGCTGGCCGGCCTCGGAATGACCATGTCGCTGTCCGCGGCGGTGGGGCCGTTGCTGGGCGGTCTCCTGGTCGAGCTGTGGGGTTGGCCGGCAGTCTATTGGATCCGCGTACCGATCGCGCTTGCGGCGCTGGCGCTGAGCGGCCTGCTGCCGTCCTCCAGCGTCCTCGCGCGCCCGTTCGACGCCCCCGGGGCGGTGATGCTCGCCGCCGCCATGAGCCTCCTGCTGCTGGCGCTCGTCCTCTCGCAACGGCACGAGGTGGGCTGGGTCGTCGCGATCGTGATCTTCGTGGCAGCGATCGCCTTTGCCATCGGCTACGGACGTCGCGCGGCGCGCGCGCCCGAGCCGATCATCCGCCCCGGCTTGTTCGCCGATCCAGCCTTTGTCGTGCCGAACCTCTTGAACGTGCTCGCCAACCTCGCCGGATTCGCGATCCTGCTGCTGACGCCGTACTACCTCGCGAACGTGCTCCATCTGTCGAGCTTCATGACCGGTCTGGTGCTGGCGTTGGCTTTTGCCGGCGGCCTGGCCGGCGCGCCGCTCTCGGCCTTCCTGGTGCGGCGCATCGGACAGCGGCCGACGGTCTTGGGCGGCGTCGCCGTGGTCGGTCTCGCGCTCTTGCCCCTCGCCTACACCGGCCCGGCGACGGCGCTCGTGGCGGTCGTGGCGCTGCTCGGCCTCGAAGGAACCGGACAGGGCCTGCTCTCCGTCGCCTACACCGACATGGTGACGGCGACGCTGCCGCCGCGCGACCGCGGCGTCGCCGGCAGCCTTGCCCTGCTGACGAGAACGCTCGGCATCGTGAGTGGCGCCTCCGTCCTCACAGCGCTGCACGCCTGGGGCGCGGAGGGCCTGTCGGGACAACAAGCCTTCATGGCGGGCTACCGCTTCGCATTCCTCGCCGCGGGCGGTGGCCTGCTGGCGGCTTTGCTCCTGTCCTGTGCTTGGCCGCGCTTGTGGCGTTCCCGATGACGAGCGCAAACGCATGATGGCCGTGCGACTGGCGAAGACGGCGATGGTGGGATCGCTCGCCGCGTACAGCCTCTTGGTGGCCTACCACAATGTCGTCGACCACGGCACGAACTACGAGTTCGTGCGTCATGTGCTCAGCATGGACACGACCTTTCCCGGCAATGCGCTGAAGGGTCATGCCATCACCGCCCCCGAGCTGTGGGCGGTGGCCTACTGGATGATCATCATCGTCGAAGCGGTGAACGGGCTCGTGCTCGCCTGGGCGACGCTGCGCCTCGCCATCAACCTTCGCGGCCCTGCCGAGCGCTTCAACGCGGCGAAGGACGTCGTGATCGTCGGCGCAGGACTTGGCTTCCTGCTGTGGTTCCTGGGCTTCATGGTGGTGGGCGGCGAATGGTTCGCCATGTGGCAGTCCAAGGACTGGAACGGCCAGGAGCCGGCGTTCCGCTTCTACGTCACGCTGCTGCTGGTGGCGCTCCTGGTCTGCCAGCCCGATCGCGATCGGGGCGACTGACTACTGCATCCGGATGTTGGCGCGCCGGATGATGTCGCCGAACATGGCGCTCTCCTTGTCGACCTGCGCGCGCATGTCGGCCGGCCCGAGAAAGGTCGCCTTGGCGCCGGCCTTGTCGAGCTTGTCCAGCACGTCGGGCGACTTCAGGGCCTCCTCGATCGCCTTTGCCATTCGGTCGACGATCGCCGGCGCCGTGCCGGCAGGGGCCAGGATGCCGAACCAGCTCTCGCCGCCCTGCTTGCCGTAGCCGGTCTCGCGCAGGGTGGGGATGTCGGGCTTCCGCGGCCAGCGGGCGTCCGAGATCATCGCCAGCCCACGCAGCCGCCCGGCCACGACGTGCGGCAGAACGGTCTGGTCGAACTGCGCTTGGATCTGGCCGCCTAAAAGGTCCTGGGTCGCCTGTGCGCTGCCTTTGTACGGCACATGCACGAGCTTGATCCCGGCCTCGAGATTGAGGATCTCGCCGTAGAGATGGGTGATCGTCGCAAGTCCGGACGAGCCGAAATTCACCTTGCCGGGATTGGCTTTCACGTAGTCGACGAACTCGGCCATGGTGGTGGCCGGCACCGAGGGATGCACGGCAAGCGCCGCCCACGAGGTCGACATCCGCGCGACGGTTAGGAAATCCTTGTCGGGATCGATCGGGATCGGCTGCAGATGGCGCGTGATGGCAAGCATCGCCACCGTGGTCGCGAGTAACGTATAACCGTCCGCCGTCTGGGTCTTGGCGTATTCCGCGCCGATCATGCCGGACGCGCCGCCCTTGTTGTCGAACAGCACCGGCTGGCCGAGCAGCTGGCCGGCCTTTTCCATCACGATGCGCGTCGAGATGTCGGTCGGCCCGCCAGGCGGATAGGGGATCACCACCTTGATCTGCCGGCTGGGCCAGGCGTCGGCCGCCGCGGGCCTGGTGAGCGCGGCGAGCGCGGACGCTGTGAAATACCGGCGATGCATCGATCCGCCCGTTTCGTGGTTTTGTGACGAGTCTGTTTCCGATGGGCATGTTAGCGCGCGCCAAGCATCGCGTGTTGCGCTTTGTGGCGATCTTCACAGAAGGCGCCTGCGCTGCACTGCACGATACGAGCCTCGATCGGAGGTTCGCATGGACAGACGACGCTTTGTGACAAGCCTGCGCGACGATGATCTGAGGTGCCAGCGCAAATGGGCTTTGGGGGTCGCGGTGTTCTACGCGATCGCGCTTGGGGTCTTGGGCTCCGTCGTCTGGTTGAGCGCCAAGCCGTCCGGCGGGGACTTGGGCCAGCCAGCGATGGCAGGACACATCGTGGCGCCCCAGGCAGCCGTTTCGCTCGCCTCGCCGTGGAAGGAGACGAAATGAGCATGACGATGCTGGCCGTGCTCGGCCTCGTCGCCGGCTCGGCCGCCGGACTGCTTGCCGGTCTGCTCGGCATCGGCGGCGGCATCGTGATCGTGCCGGTCGTCTATTACGGGCTGGTCCAGAGCGGCGTGGCGCCGGACCAGGCGGCGCACGTTGCCGTCGCGACCTCGCTTGCCGCCATCGGGCCCGCCGCCATCACGTCGTTTCTCGGGCACTGGCGGGCCGGCCACGCCGATCTCAGCTTCCTGCGCGATTGGGGGCCGGGCATTGCCGTCGGCGTTGTCGTCGCGCAGTTCATGGCGCCGCACGTGCGAGGCGCGGTGCTGAGCGGTGTGTTTGGCCTGTTCTGTCTGGTATTCGCCGTGCGGTTCGCCTTCCCTGCCTATTTCAAGCCGTTTCTGGCGACCGCGCCGGGCGGCACGTTTCGCATCGCATCGGCCCTCGGTATCGGCGCGGTATCCGGCTTTGCCGGCATAGGCGGCGGCATTCTCACCAACATCGTCATGGTGGTGTCCGGGCTGCCCATGCACAAGAGTATCGGCCGCGCCGCCGCGGCCGGCGTGGTGGTCAGCGTGCCGGCAAGCATCGCGGCGGCGCTGGCGTCGCAGGCGCAGAACGCGACCGCCGTCGGCAGCATCGATCTGGCGATTTGGATCTGCATCGCGCCAGCGCAGGCAGTGGGCGCTTGGATCGGCGCGCGCTTGGCGGCGCGCATCGAAGGCGACCATCTCAGTCGCCTGCTGGCGGTGACGCTGTGCGGCACCGGTGCCTCGATGCTCTATGCCAGCTGGAGCTAGAACGTTCATCGCTGGGAGCGCGCCACTCCAGTGGCGCCTCATGAAGGGTTGCAGCACCAAGGGTGAGCGCCACTGGAGTGACGCGCTCCCAGCAATGAGTCAGAATCCGTAGAGATCGGGTCGCGGCTTGCCGTCGGACCACTCGATCGGACCCTCAGCCCAGGCGAGCATCAGCGCGCCATAGGCGCTGGAAAGCGTCACTTGGGCGTCGGGATCGATGCAGACGAAACTGCCGCCCCTGGCGTGCCGATTGCCGACCGAGACGTCGCCGCCCAGCACGAACCACTCGACGACCGCGCTCGTGCGATGGGCCGGGATGCGGGCGCCGGGCAGGACTTGCAGTTGCACGAGCCGGCGATCGTCTCCTGTGCCCTTGTAGTCGAAGATCATGCGGCGGCTCACGCCGGCCAGCGCGGTGGTCGACAGCGGCAGAGCGTCCACCGTCACGTTGATGTCCGGCATCACCTCGGGCGCCGCATTGACGATGGCCGAATGCCGGGCGCCGGCGTGCAGGCGGTGCAGCGGCCCGTCGTGCGGCGGATAAACCACCGGCCCTTCCAGCCGCGCCACCAGAAGGCACTTCTCGTAGGCCACGGCATCGTGCGTCGCGCCCTTGAGGTTGATGCCCATCTGGCCGCGCAAGATGTCCCCGGCATAGTCGCTGAGCGAGCCTTGCACGACATAGCTGGTGGCAACACCGAGGTGTTGATGCAGGCCGCTCGCCACCAACTGGTCGAAGGCGACCAAGCCGAGGTAGTGGCCCTTTGCGTGGTCGACGCGCACCACCTTCTGGACGATGCCGTCCTTGCCGGCCTCGGTCCACGGTGCGGCCAGCATGTCGTACACGCCGACGCCTCCGTTCCCGTTGGCCCTGGCGCGCTTGGCTCTGATTTTCATGGAAGCCCCAACGACTTGTTTGCCCGAGCATTCCATGGCTCGCGTGCGGTTGCCAGTCCTCATGCTACTGTAGCGACCATGAAGCGCTTCGCCGATCCGGACGTCGCCGCACTGTTCGAGGCCTACCCGCCGGGAACTCGGCTGGTGCGTCGCGCTTGCGCTGACGCACCATGCGCGCAAGAAGCGGCTTCGATCCAAATGACGACGGTCAAATGACCACCATCGCTTACGCCGCTCGCCGCATCATCACCATGAACCCCAACCGTCCGTTCGCCACGCATGTCGCCGTGCGCGACGGCCGCATCCTGGGCGCCGGCAGCCTCGAGGAGCTGAAGGGCTGGGGCAAGCTCGAGCTCGACGAGCGGTTCGCCAACAAGGTGATCCTGCCGGGCTTCGTCGAAGGCCACTGCCACGCCTTCGAGGGCGGCGTATGGAAGTTCCCCTATGTCGGTTATTTCGATCGCATCAGCCCCGACGGCACGCGCTGCAAGGGTCTGAAGAGCATCGACTAAGTGGTGGCCGCACTCGGCGCCCACGAGAAGACGCTGAAGCCCGGCGCCTCGATGCTGGCTTGGGGCTTCGATCCGATCTACTTCGCCGGCCGGCGCATGGACCTTCGCGACCTCGACAAGGTCTCGACCGCGCGGCCGGTCGTCGTGATCCATTCCAACTTCCACGTTGCCAACGCCAACACGGCAGTCCTGGGCAAGGCCGGTATCGATCGTCACACCAACGTGCACGGCATCGTGAAAGACAGCCGCGGCGAGCCGACCGGCGAACTGCAGGAGATGACGGCCAAGTACATGGCCTATCGCGCCGCGGGCGCGGAGCTCGCGGCCGTGCTGTCGGACGAGCAGGCGGTGTGGCGCTTCGCGCGCGTGGCGCAGCTCGCCGGCGTCACGACCGCTACCGACCTGCACAACGAGCTGCCCGACAGCACGGTCGAGGGTTATCTGGCGGCTAGCCGTTCCGACGACTTTCCGCTGCGGCTGCTGCCGGCGTTCGCCGCGACCAGCGTGCCCCCCGAGCAGGGCATCCCGCGCCTGCAGGCGCTGATGAAGAAGAACAACGAGCGGCTGCGCTTCCAGCTGGTGAAGATCGTGACTGACGGATCGATCCAGGGCCTGTCGGCGCGCATGCGCTGGCCCGGCTACTACGACGGCACGCCCAACGGCGTGTGGAATGTCGGCCCCGACGACATCGACCGCATCCTGCTCGGCTGGCATCGCGCCGGTTTCCAGGTGCACATCCACACCAACGGCGACGAGGCGTCGGAGGTCGCGATCGAGGCCGTCGAGCGCGCGCGCTCTGCGGCGCCACGTTGGGACCATCGCCACACCCTGCAACATGCGCAGATGGCGGATGCCGGCCAGTTCCGCCGCATGAAAGCGCTTGGCATGTGCGCCAACCTGTTCGCCAATCATCTATTCTACTGGGGCGACATCCACTACGCCCGGACGCTGGGTCCAGAGCGCGCCGAGCGCATGGATGCCTGCGCCACCGCGCTCGCGTCAGGCGTGCCGTTCGCCATCCACTGCGACGCCCCGGTGACGCCGATCGGTCCGCTGTTCACCGCGTGGTGCGCGGTCAATCGCCTCACCGCCTCGGGCCGCACGCTGGGCGAAGCGGAGAAGATTTCCGTGGCCGACGCGCTGTATGCCGTCACCCTTGGCGCGGCCTATACGCTGAAGCTCGACGAAGAGCTCGGCAGCATCGACGTCGGCAAGCGCGCCGACTTCGCCATCCTCGAGGAGGACCCGCTCGAGGTGGCGCCGCAGAAGCTCAAGGATGTCGGCGTGTGGGGCACCGTGCTCGGCGGCCGCGTGTTCGAGGCACCCCGGTAATATCCTCCCCTTCGCGGATTCCGCGAAGGGGAGGTGTCGGCGTCTTACGCCGACCTGCCTTTGCCGAAGCGAAGCCGCTTCGGCTTCGCGCAGGTAGGCGGAGGGTCAAGGATTCTTGACTCACGACCCCTCCGTCCGCTTCGCGGACACCTCCCCATCGCGGAAACCGCGATGGGGAGGAAAAGAACTCTCACGCCCGCAATCCCGCCTGGCGTAAGAGCGGCATGACCGCCTGGTCGAAGTATTTCAGTTCCTCGTTGTAGTCGAGAAAGCCGAACACGACCGCGTCTATGCCCGCTGCGGAAATGCACGCGAGCTCGCCGACGACCTGCTCGGGAGTCCCGACGATGGGATGTGTGCCCCCCGGCGACGATGCGCTCGCGGTACTTCTCGATCCGATCGTTGAACGATTGGCTTTCGAAGCCCAGCGCGCCGATGAGATTGTCGGCCGCGACCCGGTCGCCCTGCTCGACGATGCTGCGATAGACCTGCCGCGCTTCGGCCTCGGTCTCGCGACAGACGACAAGAGCCGAGGTGCAGATGCCGAGGTCGCGCTTTTATTCGCTGTGGGCCCGCCCGCGCACGCGCCGCGCCACCTCGCGCGCCGCCTCGACGCTGTCGAAGCCGATGAAGGCGAAATCGACCTCGCGCGCGGCGAGGTCGGAACCGGCCGGCGAGTGCCCGGCGTTGATCAGCACCGGGTGGGGCTTCTGGACCGGATTGGGATGGGCCTGCGC
>JAFAKN010000428.1 GCA_019235415.1 Alphaproteobacteria bacterium
ATCTGCCCCTACAGCCACGCAACGCGCGGCAACATCGACTTCGTGCTCGAGGTCGAGGGCGCTTAGCTCGTATGCATCCGTCATCCCGACCGGAGCGAGAAGCGAGAAGTGGAGGGACCTTTCTTGTCCTGGCAACGCCAAGAAGAGGTCCCTCCACTACGCCTCGCGTAGCCTGTCCCGAGCGAAGTCGAGGGGCTCGGCTCCCGTCGGGATGACGGGCGGCTATTGCGGCGTTGCTACTGCGACACGCGCCGCTTCTCGCCGTGCGGCCTGAGAGTGGCCGGAGCCGTCGCCGGGCTCTGCGCGACCCCGGCGTCGGCCGGCGGAATCGCGATTTGCGCGCGCTCGAGCGAGCGCTTCAGCGAGGCGATGCCGCCCGCGATGTTGCCCTTCTGGCAGTCTTCCAGCGCCATCCTGGCATCGAGGGGCTTGGCGTACCCGTCGGTGTTGTGCTTGTTCCACAGGCCGTAGAGCTGCTCGCAGCGCGCCATGGTGTTCTCGTTTGGCGCCTGGGCCGGAAGCGTCGCGGCCGAACCGTTGCTGGCGGAAGGCGAATCCGCCAAGGCAGCTCCGGCAAAACCGATCGTCACGATTGCGCCCAGGATCGCCGCCGCGTGGAAGAAGTTCGACCGCGCAACGGCCACCTTTGGCGTCGGAAGAAAAGACGTCGTCATTGGCATGCACCTCGTTTTGGAGATGCATTAAGGAGTGGGGTGCGCGCCTTCGGTCTACGAACGAACAGAACTAAGCATCGCATTCAAAAACCACATGAGTTACGCGGGCTAGACCAGGCGTCCCCAGGGTAAGTTGGTATGGAGCGCGGAGCGGCGGCGGCAGTCGGCGAGCGGTATCGTCTACCGAGTCATTCGCCCGACATGACCGGCAATCGCTCGATGGCCCGCATGCCGGCCCGCGTGCGCCAGCGGATGTGCGGCTCGTCGATCGCCAGCTGAAGCTTCGGCCAGCGCTCGAACAAAGCTTGCAGCGCGCACTTGCCTTCGATGCGCGCCAGCTGGTGGCCCAGGCAGAAATGGATTCCGGCGCCGAAGGCGACGTGCCGGTTCGGCCTTCGCTCGAGATCGAGCTGTTCCGGATGGTCGTTGGCCTGCGGATCGAAGTTGCCGGCGACCAGCATGGGCATGATCTTGTCGCCCTTCTTCAACCGGGTGCCGCCGAGCTCCACGTCCTTGCGCACGAAGCGCGGCTTGGAGAACTGCACCGGGGAAACGAAGCGCAGGAATTCCTCGACGGCCTGCTCGGCGCGGCGCCAATCCTCTTCCAGCCAGTCGCGTAGTCCGGGGTTGCGTAAAAGCTCGTGAACCGACCCGCTGATGAGATGCGTCGTGGTCTCGTGCCCGGCGAACAGCAGCAGGAACAGCATCGACACCATCTCGTCGCGGCTGATGTCGCCGCCTTCCTTTTCGACCCGCACGAGGTCGGCGATCACGCCCGTTCCGCCGCTCTCGCGCGCGGCGTCCAGGCGCTCGTGCATGTAGCGCTTCATGGCCAGGATCTTCGGCACGACGCCGAGGACGCCCAGGGCACTGTTGAACCGCGTGAAGCTGCTCGCCCAGGCCGTGAACTTCGGCCGGTCGGCGAGCGGCAGCCCGAGCAGCTCGCAGATGACCGAAAGCGGCAGAATGCGCGCATAGCGGTCGACGAGATCGGCGGGGCTGCCCGACGCGAACAGCTGGTCGGCCAGCTCGCCCGCGAGCGCCATGATGCGCGGCTCCATCTCGAGCACGGCGCGCCTTCGAAACACTTCGTCGACGATGCCGCGCAGGCGGGCATGGTCCGGCTCGTCGACCGACAGCATGGTGTTGGAGATCGTGCGCACGATCTTGGGCATCCACCACTGCAACCCGACGACGTCGCCGTTCTCCTGGCGCAAGGTGAAGGTCTCGCTGTCGCGCAACACCCGATTGGCCAGGTCCTGCGTCGTCGTGGTCCAGACCGTCCCGACGAACGGGAAGCGAACCTCGACGACCGGTCCTGCCGACCGCAGCCGCGCGATCTCGGCGGCCGGGTTGCGGAAGTACTCCTGACTGGTGAAGTCCGCATGGATTGTCATGGCCGATCCTCGTACGGTCTGTCGCCGCCTCATGTAGGCATTCGACGACGGGATTCGATGTCCTTCGGGACTATCCCCGCGATGCCGGCAAGGACGAACACCACGCCGATCGAGCGGCTGGCACGGAATTCGCTCGACACGCTGAGAGGCCCTCTTTCAATCTCGGCGCATGGACACGGCCAAAGCCGAACCGCTGGTCCGGTTCATCGATGTCAGCAAGAGCTATGACGGCAAGGTCGATGCCGTACGGGCGCTCAGCCTCGACGTCGAGGCCGGCGAATTTTTAACGCTGCTGGGGCCGTCGGGCTCGGGCAAGACCACCACGCTGACCATGCTGGCGGGCTTCGAGCAGCCGACCAAGGGCCGCATCTTCGTCGGCGGCGAGGACGTCACCCTGGTGCCGGTCGAGAAGCGCGGCATCGGCATGGTGTTCCAGAACTACGCGCTGTTCCCCAACATGACCGTGGGCGAGAACATCGCCTTCCCGCTCACCGTGCGCCGTCGGCCGCGCGTCGAGATCGCCGACAAGGTCGCCAAGGCGTTGGCCATGGTCCGCCTGGACGGGCTGGCCGACCGGCGCACGCAGCAGCTGTCGGGCGGCCAGCAGCAGCGGGTCGCGGTGGCCCGCGCGCTGGTCTTCGAGCCGCGC
>JAFAKN010000749.1 GCA_019235415.1 Alphaproteobacteria bacterium
GTCGGTGACGGCCTTCAGCGAGGCGAGCAGCACGTTGGACCAGATGTAGCCCGCCACGAAGTCGACCTTGTCCTGCTGCACCAGCTTCTCGGAGCGCTGCTTGCCGACGTCGGGCTTGAACTGGTCGTCCTCGTAGACGATCTCGAACGGCCGCCCGCCCATCTTGCCGCCGAGATGCTCCTTGGCGAGCTCGACCGAGCGGCGCATGTCCTCACCGATCGCCGCCTGCGACCCGGAGAAGGTGCTTATGAAGCCGATCTTGATCGGCGCCTGCGCCGCGACCGGCTGCCACGCCAAGCCCAAGGCCGCGATTGTTGCGGCCCCAAACAATTTGAGCTTCATGAGCTCGCACTCCCTGTTCTTTATGGCCGCATAAGACCCGAAAAAGCGGTAGCCAACAATGAGGTATTGCTTCGCATGCCGCCATCGGAATGACGATGGCGAGCTTTGCGGCGGGCTGCTACACAACCCTCTGGATACTACGCCACATGAGTTCTCCACCACCTGAGTTGGCGGCCGAGCTAGCCCGCTCCGAGAGGGTCCTCTGGTTCGGCCAACCTCGCCAGGGGCTCATGCTGCGAGCTGTCGATGCCTTCCTGATCCCATTCAGCGTCGTCTGGGGAGGCTTCGCGACATTCTCGGAACTGTCGGCCATGAAGGCCGGAGCTCCGGTCTTCTCTGCCTTGTTCGGGCTGCCGTTCGTGGCCGTGGGCCTCTACCTTATGGTCGGGCGATTCTTTGTCGATGCCCGTCAGAGGACGCGGACCTTCTACGCCCTGACCAATGAACGCGTGCTGATCGTGTCGGGCCTGTTCAGCAGGACCGTCAAGTCGATTGGACTCCCCACGCTTGGCGAGATGTCGGTTTCCGAAAGGTCTGATGGTTCGGGAACCATTGTGTTCGGGACATCGTCCCCCTTCGATTGGTTTGCCGCTGGCGTGGCCGGCTGGCCCGGGACCGGCGCGCGCCTGGCATCGCGTTTCGAGGCCATCGCCAATGTCCGGACCGTCTTCAACGCCATTCGGTCGGCCCAGAAGTCCGTGGAGTAGCGCCGTTCAGCTACGCAATTTGTAGCGCTGGATCTTGCCGGTCGCGGTCTTGGGCAACTCTTCGACGTATTCGACCCAGCGCGGGTACTTGTAGGGGGCGAGTGTGGTCTTGCAGAGCGCCATCAGCTCGTTGGTGAGGGCCGGGCTGCCGCCGCCCGCCTCCTTCAAGACCACGAACGCCTTGGGCTTCAGCAGGGCGTTCTCGTCGGCGTGGCCGACGACGGCGGCTTCCAGCACTGCCGGATGGGCGATCAGGCAGTTCTCGACCTCGACCGGCGAGCACCAGATGCCGCCGACCTTCAGCATGTCGTCGCTGCGGCCGTCGTAGATGAAATAGCCGTCCTCGTCCTGACGATAGGTGTCGCCGGTGTTCAGCCAACCGTCGACCATGGTCTCGGCCGTCTTTTCCGGCTTGTTCCAGTAGTACTTGGCGGCCGACTCGGACCTGATCCACAGGCGCCCGCTCTCGCCTTTGGGCACGGGTTTGCGGTTTTCGTCCACGATCTTCACTTGGTAGCCCGGTGTGGGCTTGCCGCTGGTGCCGGGACGATAGTCGTCCAGCCGATTGCCGATGAAGATGTGCAGGCACTCGGTCGAGCCGATGCCGTCGAGGATCACCGTGCCGGTCTGCTCCTTCCAGCGCCGGAAGATGTCGGGCGGCAAGGCCTCGGCGGCCGAGACGCAGGCGCGGATGCTGTCGAGCTTTCGCTCCCGGCTCCCCAGGGCGGCGAGCTGCGCGGCGTAAAGCGTCGGCGCGCCGTAGTAGAGTGTCGGCTTGAAGGTCTCGATCGTCCCGAACACCGTGTCGGGCGTCGGCCGCCGGTCGTCGAGCACGGCGGTGCTGCCGGTCCACAGCGGGAAGGTCATCGAGTTGCCGAGCCCGTAGGCGAAGAACAGCTTGCCGGCCGAGTAGCTGACATCGTCCTCGCGCACTCCGAGCGTACGCACGCCGTAGAGCTCGCTGGTCACCACCATGTCGCGATGGGCGTGCACGGCGCCCTTCGGACGGCCGGTCGAACCCGAGGAATAGAGCCAGAAGCAGTCGTCGGTCGGCGCGGCGAGCCGCGCCTCGAGATCCGGCGAGGCCTTGGCCATCTCGCCGAGGAAAGCATCGACCGTGTAGGCCTTGACCGGCACCTGCTTCAGCGCCGGCTCGACTTCGCGGGCATACTCGCTCGAATAGACGACGAGCCGGCAGCCGGAGTCCTCGAACAGGTAGGCGAAGTCCGCGGCGCGCAGCAGGGTGTTGGGCGGCACTGGCACGACGCCGGCCTTGATGGCGCCCCAGAACAGATAGAAGAACGCCGGGCAGTCCTTCACGACCATCAGCATGCGGTCGCCGGGCGCGAGGCCGGCGCCGAGCAGCGCGTTGCCGGCCCGGTTCACGCGCTCGGCCAGCTCGGCGTAGGTGACGGTCTCGGCCGCCGTCCGGATGGCGATCTTGCCGCCGCGCCCCTCGCCGACATGCCGGTCGACGAACGGCATGGCGACATTGAAGCGTTCCGGAAGTTTCACCCTTAGATCGGAGTCGAAGGAAATCCCTGAAGGAAGTGTCATGTTCGAGCCAGCAAAGTCCGCAGCGGTTTCACGGAGCCCAAGTCGACGCCGGATGACTGCGGGATCACGGCGAAGATCAATGATCGCTAGAATAGTCACGCGATGGCGTGACGGCCGATAGAAAACCCCAAGCGACCAGTCCTTTAAGACCGCCTTGCGTATCCGACCACCGAATTCGGGGAGGCCATAAGGGAATTGCACCATTGCCTGCAGAAGTGGCCTTGAGATCGGCGACTAGGTGCTCTGCAGCAGCTGGATCGACTGCGCTGAGCGCGTCTGTGAGCTTCTGCCAGTCACGACTGGCGCGGCGAGAAAATAGGACAGCTCGGCTCACCCGCGCTTCTGCCTCAGTTCAGCCAGGAGCACTTCCCACGGGATGCCTTTTGACGGATCTTTTTCTATCTCATCGGCCTCGCGCTCGAGCTCAGCCAAAAAGTCCGGGTCGATATCCGTCGGATCCGCCCATTGTTCTACAGCGCGGGCCGCCTCGGCACCACCCTTCGCCGCGGATTGCTCAACACTTTCCCAAAGCGCGTCGATCAGGCGCAATCGCTCCTCGATCGACAGTGATGTTAAGTCGAGATCGGGTATTGGCACGGCGCCCCTCCAAAACGGCGCGAGTCTACCTCCGCGACGGTACGTGGCAATCAACTTCGGATAGAATCCCGACCAACTCCCAAGGCCGATCTGATCCTCCCGACGTTGAAGGGTTCGGGCAGTTGCACTCGAAGCCTTTAGGGAGACGCCGGAGGGGAGCGGCATGCGGACGGCAGATCATCAACCTTCCCGTCACCCGAGCCGTCCTCCGTGGACGGCTCGGGACGCGGCGTCGACCGGTCAGTCGGCAGAATTAACGATCTGGATCCGGTAAGTCCCTTCGGCGGTCTGCTTGCCCACGGGTTCCACCCGGATGACGGCGGCACGGACGGTTACGCTGTTGCCGCTGGCGACCGTGTACGACCGGACCGGACCGCCGTTGCGCTCGGCGTGCTTCTCGTCGTCGTCCTCCTTCTCGTCGTCGTCCTCGTGTTCGTCGTCATCCTCGGAATCGTCGTCTTTTTCTTCTTCCTCTTCTTCGTGCTTCGGCTCTTCGTCCTCGTGCTCCTCGGCGTGCTCCGCTTCCAATTCCTCCCAGGAGCTCAGGCAACTCAGCGTCACCACGCCTTCGGAGACTTCGACGGTCGTCAGGGCCGTGATGTCGTCGTCCTGCAGATCGACAATGGTGCTGCCGCCCATGTGCGGGTGGTTCTTCCGCAGCCGAAAGATGCCGGTGACCGCCTCGGAAAGTGCCTTGTTGTCCATGTTCTACCTCTTGGATTTGGCGGCAGGGTCTTCGTCGTCCGCCATCCCAAGGCGTAGCAATCCGTGCTTTGCGGAATGTTGACTCGAAATTAAACTTGCGAGTCAGTTGGAAGACGGCGCCTCGACAGCCGATCGCCGCCCTCCAGGGTTTGGGCCCAATGCCCTCCCGCCTCCACGATATCGTGAAGCGGTCAGTTGAACCGCACGTATTCGAAGTTGGCCGGCTGGTTGTTGATGCCGCGCGAAGGCGGGGCGATCCAGTTGGCGTACTTGCCGGGCTCGACCACCGCCGGGCCCATCAACGAGGTGACATAGGCGCGGTCCTCGGCCGTCGGCAGCCATTTGGCCTCGTTCGCCTTCCACTCGGCTTCGCCTAAAACCTTGCCGTCGGGCGAGACGCGCAGGTCGGCGAAGGCGCCGATGCGTCGGTTGAAGGCGCGGTGCGGCAGCTTCAGCTCGAAGTCGATGCCGGCCTGCTCGATGGTTCGGTTCCAGCGCACCAGGCCGCGCGCGCAATCGTCGATATAGTCCTGGCGCAGCCGCTCGTTCAGGGCCGCCAGCGCCGGCACAGTCCTGCGCACGATGCGGCCGCCCTCGGCGGTGTCGATGTCGTAGCTGGCACTGGTCAGGAGGTGATCGTCCTCGATCCGCGTCTCGAGGTAACGGCCCTTGACGCCCATCGTGTAGTAGTTGGCGGCGTTGGTCGACGCCTCCTGGCCGAACAGGTCGAGCGACACCGAGAAGTGGAAGTTGAGGTACTTCTGTAGGGTCGCCAGATCGATGGCGCCCAGCGCGCGCACGTCGTCGGTCTTGTGCTCCTTCATCAGCTCAGCTGTGCGCTGGACGATGCGGCCGACGCCCGATTCGCCCACGAACATGTGGTGCGCCTCCTCGATCAGCATGAAGCGGCAGGAGCGCGACAGCGGGTCGAAGCCCGATTCGGCGAGCGAGGCGAGCTGGTACTTGCCGTCGCGGTCGGTGAAGTAGGTGAACATGAAGAAGCTGAGCCAGTCCGGCGTCTTCTCGTTGAAGGCGCCGAGGATGCGCGGCTTGTCGGGATCGCCGGAGTGGCGCTCCAACATGCCCTCGGCCTCCTCGCGGCCGTCGCGGCCGAAATAGGCGTGCAGCAGGTAGACCATGGCCCAGAGGTGCCGGCCTTCCTCGACGTTGACCTGGAAGAGGTTGCGCAGGTCGTAGAGCGACGGCGCGGTCTTGCCGAGCTGGCGCTGCTGCTCGACCGACGCCGGCTCGGTGTCGCCCTGGGTGACGATCAGCCGACGCAAGGTCGAGCGCAGCTCGCCGGGCACTTCCTGCCAGGCGGGCTTGCCCTTGTTGTCGCCGAAGGCGATGACGCGGTTGGGATCGTGGCCGGCCAAAAAGATGCCCCAGCGATAGTCGGGCATCTTCACGTAGCCGAAGTTGGCCCAGCCGTTGGCGTCGGCGGAGATCGCCGTGCGCAGGTAGACGTCGAAGTTCGCGGTGCCGTCCGGCCCCATGTCCTTCCACCAGTCGAGGAAGCGCGGCTGCCAGTTCTCCAGCGCGCGCTGCAGGCGGCGGTCGCTCGAAAGGTCGACGTTGTTGGGAATCCGCTGGCTGTAGTCGATGGCCATGTGTGCCTCCTTCACGCCCGCTTGCGGTCGTACTTGCTCTGCTTGCCCGTTCCGTAAAGTTTCAGCGCGCCCTCCGGCCCGGTGGCGTTGGGGCGCTGGAAGATCCAGTTCTGCCACGCCGAGAGCCGGGCGAAGATCTTGGTCTCCATGGTCTCCGGCCCGGCGAAGCGCAGGTTGGCTTCCATGCCGATCAGGGCATCGGGCGAGAAACCGGCGCGCTCTTCGACGGCGAGCCGCAC
>JAFAKN010000024.1 GCA_019235415.1 Alphaproteobacteria bacterium
ACTTTCATCGAGGCGGCGCAGATGGCGCCCGGCGTGCCGAAGCTCACCGAAAAGCAGAAGGAAGCGATCGACATGCTGATGGCGACGGCGCAGGAGCTCTGCTTCGAGATGACCTTGGAGCCCGGCGACCTGCAGCTGATCAACAGCCACGTCACCTATCACGGCCGCACGCCCTTCGAGGACGATTTTGCAGCCGGCCAGAGCCGCCTGCTGCTGCGCCTGTGGCTCAGCATGCCCAACAACCGTCCGCTGCCCGAGGGCCACGAGATCCTGTGGCGCAGCATCGAGGCCGGCCAGCTGCGCGGCGGCATCCAGCAGATCACGATTTGAGGTCTTTTGGACCGCTCGCATCCCGCGCGCTCAAGGATGCGCGCGGTCCGGAAGACGATCGCAGGCTGCCCACGATGCCACTGGGGAAGAAGTAGACGCAGAGGATGAACGCGACGCCCAGCCACAAGAGCCAGCGGTCGGGGTGGAACAAGTTGGCAAGAAGCGGGACGCCGGCGAACGCCTGGCTGGCGATGCCCAAAAGGTCCTGCAGATAGTTCTGCGCGAACAAGAGCACGGTGGCGCCGAGCACGGCGCCGTAGATCGTGCCCATGCCGCCGATCACCACCATCAGCAGGATGTCGACCATGATGTCGAAGGAGAGCGTGGTGTCGGGATTGGTCTGGCTCGACCACAGCGCCAGCAGCGCGCCGGCCAGTGCGGCAACGGCGGCGGCGATGCAGCTCGCGATGGTGCGGTAGACCACGGTGCGGTAGCCGATCGCCTCGGCGCGGAACGGGTTCTCGCGGATCGCCATCAGCACGCTGCCGAACGGCGAGTTGACGATGCGCAGCAGCAGGAGGACCAGCGCGAACGACACGACGTAGACCAGGTAGTAGTCGACCAGCCGGCCGTTCAACCGCACGCCCAGAAACGTGCCGTCGGCGAGCGCGAACGAGGGCCGCAGCACGGCCGGCAGCCGGTAGTTCAGCCCGTCCTCGCCGCCGGTCAGCTGCGGCAGCTGCGAGGCCAGGATCAGGAAGGCGCTCGCCACCGCAAGCGTGATCATGGCGAAGAAGATCGTGCGCACGCGGAGCGAGAACAAGCCGATCAGGGCCGCGAGCACGATCGCCACGACGAGGCCCGCGACCAATCCCACCGCCACCGCGCTCCATTCGCCGCCCATGCGGGTGAGCGCGATGGCCACGCCATAGGCGCCGATGCCGAAGAACATGGTGTGGGCGAACGAGACGATGCCGGTATAGCCCAGCAGGAGGTCGAAGCTCGCCGCCAGCACGATGAACACGCAGATCTTGGCCGCGACGTTCAGCGACTTGGCGCCGGGAAAGGCGAATGGTGCCAGGGCCAGCCCCAGCACCACCAGCACCAGCGCGATCGCGAGCCAGCGGCTGCGCGGCAGGTCGTCGCTCAGGGCGGCGCGCAGCAGGCTCATCGCTTGGCCACGGCATAGAGGCCCTGCGGCCGCCACAGCAGGATCAGCGCCATCAACAGGATGTTCGAGCCGAGCGCGACCTTGGGCGCCAAGAAGCCGATGTAGTTGGCGGTGAGACCAACCAGCAGGGCGCCCACGAAGCAGCCGCCGATCGAGCCCAGGCCGCCGATGATCACCACGATGAACACCAGCACGATGACCTGCGCGCCGATCGCCGCCGTCACCGTCTCCTGATACAGCCCCCACATCGCGCCGCCCAGGCCGGCCAGCGCCGAGCCGGCGACGAACACGCCGACGAACAGCCGGCGGATGCGATAGCCCAGCGCCTCGACCATCTCGCCGTTCTCCACGCCGGCGCGGATCAGCAGCCCGAGCTTGGTGCGGTTGAGCGTGAGCGCGAGGGCTGCGAAGACCAAAAGCCCGACCACAACGGCGAGCAGGCGGTACTTCTCGATGGCGACGTCGCCCAGCAGGAAGGCGCCGCGCAGCGCCGTGGGCCGCGCCAAGGTGATCTGCTCGGGTCCCCAGATCACCTTCAGGAGCTGCTCGGCCACGATCAGGCCGCCGGTGGTCACCAGGATCTGGCGCAGGTGCTGGCCGTAGACCGGCTGCACGATGGCGCGCTCGAAGCCCCAGCCCAGCGCGCCGCTCACCAACATCGCGGCAAGCACCGCCGGCACGACGGCGCCGAGATTGAGCCACAGCGAATCGGCGCCCATCAGCGGCGCCAGCGCCAGCATGACGCTCGCGGCCACGAAGGCGCCGACGGCGATGAAGGCGCCATGGCCGAAGTTCAGCACGTCCATCAGGCCGAAAGTGAGCGTGAGGCCCGAGGCCATGACGAAGATCATCAGGCCCATGGCGAGTCCGGCGACCGAGAGCGTCACCCAGCTCGCGAGCGAGCCCACCAGCGGCAGCGCGAGGAGTCCCACCGCCGGAATCAAGAGCCACGGCAGCCAGTCCCGTTTCACTGATGCTCTCCCATGCCGAGCCCGAGCAGATGCTGCTGCAGCGCCGTGTCGGCGGCGAACGCCGCCATGGTGCCGGTGTGCGCTACCTTGCCGTCATCCATCACCGCGACGCTGTCGCCGAGCTGCTGGGCGAAGGCGAAATTCTGCTCGACCACCAGGAGGGTCGATTGGCCGTCCTTCAGCTCGGCGAAGGCCGCGATCATGTTGGCGATGATGGCCGGCGCCAGGCCCTTGGTCGGCTCGTCGATCAGGAGCAGCCGGCGCGGCTCGATGATGGCGCGGGCCACCGCCAGCATCTGCTTCTGGCCACCCGAGAGGTTGCCGGCGGGCAGCGCCCAAAAGCGTTTCAGGGCCTCGAAGCGGCCAAAGATCCAGTCGAGGCGCTTGGCGTCGGGCGGGCCGGCCCGCGCTGCCAGGATCAGGTTCTCCTGCACCGTGAGGTCGGCGAAGATGGCCATGCTCTCGGGCACGTAGGCAATGCCGAGGCGGGCGATGTCGGGCGTCGCGAGCCGCGTGATGTCGCGGCCGGCGAAGCGGATCTCGCCCGCCGCCGCGCGCCACAGCCCCATGATGGTGCGCAAGGTCGTGGTCTTGCCGGCGCCGTTGCGGCCTAAAAGCATCGTCAATCCGCCTTCGGCGACGTCGAAGGCAACGCCGTGCAGGATGTGATAGCGGCCGATGCGTGTCTCGACGCCGCGCAGGCTGAGCAGCGGTTCAGGCATGGGCGGCCGTCCCGAGATACGCCTCGCGCACGATGTCGGAGTTGATGACCTCGGCCGGCGGGCCGTCGGCCACCAGCTTGCCCTGGTGCAGCACGACGATGCGGTCGGACAGCGAGCGCACCACGTCCATCTTGTGCTCGACCAGCAGGATGGTCTTGTCGCCGCGCTGCTTGATGGCCGCGATGATGTCGAGGATGGTCGGCACCTCGTCGATGCTCATGCCGGCGGTCGGCTCGTCGAACATGAAGACGTCGGGCTCGAGCGCCAGGAGGATCGCCACTTCGAGCTTGCGCTGGTCGCCGTGCGGCAAGGTCGCCGCGACGGCGTCCGCGCGGTCGGCCAGCGACACGGCCGACAGATGTGCCATCGCGCGGTCCAAGAGCTCGCGGTGGCCGAGCGTCCGCGAGAAGAGGTCGAACCCCTTGCCGCTCCTGACCTGCACCGCGAGCCGCACGTTCTCCAGCGCACTGAGGTTGGGAAACAGGTTGGTGAGCTGGAAGGCGCGGCCCAGGCCCATGCGGCTGCGGCGCGGCGCCGGATAGCTGGTGATGTCCTCGCCGCCGAGGCGCACCTTGCCGGAGGTCGCCGGCAGCTGGCCGGAGATCAGGTTGAAGTAGGTCGTCTTGCCCGCCCCGTTGGGTCCGACGATCGAGGTCAGCGTGCCCGGCCGGAAGGCGCACGTGACGCCGTCGACCGCGGCATGCCCGCCGAATCGGATGGTGAGGTCTTCAGTCGCAAGCATTATCTGTCATCCCGAGGCCGAAGGCCGAGGGACCTTTCCTGTTGCCTCAAAGGTCCCTCGCTGCGCTCGGGATGACAGCGTTGGCATCTCACCTCTTGTTCTTCACCGGCAGCTTGAGCTCGTCGGCGGGGATTTCGCGCACCAGCTCGAGCAGGTCGACGTTGTCCGGCGGGCTCTTCTTCATGCGCCAGTGGTACATCACCTGCAGCGCCTGATGGTCCTCCTTGCGGAAGGTCATCTTGCCCTTGGGCGTGTCAAAGCTCATGCCTTCCATGGCGGCGATCAGCTTCTCGGTGTCGGTGCCGCCCGCCTTCTTGATGCCCTCGACGATCGCCATGGCGGCGGCCATGCCGCCCGCGACGAAGAAGTCGGGCGGCGCGCCGTTGTTCTTCTTCTTGTACTCGGCGACCAGCCAATCGTTCACCGGGTTCTTGGGAAAACCCCAGTAGTAGTAGATGGCGCCTTCCAGGCCGGGGAACTGCTTCCAGCCGGCCATCACCGGCAGGATGTTGCCGCCCGGCGCGATCTCGATGCCATAGCGCTCGGGCTTGAGGTCCATCAGCTTGGGCAGCGGATGGGCGCCGGCCCACACCACGACCAGCACCTTGCGGCATTGCTTGTCCTTCAGCGCATCGAAGATGCGCTGCGCCGGCGCCGTAAAGTCGGTGGTCTGCTGCGGGGCGTACTCCTCGTGCACGATCTTGGCCTTGGAGCCGACCGCCGCCAGCGCCTGCTTGATGGAGGCCACGCCGTCGCGGCCGAAGGCGTAGTCCTGCGCCAGGGTGGCGATGCAGATGTTCTCGTCCTTCAAGGTCGCCGCGGCGGCCAGCGCGTCCTGCGTCGAGTTGCGCGCGGTGCGGAAGATGTAGCGGTTCCACTTGTCGCCGGTGATCTGGTCGGCGACCGCCGGCTCGACGATCAGAAGCTTCTTGTACTCCTCGGCGACCGGCAGCATGGCGAGTGCGGCGGCCGAGGACGTCGTGCCGACGGCGATGTCGACTTTGTCGTCGGCGTAGGCCTGCTCCAGCGCCGCCTTGGCGACGTCGGGCTTCAGCTGGTCGTCCTTCAGGATCACCTCGATCTTGCGTCCGCCGATCTCCATCTTGCCCTGCGTCGCGTATTCCAGGCCGAGCATGAAGCCCGCCTCGGTCTGCCGCGCATAGGCTTCGAGCGGCCCGGTCTTGCCATAAATCAGCGCGATCTTGATCGGCGGCTGTTGGGCGACGGCCGGCAGCGCCAGCATGAGGCCGGCGGCGACGACGAGCGAACGACGAAACATCAGGCGTATCCTCCTCGTGGCCCTTCTAGTCTCTGCATCGCCCGCCGGGCAAGGTAAGGTTGGGGGCATGAACGCGCGACAATCAGGGACGGTGCAGCACCTTCTTCGCGTCGGGAGGCGGACCGCTCTCGGCGGCGGCGCCGCCGTGCTGGCGAGCCGACCGCTCCAGGCGCGAACCCGATCACGCCAGCTTGGCGTCCTCATGGGCGGCCGCGCCGAAGATCCGGTCTGGCAGGCGCTCACCGGGGTCTTCGTCGCGCGACTGCGCGAGCTCGGCTGGCACGAAGGTCAGAACCTTTCGATCGACTGGCGCTGGGCCGGCGGCGATGCGGCGCGCATCGCGCGCTATGCCACCGAGCTCGTGGCGCTGACGCTGGATGCGATCTTTTGCCAGACCAGCCCGGGCGTCCTGGCGCTGAAGCGCCAGACGAGCACCATCCCGATCGTGTTCGTGCGCGTCACCGATCCGATCGGCCAGGGCGTGGTGACAAGCCTTGCCCGGCCGGGCGGCAACCTGACCGGGTTCAGCGATTACGATGCGCCCATGGCGGGCAAGTGGCTCGAGATGCTGACTCAGCTCAATCCGCCCGTTCGCCGCGCGGCCGTCCTGCACAATCCAGCCACCGCACCCTATGCCCGCCTCATGCTGCCCTGGCTCACCAACGCAGCGCCATCGTTCGGCATCACGGTGGTGCCGGCGGAGGTCCACGAACGATCCGAGATCGACGGCGTAATGGCGGAGCTGGCCCAAGTGAACGGCAGCGGCGTGCTGGTGCTGGCCCACATCTTCGCGTCGGTGCATCGCGACGAGGTCATTACCGCCGCCGCGCGCCATCGCTTGCCGGCGGTTTATGCCGACCGGTTCTTCGCAGCCGCCGGCGGACTGATGTCTTACGGCATCGAGGGCAGCGACCTGTTTCGCCGCGGCGCCGGCTACGTCGACCGCGTGCTGAGGGGTGCACACCCCGGCGACCTGCCGGTCCAGAACCCGACCAAGTTCGAGCTCGCGGTCAACCTCGGGACGGCCAAAGCGCTCGGCGTCACGATCGACCCCGCCCTGGTCGCCGCCGCCGACGAGGTGATCGAGTAGGGCCTCGGCGCCTCACTCGATGAGGGCGGCCTGCACCATGGTCCTGAACTGGCGGTTCAGGAAGCGGGTGTCGCCCTCGCTGGCCTGCACCATGTAGATGGCGAACAGCTGCTCCTTGGGATCGATCCAGAAGTGCGTGCCCGCGGCGCCCGACCAGCCGTACTCGCCGACCGAGCCCGGCAGGCCAGCCTCACCCTCCTTGGTCCGCACCTCGAAGCCCAGGCCAAAGCCGAAGCCATCCGGCCGGCCGGGCCGCGCGCCGACATGGTCGGCGGTCATGTACTCGAGCGTCTTGCGGCCGATGATTCGCTTGCCCTGCCACGTGCCGCCGTTGCTGAGCGCCTGGGCGAAGTGCAGATAGTCGTCGGCGGTGCTCAGAAGCCCGCCGCCGCCCGATTCGTATTTGGCGCCGTCGTCGACCGTGAAGCGCGGCGTCATCGGCGGGCCATCGGGCTTCTGCCCGGGCTGCGCGACGCGCAAAAGCTTTTCGGCCGGCACCTGGAACGACGTGTCGACCATGCCGAGCGGCTTCAGCACGCGCTCGCCGAGCGCTTCGCTGAACTTCTTGCCGGTCAGCACCTCGATCAGCCGGCCCTGCACGTCGACCGCGACACTGTATTCCCAGCGCTGTCCCGGCGAAAACAGCAGCGGCACACCCGACAGGCTATGCACCATCTCCTCGACGGTCGCGGTGCGGTCGCCGATCTTGGCGTCGAGATAGGCCTTGTGCACCAGCGTCGCGCCGCGACTGCCGTAGGTCAGGCCCGACGTGTGGCGCAGCAGGTCCTGCACCGTCATCGGCCGATCGGGATCGGCGAGATGCAAGGTCGGCTTGCCCTCGACCACGACCTCGGTGCCCACCTTCATCTTGCCGAGCTCGGGCAGGTACTTCTCGACCGGGTCGCTCACCTGCAGCCGGCCCTCCTCGACCAGCTGCATCAGCGTGATGCTGGTGAGCGGCTTGGTCATGGAATAGATGCGGAAGATCGAATCATATTTCATCGATGCATCGGAATCGGGCGTCTGCCTGCCCTGCGCCGAGACCCACGCCACCTTGCCGCGCCGCGCGACCAGCATCACGGCGCCGGGAATCAGCCCGTCCTTGATGTTCTGCTCGGTCGCCGCCTGGATCTTCTGCAGCTGCGTCGACGACAGCCCGACCTCCTCCGGCTTGGCCGTGACCGGCGACGGCGTCTCGCCATAGGCGGCAGCCGGCACGGCCAGCAGCAGCAATCCGAGGGCAATCCTGCGCTTCAGTCTCAGGACAAGGTCTAAGGTGGCGTTTTTCACTTCGTTCCTCCCGCAAGAAGAGCAGATTACCGGCCAGCACTGAGGAAGACGAGTCGATCGAACGGCTGGATGGAGCGTGACATGAGATCTTTGCGTTTTTCCAAGGAGCCCCAGCTGCACCAGGTGGAAAAAGGCCGACTGCTGCTCAAGAACGGGACGCACGGCCCGGGCGTCGCCCAGCTGCAGCTGGTCCTCAACTATCTTGGCAATGATATGCCGCGCTCCTTCAAGCAGCGCACGCCGGACGGCATATTCGGGTCGGAGACCGAAGCCATGGTGAAGCGCTTCCAGCGCAGCAATGGCCTCAATGCCGACGGCATCGTCGGCCCTCACACCTTGGCAAAAATGGATGCCTTGCTGGTGGCACAGCCCTTTCTCGATTCCCAGTCCCCTGCCCAATACGGCGCCCGCATCCGCGCCAGCTCCGTGGGGCGACCGAGCCAGCGGCCAGTATTCTACACATGAGAGTGTTCTGCACCTGAGAGTGTTCTGCACCCGAGAGGCGTTCGATGGCACCGCGGCCAAATCCGGTCATCATTCCCGGCAACGTCCATCTCGACGTCGCTCCGACCAAGCCGCTCACCGGCAGGGCCGGCGTCCAGCGCATCCGGGGCGCCGACCGGAACGAGCCGGACAAGATCCGGTACGCGTTCAGCTTTCCGGCGGTCGACGCCATCATACTTGCCGCCGACATTCAGGTCGGCTTGCACGCCAAATCGGACCGCGCGCTTTGCGATCTGCAGTTGATGCAGTTCGTGACGCCCAAGGAAATGGAAGTCGTCTATGTCGGGATCAAGGGCGGCAACACCCGCGTCATCTGGGCAAACGACATCCTGGACAAGCTCTTCCTCGACGGCCATTCGCAAAAGGGCGACCTCGTCCACAACAACGCGCCGTGGATGACGCAGCCCGGTGCTGCGAACCGCGCCGAGCTGTTCGCGCCCAACACCACCGACGGCCATTTCAAGAATACCGCCCTCGACACGCCTGGAGGCAGCGACCCCAGCTGGGTCGTCGTCTCTCATCCCGATCCGCTGTTCAACGGCGAGAAACACTTCATGTGGCGCATCACGCGACGCGACGAGTTCATGACCTTCGCGGTCTTTATCCATCCGAGCGGGGAGCGGCAGCCGATCGCGCTGGCGAAGTGGACCTCCAGCCACAGCTACCGCTTTTTCTGGCGCAAGCCGAAGACCGGCGATGAGACGCCCGACGTCCGGTTCGGGCGCAGCGCCATCACCATGAGCGGCCCCGTCACGACCAATCCAGCCGACCTCGCCCCTCACGTCGCAAAGATCAAGTCGCCGCCCGATTGGATCCACAATCACGCCAACCCTCAGCT
>JAFAKN010000203.1 GCA_019235415.1 Alphaproteobacteria bacterium
TCCATTCCTACAGCCTGGAAGCGAGGGGCTTGTCGTTCGTGGCGCAAACCGCGGTTCCTGCTGACGTCGATGTAGCCGATCCCCGGCGCGCCCTGCAGGCTCTCCTCGACGATCGCGCCGCACGCCTCGAAGGCGGCAGGTGGAGCACGATCGTCTGGCGGCAGGTGCAGGGCGCACCGGCGGTCGAGTCGGCCGGCAGCGTGCAAGGCGGCCGCCTGCGCCAGCTCGTCGTGCTGCGTGGGCCGCGCATCGTGTCGCTCGCTTGCCTGGGTTCGCCCCAGGCCGTGCGCAGCGCCGATGCAGAGCGATTTTTCGTGTCTCTGAGGTTCCCGCCATGACGGCCCCGGCAAGGATCGCCGGGCCGATGACCGGCGAAATGGCCGGCCGGTTGCGTCTGGAATTCACGCCGGCCTACGCGTTCTGGGACGCCGTCAGCCGCAACCTGTCGCCCTACGACCTCAATCCCTGGCGCTACAATCCGCTGCGCGCGCCGCTCGAAGAGATGGTCGACTTCGAACGCCTGCGGGCACAGTCGGACCTCCAGGTCATGGTGTGCGCCACCAACGTGCGCACGGCGCGCCGGCGCGTGTTCGGCAACAGCGAGCTGTCGGTCGACGCGGTCCTCGCCTCGGCCTGCCTGCCTCAATTGTATCCGGCCATCGAGATCGACGGCGAGGCCTATTGGGACGGCGGCTACACCGGCAACCCGGCGATAGCACCCTTGGTACAAGGCATGCCGGCTTGCGACCTCATGATCGTCAGGGTCGACCCGGTGAACCGAGCGGACGCGCCGCGCAGCGTGCGCGACATCCAGGACCGCGTGCGCGAGATCGGCTTCAACTCGACCTTCTGGTTGGAGCTTTCGGCCGTCGCCTTGATCCTGAAGCTGGTCGACCAGGGCTTCCTGCCGCGCGAGCAGTTCGGCCGCTTCCGCTTTCACGCGATCGGGGCCGGCGCCGAGATGGAGAAGCTCGCCGCGTCCAGCAAGTTGAACAACCACAAGGCCTTCCTCGAGCATCTCTTCACGTTGGGCAGGGATACGGCTGAGAAGTGGCTCGCGACCAACGGCGGCGCGCTCGGCAAACGCTCCACCGTCGATCTGCGGAAGCTGCTGGACGACACGCCATTCGCCGCTTTCGAGCACGGCTCATATGCTTCCTCGAAGTCTCCCAGCAGCAAGGACACCGTATGATGAAACCCCTCATCCACGTCCTCGCCCTGGGCGGCACCATCGCGACCAGGCCAGACCCCACGGGCGCGATGCAGATGGGCCTGGGCGCCGATGATCTCACCGCCGCGGTGCCCAAGCTCGGCAACGTGGCCGACATCCGGGCCGAGACGGTGTCGCGCGTCGGCAGTCATTCGCTCGCCTTCGACGACATCCATGCGCTGGCCGGCAAGATACGGGCAAGCGTCGCCGACGGCGTCGTCGTCACGCAGGGCACCGACACGCTGGAGGAGACGAGCTTCCTGCTCGACCTGCTGCTCGACCTCGGCAAGCCCGTGATCGTGACCGGCGCGATGCGCAATCCGGCGCTGGCCTCGCCCGACGGGCCGGGCAACCTTCTGGGCGCCGTTCGCGTCGCGGCCAATCCGTGGATGCGAGCGCACGCGCGCGAGCTCGGCGTTGTCGTCGTGATGCTCGACGCGGTGTTCGCGGCGGCCGATGTCCTAAAAACCCATCCGACGCGGATCGATGCTTTTGCAGCACCGCAGACCGGACCGCTGGCGGTGCTGGTCGAGGGCCGCGTGGTGCCGATGAGTCTCCCGGTGCGGGACGCCGTCGAAAGCGCGCGCAACCTGATGGGCCATCACTTCGGACCGGCCCAACCGGTCGCCCTGCTGTGGAGCAGCCTCGACGAATCGGACGCCCTGATGCGGGCCATCGCCGAGGGCCAAGGCCATCTCGGCTATCGCGGCGTGGTGATGGGCGCCATGGGCGGCGGCCACTTGCCCGAACGCACGGTTGCGAGCGCCCGGGCGCTTGCCACTCGCTTGCCGACGGTCGTATCACCGCGCGCCGGTGGTGGACCGCTGCTGCGGAACACCTATGGTGGCGGCAGCTCCGAGATCGCCCTGCGCAAGGCCGGTTTGATCTGGGGCGGCCGCCTCCATCCGCTCAAGGCGCGGGTGCTGCTGGAGACCTGCCTGCGCGCGGGGCTTGCCCGCGACACCATTGCCCAAGTGTTCGACGCCTTCGGTTAGACTACAGTCGAGGGTAGCGAGGTGATCGATGCTCGAAGCGCTCGACGCGACTCTGCTGGCTCGCCTGCAGTTCGCCTTCACCGTCTCGTTTCATTTCCTTTTTCCATCCTTCACGATCGGGCTGGCGAGCTACCTCGCCGTGCTGGAAGGGCTGTGGCTGTGGACCAGGCGCGAGGTCTATCTCGACCTCTACAAGTACTGGCTGAAGATTTTCGCGCTGGTGTTCGGCATGGGCGTCGTGTCGGGCATCGTGATGTCCTACCAGTTCGGCACCAACTGGTCGGTTTTCTCCGACAGGGCGGGCCCCATCGTCGGGCCGCTGATGGCCTACGAGGTGCTGACCGCCTTCTTCCTCGAGGCTGGCTTCCTCGGCGTCATGCTGTTCGGCATGGACCGCGTCGGGCGCGGCCTGCATTTCTTCGCCACCGCGGCGGTCGCCGTCGGCACGTTCATCTCGGCCTTCTGGATCCTCGCCGCCAACAGCTGGATGCAGACGCCCGTCGCCTACACGACCAACGCGGCGGGCCAGTTCGTTCCGGCCGACTGGTTCGCGGTGATCTTCAATCCCTCCTTCCCCTATCGGCTGGTGCACACTGTGTTCGCGGCGTACCTCACCACGGCGCTGGCGGTGGGCGGTGTCGGCGCATGGCATCTGTTGCGCGACAACGCCAACGCGGCTGCGCGCAAGATGTTCGCCATGGCCATGGGCATGATCATGGTGGTGGCGCCGTTGCAGATCCTGGCCGGCGATCAGCACGGGCTCAACACGCTCGAGCATCAGCCGGTCAAGGTGATGGCCATGGAGGGCCATTTCGAGAGCTACGACCACGGCGCGCCGCTGGTGCTGCTCGGCTGGCCGGACGTCGCCAAGCGGGAAGTCCTCTACTCGATCGACATCCCGAAGGCATCGTCGCTGATCCTGAAGCATTCGCTCGACGCGCCGCTCGCGGGACTCGACTCGGTCGATCCCAAGGAATGGCCGCCGGTGGCGATCGTGTTCTGGTCGTTCCGCGTCATGGTCGGCCTCGGCTTCCTGATGCTGGGGCTCGGCCTGCTCGGCCTCCTCGCGCGGCTGCGGCATAGGCTGTACGACTGGCGGCTGCTGCATCGCTTTGCGCTGGCAATGGGCCCGGCGGGCTTCGTCACGGTGATCGCCGGGTGGGTGACGACCGAGGTGGGCCGCCAGCCCTATACGGTGTACGGCCTGCTGCGCACGGCGCAATCGTCCTCGCCGCTCGAAGCACCGGCCGTCGCGACCTCGCTGCTCGCCTTCATGGCGGTCTACTTCATCGTGTTCGGCTCGGGCATCTACTACATCCTGCGCCTGATGGGCCGCTCACCGCAGGCCGGCGAGCCGGGGCCCGAGCCCGGCCTGCCGCTGCGCGCCGCCGGAATCACGCCGGCGCCCGCCGTGCCATCGAGCGCCGCCGCGAAGGGTGGAGGAAGTTGACCATGCTCGCGCTCGATCTCCCCACCATCTGGGCCTTCATCATCGCCTTCGCGATCTTCGCCTACGTCGTGATGGACGGCTTCGACCTCGGCATCGGCATCATGTTCTCGTTCATCCCGCCCGGCCTCGAGCGCGACACCGCGATGAACAGCATCGCGCCGGTGTGGGATGGCAACGAGACCTGGCTGGTGCTGGGCGGCGGCGGCCTGCTGGCCGCCTTTCCGCTGGCCTACGGCACGATCTTCTCCGCGCTTTACGCGCCGATCGTCGCCATGCTGCTGGCGCTGATCTTCCGCGGCGTCGCCTTCGAATTCCGCGCGCGCGATCCCGGCCATCGCCGCTACTGGGATTTCGCCTTCAGCCTCGGCTCGACCGTCGCGGGGCTGGCGCAGGGCATCACGCTCGGCGCCTTGCTGCAGGGCATCGCCGTCGACAGCCGCGTCTATGCCGGCGGCTGGTTCGACTGGCTGACGCCGTTCAGCTTGCTGGTCGGCGTGAGCCTCGTCTGCGCCTATGCTCTGCTCGGCGCAACCTGGCTGATCATGAAGACCGAAGGCACGCTGCAGGCGCGCTCCTATCGGCTCGCCGTGCCGCTTGCCGTCGGCACGCTGGTCGCGCTGGCGCTTATTAGTGCCGTCACGCCGTACCTGAGCGCCGTCTATTGGCAGCGCTGGTTCGCCTTTCCGCAGGTGCTGTACACCGCGCAGGTGCCGCTCCTGGTCGCCATCGCGAGCTTCGTGCTGTTCCTCGGCCTGCGGCGGCGCCACCACGTGACGCCGTTCCTGATGGTGCTCGCGATCTTCACGTTGACCCTGGCGGGGCTCGGCATCAGCCTGTTCCCCCACGTCGTGCCGCCCAAGATCACGATCTGGCAGGCCGCTGCGCCCGACGCCAGCTTGCTGTTCATGCTGCCCGGCGCGCTGGTCATCGTGCCGATCATCCTGACCTACACCGGCTTCTCCTACTGGGTGTTCCGCGGCAAGACGCGGCAAGACGGCTACCACTGATGCCAACGCCGCGGCAGTGGCTGTGGTTCGCCGGCCTGTGGGCCGCCGGCGTCGGCGTCACGGCGTTCGTCGGCTACGGCATCAAGCTGTGGCTGGCTGTGTCGACGTGACTCACTCTGTCATCCCGAGCGCAGCGAGGGATCTTTTCTGTTGCCTTAAGGATCTCTCGCTGCGCTCGGGATGACAGCGGTCATGTCGTCCGTCGCGTCGGATGGCAGTTGAAGGCGAGCGGGCGGTTGGTGCCGAGCTCGCGCAGGGTCGCGAGATCGTCCTGGCCGGCCCATTCGTTGGTGGTGTCGGCATAGCGAAAGCCGTTGCTCGACGGTGTGTACTCCATGCGCCAGGTCTTGCCGCCGAACGTCACCGAGGCGCGGTTCTTGGCGTAGACCACGGCAATTTCCTTGGCGCCGTCGCACAGATACGCGATGCCGGTCGGCGTCGGATTGTCGGGCGGCGGCCGCGGGATCACGGTCGCGATCCGTTGCGGCGCCTGGGCGCAGCCGGCCAGCAACACGGCCAACGCGACAATCGACAGAGGCTTCATCGTGCGCTTACCTCCGGGGCGCACCATAAGCAAAAGGGGAGAGCGTGCAATGCCGCACTTCAAGCTGAAAGACGGCGCCGAACTCTACTACGAGACGCACGGCAGCGGCCCGCCATTGTTCCTCGTGCCGGGCCTCGGTGGTGATTCGCGATTCTGGATGCCCAACGTGCCCGAGCTCGCGGAGCACTTCACCGTGGTGCTGCACGATCACCGCGGCACGGCGCGCAGCACGCTGTCGCGCATCGCGTACAGCGTCGCGCAGATGGCCGACGACGCGCTGCAGCTGATCGAGGGGCTGGGCTTCGACAAAGTGCACTGGTGCGGGCACTCGACCGGCGGCGCCATGGGCCAGGTGCTGGCGATCGAGCACGGCGAGCGGATCGACCGGCTGGTGCTGAGCGCGACCTGGGCCAAGACCGACGCCTTCTTCCGTCGCCTGTTCGAGGTGCGCGCCGAGATCCTGAGGGAGCTCGGGCCGACCGCCTACGTGAAGGCGAGCGCGCTGTCGCTCAACATGCCGCCCTGGATCAGGGACCACGCCGCCGATCTCGACGCGGCGGCAGCCAAGGCGAACGAGGCCATCCCCGTGCCGGAAATCGTGCTGTCGCGCATCGCCGCCATCGTCGCGCACGACCGGCGTGCCGACCTGCAGCGCGTGCGCGCGCCGACCCTCGCGATCGTCGCCCGCGACGACATGGTGACGCCGCTCTACTTCACGGAAGAGCTGGTGCGGCTGATTCCGCAGGCCCGCGCCTACGTCCTGCCCGACGGGGGGCACTTCTTTCCCAACATCCATGCCGAGGAGTTCCGGCGCGTGCTGACGGCGTTTCTATTGGGGTAGGTCCGCGGCTGGGCGATAGAGCTCGATCGCTGACTGCTTCAGGGCGTGGCGGCTGTCCGGCCTGAAGTACATCATGTGGCCGCCGCGCAGCACCTCGAGACGGATGGGAGTTGCGCCCGGGATGGTGCGCACCTGGCCCACGAGATAGCGCGCGGTCATGTAAGGCGTGACGAGGTCGGTATAGCCGTTGACCATGAGCACGCGCATCGCCGGAGTCGCCGCCCGCGCGCGTTGCAGGTCGTCCATCGCGCCGGCATAGCCTTGGCGCGAGGGCCCGGTCCCGTAGTCCCAGTGGCGGCTCGCCTCGCCGTTCAACAGCCGATAGGACATCGTCGTGTGGAAGTTCAGCTCGTCGCCGGCGTATCCGACGAACGCCGACGTGAGCAATGTCGCGCCGCGGTCGAGGATCGGATCGGGGCCGACCAGCTGCGCCCGGTGGGGCGCGACGTCCGGCGTTTCGATGGTGCCATCATAGAGGCTGAGCACGTTGCCTCGTGCGCGGGCGAACTCCTTGGCGAACAGGCGAGTCGAAATGCGGGCGAAGCGACGCTGCACGAGGTCGATCGGAAGGCCGGTGAATTGCGCCACGCGCTCGCTTGCCAGGCCGCCGCCGTGCTCCAATCCGCTGGTGAGGGCCACGAGATAGTCGCCGAGCGCGAAGCGTTCGACCTCCGACAGGCGTTGCTGAAAGGCCGGCCCGGCCACACCGTCATGTTGCAGGCGCACCGCCGCGAGCGAGGGAAGCTCGAGCGCCAGATGCAGCAGGTCGAACTCGTCAGGCCGCACCAGCATGAATTCGAGAGCCGGCGAAATCAGCACGATGCCGGCGGGGCGCAGGCCGGCGTCCTGCTGCAAGGTCCGCGCGAGCAACGCGGCGCGAAAGCCGCCATAGCTCTCGCCCACCAGGAACACCGGCGACCCGGTGCGTCCGGTTTCGGCGAGATAGAGCCGGATGAAAGCCGCCATCGAGGCGGTGTCCTGCTGCACGCCCCAGAAGCTTTGCGTCTGCCGGCCGGCCGCTTCGCGGCTGTAGCCCGTTCCAACCGGATCGACGAAGACGAGGTCGGTGATGTCGAGCCAGGTGTCGGGATTGTCGACGAGCTTGTGCGCGGGAGCGATCAGTCCTGCGGCGCCGGTTTCGACGATGCGAGGGCCGAGGGCGCCGAGGTGAAGAAAGGCTGAAGCGGCGCCCGGACCGCCGTTGAAAACGAAGGTTATGGGGCGTTGCCGGTCTTGCGATGACATTTCGGGGTGAGCCGAATAGGCAACATAGAAGACTTCGGCTGTGACAGTGCCGTCGCCGCCTGGGAGCGACAGGGCGCCGGCGCGAGCCTGGTAGGAGACGGTGCGGCCGTGCAGGTCGATCGAATGATCCGTCGTCTGCGACGGCGGGAGCGCGGCAACCATGCCCTGTGCTGGAGCAGGGTCATGCGGCACCTCGGCGACAGCGACGCCAGGGCTTGCCGCAAGCACTGCCAGGGCAAGGGCAATGTTCAGCAACGGGCGCATGCCGGTTCCATCGCAAACACCGGCATAACCTTAACACGGCGAAGAAGGCGCTGCCGGGGCGTTTGCCAATACGCGAAGCTTGGCGCCGTCGGTGGTCTCTTTTAATCGCCGTTGGCCGCAGCGCCGCGCCGCGGCCGGCGCACGACGCGTACCTTGCCGCTGCGTCCGCCGCCGCAGAAGAACCGGTCGGCGCCATCGGACTCGAGTCCCGACAGTCCTGTGCCGGGCGGCATCGCGAGGCGTTCCTGGACTTTGCCGGACACCGGATCGATGCGCCGCAGCTCGCTTTCTTCGCCTTCCCAGGTGCCGTGCCACAGCTCGCCGTCGACCCAGGTGACGCCGGTGACGAAGCGGTTGGAATCGATGGTGCGCAAGATGCGGCCGGTCTCGGGATCGATCTGATGGACCTTGCGGCCGCGATGCTGGCCGACCCACAGCGTGCCCTCGGCCCACGCCAAGCCGGAGTCGCCGCCGTCGCCGGGCGCCGGGATGGTGCCGAGCACCCGACCGGTCTGCGGATCGATCTTCTTGATGCTTCTTTCGAAGATCTGAAACAGGTGCTTGCCGTCGAACGCCGTTCCCGCCGTGGCGCCGGTCTCGATCGCGCGCATGATCAGCCCGCTCGCGGGATCGAGGGCGTTGATCCGGTCGCCGGACGCGAACCAGACGTGCGCTCCGTCGAACGTGAGGCCGCCTATGTTCTGGACTTCGGCAAACGGCCCGTATTCACGGACGATCTCGGCGGGTGACGTGGCCATGGGGTTCATCCTTGCAGCTGCCTGTCATCCCGAGCGGAGCGAGGAATCCTTCCTGCGGCCTTAAGGATCCCTCGCTGCGCTCGGGATGACAGTGTTTGTCGCCCGAAACCTAATCCCCCGGGAGGGGCGCGGGGAGTAACAAGGTCGTCGTGAATCCCGGCATCGGCGTCGTTACCCAGCGGCGCGCTCGGCCGCGACCGAATGCCTGCACCTTGCCCGCCGCCGCCAGCTGATCGAGCGCGCGCTGCACGGTGCGCTGGCTGGCGCCGAGCACCAAAGCGAGGGCGGAGCTCGACCAGGCTTCGCCGTCGGTGAGCAGGGCAAGCACGTCGCCTTGCGGCTCCTCGACCGGTCGCGCCAGCACCACGACCTCGCCGCTGTCGCGCGGGCTGAGTGCAAAGCCGTCCACCGTCGCGTTTATGTCGGCCAGTGGCCTGAGCTTGGCGCGCAGGCGTCCGACCTCGACCCGCAGCCGCGCGCGGTGCGATTCGTCGATGTGCCGCGCGCCGAACGCGCGCTCGAGCAGCGCCTCGCGCGCCGCATCGGCGGGCCAGGCTTCGGCCAGCGTCCGGGCGAGCTTGAACAGGACCGGCCGGCCGGTAAGCGAAACCGTCGTTCGGCCCTGGCGCACGACGTTGCGACAGGCGTCGACGACCAACGCCTTCGACGCCTGCAATGCCTCGACCTCTTCCAGCAGGATCGGGCGCTCCGCGCCGCCCGACAGGAGCCGCGCCGCCGGCGTGTCGAGCAGGAGCTGGGCGCTTTCGACCTCGGCGCGCAGCGCGGGGATGCCCGCCAAGTCGGCGGCGTGCTGCGCGCGGTCGAGAGCCGAGCGTGCGGTCCTCGTGCGCAGGCGGCGCATCGCAATGCCTGCCACCATCAGTGCGTGCGCGGCCCGGGAGGCCGGCGGGAGCGGTGCGGCGTCGATCAGGCCAAGCGCGCGCTCGGCCTCGTCGAGACGGCCGAGCAGCAGCAGGCGTCGAACCTGCAGGTAGTGCGCATGGGCGGCATTCAGCGTGTCGCCATGCCGCTCGAGCGTCGCTCTCGCCGCCTCGAGCGCTGCCAGCGGCCAGTTGAGCTCGCGCGCGGCGAGCGCAATCTCGGCCTCGGCGACCACGCAGCGAGCCCGGGCCACCGCCTCGCGGGGTCCGAAGGCGCGCGCCGCCCGCTTCACCAGGGCCTTCGCGCGCAAAAGATCGCCGAGCTGGGCCATGGCGATGCCGCGCAGCGCCAGAGCCGGGGCATCGTCACGCAGCGCGACCCGGTTCAGGGCGCCGAGCGGATCACCGGCGGCCAGCGCGCGCGCTGCCGCGGTGATCAGCGAGTCCATGCGAATCCCGCCAAACTTGTAACTCCCACCGTTCGGCCATTCTGCCCAACTCTATCCGTGACCGATGACCTCTGACAGCAGGAGCACGCCATGGACACCGTGATTGCCAAATCGACCGATCGCCCCGCCGCGCATCCCGTCATGAGCCGGGCCGAGTGGCTCGCCGCCCGCAAAGCGCTGCTCGAGCGCGAGAAGGAGCTGACGAGGCTCGGCGACCAAGTCGCTCGCGAGCGCCGCGCGCTGCCGTGGGTGCGGATGGAGAAAAACGTCCTGTTCGACACGCCCGATGGCCGGCGGCCCCTCGCCGATCTGTTCGACGGCCGCCACCAGCTCGTGATGCAGCATTTCATGCTGGCCCCGGGCTGGGAGCAGGGCTGCAAGAGCTGCTCCTACATGGCCGACCACACCGATGCCACGCTGCTTCACCTGGCGGCGCGTGACACGGCCTTCGTCGCCGTCTCGCGCGCGCCGCTCGACGAGATCGAGCGCTTCAAGAAGCGCATGGGCTGGCGGTTCAGGTGGGTGTCCTCGCACGGCACCGACTTCAATCGCGATTTCGGCGTCACCTTCACGGCCGAGGAGAGGGCAAGCGGCGAGGCGCACTATAATTTCGGCGGCACCCCGCCGGGCGAGGAGATGCCGGGCGTCAGCGTCTTCTACAAGGATGATGCGGGCGAGGTCTTCCACACCTACTCGACCTGGGGCCGCGGCGTGGAGGTGATGATGCACACCTACCGGCTGCTCGACCTCACGCCGAAGGGCCGCGACGAAGCCACGCTCGACTTCACCATGGCCTGGGTCCGCCACCACGACCGTTATGAGCCGGCGCCGGCTGCCCCTAGGGCTGAAAAGGCGGCCGCCTCCTGCTGCGGTCGATGAGCCCCCCGAAAAAGCCCGCTCTGTTCGGCGCGGCCGACTGCCTCTCGCTGTTGGCCGCGCCGACCTTCGCCCTCATGGCGTTGGTCACGGCCGTGGACACCCCGATCGACATGCTGTGTTCGTCCAAATCTGTCGGCGGCATGGCACCGATGTACCTG